>JAHECN010000109.1 GCA_024641735.1 Gemmatimonadota bacterium | reverse complement strand
AGTTGGCCATCGCGATGGAGATTCCCTTCCAGGAGACGATGCTCAATCGCTACGACGTCTATACGGCCGATGAGGCGTTCTTCACGGGGACGGCGAGTGAGTTGATTCCGATCCGTTCGCTGGATAATCGCGAAATTGGCACGGCGTGGCCCGGTGTGGTCACTGCACAACTGCAGGAAGCTTTTGCCCGGCTGGTGCGCGCCTAGCGCGTGGTGGCCACGGGGACGCGTCGCGGACTGCAACGCAACGATGCCGTCACCTGACGCGTCCTATCATGATGGGACCACGCGGCCGATGCTGAGTGGTTGTCGGGGGGAGGCCTCGACCGTACCTTCTTTTGCTCGCCCTCGCCCCGCTGGAGGCCTTTGCATGCGTCTGCGTTTGCTCACTGTTGTGCTGGTGCTGGGTACCGGCTGTGGTCGGTTGGCCGTCGAGACACGGCCGATGGATTCAGGTAGTGGCCCTGTCACCGAGGCTCCGCGGGCAACGCCCGAGCGGGCAATTCGGCCGACTCCCCTCCGTGCGCCGGCAGCGGCCCAAGTGGTCCGCGATTCTGCGGCCGATGTCGCGGCGCTGGAGTCACTGCAGGCCGCGATCCCCGATTCACTCCCCGAGTTGAACATCGAGACGCCGACGTTCGATCTGAACGTGGCGGACTACGTCGATCATCCCAGGGTCCGCTATTACCTGGACTATTTTTCCGGTCGCGGGAGCGAGCGCTTCCAGATCTGGCTCGACCGGATGCCGCGGTTTGAGGCCAACGCCCGGGAGCGGTTGACGGAACGTGGGCTCCCCGGCGACCTCGTCTACTTGGCACTGATCGAGTCAGGGTTCTCGACTGTGGCGGTGAGCAGCGCGAAGGCCGTTGGGATGTGGCAGTTCATGCCGGCGACGGGGAAGGGGTATGGGCTGCGGATCGACGGCTGGGTGGATGAGCGTCGCGATCCCATCAAGGCCACCGATGCCGCCGCTCGGCATTTGCGCGACCTCACGGAGCGCTTTGGTTCCTACTATCTCGCGGCCGCGGCGTACAACGCCGGTGCCGGGCGGGTCGGGCGTTCGCTTGATCGGATGAACGCCACCATGGGGCAGGGGGACGAGCCGCTTGACCTCAGCAGCGACGAGGCGTTCTTCTCGTTGGCCGACACGCGCCTGATCGTCCAGGAGACGCGCGACTACGTCCCGAAGTTGATCGCGGCGACGTTGATTGCGAAGTCACCGGAGCAGTACGGTTTCCGCCAACCAGAGGCAGTGGAGCCCTTCCCGCGTGACTCGGTGATCCTGATGGGCGGGACCGGGCTCGATCTCATCGCGCGGTTGGCGGATACCTCCCTCGATGCAGTGCGCGAATTGAATCCGCATGTCCTCCGACTCGTGACGCCTCCGGGTGGGACGTATGCGATTCGTGTCCCGGCAGGCTCGGCCGAATCGATCATGGCGCGCTACCTCAAAGTCCCGGAGAACGAACGCGCCGCGATCACGACGCACCGCGTCAAGTCCGGGGAGACGATCGCCAGCGTGGCCAAGCGCTACGGTGTCACCTCCGCGCTCGTGAGCTCGACCAACGGCCTCTCGCGCAGGTCGCGGTTGAGGGCGGGCGCCACGCTTGTGATTCCCGTGTCGAACACGTTGCCTGCGTCGGCGCTCGCGGCCATCGCGCCAGCCGTCACCGGAACGTCGACGCGGACGCACATCGTACGGAGGGGCGAGACGCTCGGCGGAATCGCCAATCGGTATGGTGTGTCGCAAGCGTCGCTGCGCAGCATCAATCGACTCTCCGCCTCGGGAGCGATTCGGTCCGGGCAGAAGCTGACGATCCAGCGAACCACCACGACAAGCTCCGCGTCCACGCGGGCGCTCAGCGCGAACCCCAAGACACACACCGTGCGTTCAGGGGAGACAGTGAGCGAGATCGCGGAGAAGTACGGCGTGGGTCTGTCATCGCTGCTCTCGGCGAATCGGCTCGGAAAGTCGGGGAAGATCAGGGTTGGGCAGAAGTTGCGCCTCCCATAGGCGAGCACTGCCGCGCATCACAAGGAACGACAGAGGGGCCGACTCCATGTGGAGTCGGCCCCTCTGTCGTGCGCGATGTGTCAGTACTCAGGTGCGTTGCTTGACGTTCCGCAACACGGCGTTCGAGTACTTCCCTTTCACCGTGATCCCGGCTTCCTGCTGGGCGGCGACGAGGGTGGGTCCCTTGTTGTACGCCTCCAAGGCAAGCGCCATGTCGTTGTCGAAGCGCCGGAGCAAGTCCTTCAAATAGGAAAAACCGATCCGCAAATTGGTGTTGGCGTGCATCAAGTCACTCGTATTCAGCGAGGCGTCGTACGCACGTGCGGTGCGCAGCTGCAGCTGCGTCAGGCCGACTGCCGCCATGTTGCTCGCGGCGGTGTTCTGGAAGCGGCTCTCGATCCGGACAAGTTCATAGCCGAGTGCGGGCGTGATGCCCACGGCAACAGCGTTGTCGTAGATCATCGCCGAGAGGTCGGCGGGGATGCTATAGCGACCTGAGAACTCCAGCACCTGATGGGCGCGTTCGAGCTCCAGGCGAGTGGCCTTCAGTTGGTCATTCAGTGCTGCCACCCGGGATTCCGCAGTCACGGAGTCTTGAGCGATCAGCGGCGCCACGAGCGGTTCACGTCCGGCGATGGCATTCGAAGCAGCTCCCAGTCCGATCAGGGACAGGGCGCCCACGCCAAGCACGGCGATCTGCGCTGCGAGTCGTTTTATCATGCAATGCGTCCTCCATTAGGGTCTTGCCGTTCGGGTGCCTGCCAGTTCCCGCGCTGGCCCCCGGACTTTTCCAACAACCGGATCCCTTCGATCCGGGCCCCACGATCCGCCGCCTTCACCATGTCGTACACGGTCAGGGCAGCGACACTCACGGCCACGAGGGCCTCCATCTCGATCCCGGTGCGGGCGGTTGCCGTGGCGGTTGCCACGATCCGTACGCCGGGCCATTCCGGAACCAGCTCTGCTGCGACGCTCACGCGATCGAGCGGGACCGGATGGCAGAGCGGAATCAAGTCTGCGGTCCGCTTCGCCCCCATGACGCCGGCAATCTCTGCTACCGCGATTACGTCACCCTTCGTGGCGGTCGCGTCGCGCACCAAGGCGAACGCGGCCTCGCTCATGTGCACTTCGCCTTCGGCCATCGCCACGCGCCGGGTGATCGGCTTCTCGCCGACATCCACCATGCGGGCGCGCCCTTCGGCGTCGAGGTGCGTCAGACTCACGCGGCCTCCAACTGGGCCAGATCATCCGCCAAGACCGCCAAGAGCAGTTGGGGATTCACATTCCCCTGCGCCTGCTCCCGTGCTTCCAACACCCGTTCCACGCCGGCCAACTTCGCGGCGGGGTTGCCGATCGACCGAACGGATCCAGTCAATGCTTCCTGTGCCTGCGCGGCCAACGTCTCGGCCAAGGCGTCGAGCATCGCGGTGAAGTCGCCGCGTGCCTGCCACGGCGCCTGCTTCAATGCCCGCTCGGTCGAGGCCACCGCGCCGTCCGCCACGGCGGCGAGGAACTCTTCCGCCGCCCGGATCGCCTTGGCGTGCGAGTCATCGCCCGCGTTCAGCGCGGCACCGATCGCACCACGTGCCGCCTCCACCACCTTCGTCCTCGCGAGCTCCGGCCGTTGGGCGCTCAGGAACTCCATCACTTCCGTATTCGTCAGCCGACCGAGTCGGAGCGGAACGGCCCGCGAGCGAATCGTCGGCAACACCAATCCAGGTTCCGCGGCCGTCAGCACGAAGAGCGTCCGCGGTGGCGGTTCCTCGAGCAACTTGAGCAGCGCGTTGGCTGCTTCCGGACTCGACTCCTGCGGGACCAGCCGCTCGGCGTGTCCGATGATGAAGACTCGCCAGCCACCCTCTGCGGCCGTCAGGCTCGCCCGACGCTGCACCAACCGTGCGGACGCAATCCCGTGGCTCGCCATCCCGTCCGGTGTGCTCCAGAGCGGCTGTGTGCGCCGCTCGGCCATCACCGCGCCGAGCAACTCGGCGGCCTCTTCCATCTGCTTCTCCGGCTCGCCGGCCTTGGGCCGTGCGATCGGCACGAACCAATGGACGTCCGGGTGGACGAGACCCAACACGCGGACGCAGCCACCGCAGCTTCCGCACGGTTCTCCCGCTGGTGCCGTACACATCAGCCGCTGCGCCAGCCAGAGCGCGAAGCGCTGCTTGCCGACGCCTTGCGCGCCGGTCACCAGGATCACCTGCGGCAACGAGCCCTGCGTGAGAGCACGCAGGGCATCGTGTCGCGGGTCGGTGTGACCGACAAACGGGGCCAAAGTCATGGGGTACAAGGTAGCGATCGGCGGGGTAAATGGTAGTGTCGAAAGTGGCGTAACACAGCTTTCCATAACGACTTATGGCCTGCTGTATGGCAGTGAAATCAGTCACTTCGGCTGACAGGGACGCTCAATAACAGAAGTGAGTGCTCGCATTACTATGGTGCGTGTGAGCAATCACTCATACAGCATGGTAAGTCGTTGATTTTCCGACTCTTCGGCACTCTTCCCAAAGTCGTGGCGTATTTGGCAAGGGGACTGCCGGGATGACAGAGACCACGAACCGCGATCCGCGAACTGCGAACGGCGCTGGCTCCGTGACAAGGATGTTACAGGAGAGAAGAGAGACGAGAAATGAGAGGGGTCGAGGGCGTGGGAGTTTTGTCCAGCGGCGTGGGCCGCAGAGGTGATCATGGCTGTCTCCTCTCTCTTCTCTCCTTTCTCCGCCTTCTCTCTTGCCGCCGCCACCCCTTTTCGCTACTTTGCCGCCCGCAGTTGTAGACTCAAATATTCCCGAGTAGCTCAGTTGGTAGAGCAGCTGACTGTTAATCAGCGGGTCACAGGTTCGAGTCCTGTCTCGGGAGCTTTATTGGACAACACGTTTGCGGCGATCCCTCGGGGTCGCCGCTTTGTTGTGGGCTGAGAGACTGCGAGATCTCGGTCGCGTGGTTGCGCGTCTGGTGGATCAGGGGCCAGCCACTCCCGCCGTGGTGAGCGTCCACGCCTGCCCGCCGACGGTAACGGTATTTCCGGAGCGCGTCACGGGAAGCGGTGGGCCGATTTGGACGACCGACCAGAGGACGGGCGCGGCGGTATTGGCGCGGACCTGCCAGCCGAGTTCACTGTCAAAGATGGAACCCGAGCCGAGACCCCATAGTACGGTCTCGTCGTGAGTTGTCATTTGGATTGACTGATCGGACAGCACCTCCACGCGGACGGGCTGCCCGCGCGCAGTCGTCCACGTCAGGACGTTACCGCTCTCGGTGGGCCGCACCGGCGCGTGCCAGATCGTCCATGGCTTGCCGTCGGCGCCGTTGATCCATGCCTGATGCGGGTACGCCATCCCTGCCGCGTAGTATCGGTCAAACTTCGGCAGCGTGCGCGGATCATCCATGTCGACCGTGTCGCGGGTGATCACCACGGTGGTCGCTCCCACCGTACCGGCGACCGACGTGCGGCCCGCGTACCGGATGAAGCCAGCGGGACGATCCCACGATCCTGGTGGGAACGCGGAGCCATCGGTCTTGCCTGCAATGGCAATCCACCCGTTGCCACTCGTGGCCCACGTCGCTCCGCCCGTGTACATCGACCCAAACCCAGCGAGCGACAGACCGTTGGACGCCGTGACCTGCGATGCAAAACCGGCGTACCCCAGTGGGTTTGTCAGGGCCCATTCGCCGTTCTTGTACACCTGCACATTGAAGAGATGATTGTATTCATGGTCCTCGTAGGTGCGATTGTACGCCGCAAGCCAGAGCGTTTGCGTCGGCTGGCGGGAGTAGATCATGCCATGGCCATTCGCGAGCCAGGTCCCGTACCACGGTGCTCCGATCGGCGCGTAGGGGTCGACAAAGAGCAACGCCCGTGCCCACGGGTCCGCGAAGCTCCGGTCACCATTCTGCGGATATTTCGCGGTGAAGTCCGCCATCATAGCGTGCAGGGCAGGGTCCTTCGTGACCCCTTGAATCGCTCCCCAGAGGGTCATCCGCTTGTACAATCGGTCCGTCCGGTCGCGTGGATTCTGGGTATCCCAATACTGGACCCACTGTTCCAAATCACCGGTGGTGGCGGCGACATGAAAACGCGCAAGGTCGGCGACCGCGAATTCCGGGAAGTGGTCGACTCCTGTCGCCGATTTGACCACTTCGACACCCATCAACCCAAGCAGCGCGGTCCCAAGGTCGTAGTGCGAGGATTCCCCAAGCGCGCCCCCGTCCAAATGATCGAAGTACCCCCCCACTGAGTTCCGAGGGGTCGTACGGTTGAATCCCGTGCGGTCGAGCCCGCCCGCCGCCGCAATGTCGGAAAGGTCGCCCGTCGCAAAGGCGAACGTCACCCGTCCGAAATAGCACCCCGTCGTCAGGTCGCTGTCGTTGGACCGCGCGCTCATGCAGGCCGTTTTCCATTGGGTGAGCGCCGAGCGGACGGTGGCGCACTCCGTTTGGGTCGCGATACCCGTCCCGCTGCTACAAAACCAGTCATAGAGTACAGCACGCTCGATGAACTGTTCGCGCCGTTCGTTGTCCCCGGCCCCAGGCGGTGTGAGGGTGATCCAGATACCGACCGCCTTGCGGCCGGCGACCGTGTCGCCCGTCGCCATGTACCACCACGCACACCAGAGGCCGGTATCGCCGTAGCGGTTCCCCTGGCAATTGGCATCGGCAAGGATGGCGAGGGGGTGCCGCTCGGCCACCATCCGTCGCCACGTTGCCATCCGCGTCGGGGTCACTAGCAGGCGTGTTGATTGCACCGGCGGTGGCACCACCACCGTATCCACCGGCGGCGGCACCATTGAATCCACCGGCGGCGCCACCGTGTCCACGGGCGGCGGTACCACCACGGTATCCAACCCTGGGAGCGCTGGGATGGGTAGTGCTTCGGTTGGCGAATCGCAGCCGGTCACCCCCGTCCAGAGGGTAATGGCGGTGATCAGGGACAGGTGTATAGGGACGAACCTTGGCAAAGTGGTGCTCCACAGTCGGCGGCGAGCGCCAGATACGTGATCGAGCCTAGTAACGTAGCGGAAGTCCGCTACGTGCCAGTGACGTCCGGCCGAATCCATGATGCACGCTGCCCACGGGTGACCGTGGGTCACCTGTCGGTATCGACTTCTCACTGCTGGCCTTTCGCCGGTTCCACCCCCCAATCATTAGGGGCCTGGCGACACCGGAGTTTGTCCTCAGTGGCCCCTGTCGATACTCTGTAGGCATGATTCCACACACCATGATCCGCCGCGCCAGCGCCCTGCTGCTGGTCACCCTCGCGCTGGCCAGCTGCCGCGCCGAGTTCGAGCCCGACGTCACCGGCCCCGGCACGCCCATTCCACCACCGCCACCGCCGGCTGTCGTGCCGAATCTCCCGTTCAAGCTCGGCGCCTTCGGCCCCGACTTCGCGACCGGCGTTGTTGTCGACGGGCTCGGCAACGCGACCGTCACCGGCTACTTCTCCGGGACGGTGGATTTCGACCCGAGCAGCAGCGCCACGGCACGCACCGCGATCGGTCCCGCCGACGGCGTGGTCGCCAAGTATCGCAATGATGGTTCGCTCGCTTGGGTCTTCGCGTTTGGTGGGACAGGTGTTGACCTCCCCGCGGATATCGCACTGACGCCCGATGGCGGGTCGGTGGTCACCGGCCTGCTGTCCTCGGGTGCGAGTTGTGGTGGCCGCACCATCCTCACGCTCGGCACACGCGACGCGTTTCTCGCCAAGATCTCCTCCGGCGGCGCCTGCGAGTGGATGATCGCGATCGGTGGGCCCGGCGAAAATGAGGACGCACGTGACGTCCTCGTCGAACCGAACGGTGACATCCTCGTCACCGGTCGCTTTGCGGGAACGGTGGATTTCGATCAGAGCATTGGAACCTCGCTGCTCATCTCGCGCGGCGCGGGCGACGCCTTCGTGGCGCGCTACGGCGCGGATGGCGCGTTCAAGAGTGTCACCCAGCTCGGTGGAACGGGCGACGACGTGGGCACGACGTTGGCACGCTCGCCCAGTGGCGACGTGATCGTCGGGGGTGAGTTCACCGGCACCGGGATCTTCGGCGCTGGCTCCACTCCTGTCGTCCTCATCTCCGCGGGCGAGACGGATTTCTTCCTCGCAGGTCTTGCGCCGTCACTCTCACTCCAGTGGGCGGTGCGTGGCGGCGGGGCAGGGTCGGAATACCTCGCGCGGAACGGGCTCGTCTTCGAACCCGGCGGCACGCTGGTCTTGGTGGGTCAGTTCACCGGGACGGCTGATCTCGACGGCGGCCCTGGGACGGCGATCGTCATCTCGCAGGGCAGCTCTGACATCTTCATCAATCGCTTCGCTCCAGGCGGCCAGTCCGTGGGGACGCCGTATCGGATCGGTGGGATCGGGAACGACGGGGTCCAGTCGCTCGCCGTGGACGCCGAAGGGAACTTCTACCTCTCGGGCTGGTTTTCGGGGAGCGTGGACTTCGACCCGACCGCCGGAACCACGATCAAGGTCGCTCAGGGGGCCGCAGGAGCCGCAGACGCCTACATCGCATCCCTGACCGGGATCGGCGCGCTCCGCTGGGTCTCGACGGTGGGTGGGTCGGCCGGGGGTGACGGGTCGATTTCCATCGGATCAGGGCTCGCCCTGACCGGGGATGGCGCCCTTT
>JAHECN010000108.1 GCA_024641735.1 Gemmatimonadota bacterium | reverse complement strand
CCGCCACCACGGGGCGCGAGATTCGAACCGAGCTGGTAGCTGAACTGTACCATCACCCGGCGCCCGAGCGTCGGGGACTGGCGCTGACGGATGTAGCTGCTGGAGCTCGAAATCGAGATCCCGTTGTTCTCATTGAGCAGGTCGACCCCGACGAGACTGATCTCCGCCCGGTTGTCCAGCATCTTTTGGCCGACTGAGGCACCGAGCATCAAGATGTTGTCGCGCGGTCCGAAGAGGCTCTGGTCGTAGACCTGATAGTTCGCGTTGGCGCTCGCGGACAAGGTCTCGGTGAGGAACCACGTGCCGCTCCCGTAATAGGTGCTGTTCACGTAGCTCTGATCGAGGGCGCTGTTGATGGAATACGCCACCTTGTTGAAGCCCCACCGCGCACCGGCGTTGAGGTCGAAAATCTCCTTGTCCCGGTTCTGCAAACGCACGCCGATGTTGTGCGACGAGTTGCGGCTCTCGTTGGTGACGTCGTTGACCAGTTCCTGGCCGGTTGACCGCGAGAAGCTGTAGTCAACGTCCACCTGCGCGCCGATCGAGCGGATCGGCGTGCCGTAGTTGGCGCCGACGTTGCTGTTCCAGCCGTCACCAAGGTTGATCGGCATCACCGACTGACGTCCTTGCAGATCGACGAGCCGCGACTGCACGATCTGGTTGCGATTGTACCCCACATTCGCATACAGATAGATGCTGCGGAACGTGAACTGGTCAAACTGCCGGAAGTCGGCCCGCAAATTGTGCTGGTACTCCGGTGTCAGGTTTGGATTGCCGGCGTAGGTCCGGAGCGGGTCCGTATTGTCGACGAACGGCTGCAGTTCACTCAGCGAAGGGTCCCGGGTCGAGGTCCGGTAGTTCACGCTGACGTTGCTGCCCTGATTGACCTGGTAACGGAGGTTCGCCGAGGGGAGCACGTTGGTGAAACCATTGTTAATGGAATCGCTCCGACCGATGATCTTGCCTTGGAGGTCAGACGACTGCACCTCAAGGCCGAGGACCCACCGAATGGCCGCGCTACTGCTGGCGAAGCGCGTCCCGCCCTGGAGGTAGCTGTACGTCCGGTCGAAGGCGCGGCTCAAATCAGTATTGAGAACCGGCGTTCCACTGCCAAGGTCATTCACATCGTAGGTCTGGTCCTCCGAGATCGCCCGATGCTGGCCGAAGAGCTCGAGGCTCTTCCCCTTTCCGAGCGGTTCCGTAAGGCCCAGGCGCTGGCCGGTCGTGAAGGTCCGGCTGTCGCGAAGCTGCGACTGCAGGATGTCGCGCGTCGTCGTACCACCTTGGCCGTTGCTGAGCAGCGTGGTCGAGGTCAAGTTCGAGAGCTGGTCCGGTGAACTCAGGTCACCCCACGCCTCGGCCACGAGCGTACGACCGGCCTGGTTGAAGCGCTTCGAGAAGGTGAACCGCCCATCGCCGTTCAGGTTGTTTGCATCGGTAGCGACGAGGGACGTCGCGCTGTTCTGGAGCGAGCCGTCCAATCGTCGTGTTTCCTGCTGCGAGTTGTTGGTCGAGCCGTTCGAGCCCGCGTTGAAGTTGCCGCGGAATCGGAGCTGGTTCCAATCGTTGAACGCGTGCTGGGCATTCAGGTTGATCCGGTGCGACGTGTTGTCCGATTGCGTGGTCGCGGTCTCGTTCCGATTGGCTGAGACTGCGGCGCCCTGCAGGAGTTGATCATCCGTGAATGACTGCTGACGGTTGTCGCTCGTGCTCAGGAAATAGCTGCCGCGAAGCCAGCTGTTCTTGGCGAACTGCCGGCTCCCGTTCAGGCCGATCGCCATCGTCTCACTGAATCCGCTGCCGCTCCCGCCACCGCCGCTGCCGCGACCAATCATCACCTCGTTCCCGAACGAAAAACCCGACTGACCAACGTTGTTGCGATTGCTCACCAGCGAGAGCTGCGTGACGGGCGAGAAGCGGTTGAGGTTGAGTGCGCCGGTATATCGGAGGTCGTCACCCTTCGAGCCCGCGAATGCTGCGTCGGTCTTGGGGGCGGGCCCGCCACCGAGCACGGTGCGGCCAAAGTAGCCGACTCGTGCATTGGGCTTGAGCACGAGGTTCACCGTCGTCTGCTCCTGGCCGTCATCAATCCCTGAGAACTCGGCGGCATCCGACTTCTTCTCGAGGACCTGTACCTTGTCCACCGCAGCAGCAGGGAGGTTCCGCGTGGCCATTTTCGGGTCGTTGCCGAAGAATTCCTTCCCGTCCACGAGCACCTTCTGGACCGTCTTGCCTTGCGCCGTGATGCTGCCGTCGCTCCCGACCGTCACGCCGGGCAGAATCTTGAGCAGCTCTTCCACGGTCGCGTTGACGCGCGTCTTGAACGCCTCCGCGTTGAACTCCAGCGTGTCTGGCTTGTTCACGATCGGGATGTGTTCCGCGTTCACCACCAAGTCGCTCAGCGTGATGGGGCCAGCCCCGAGCATCACCACCGTGTCGGCGGTGAAGTTGGCCGCTCCGAGCGTGAAGTTCCGGCGGAACGGCTTCGAGCCGATGCGGGTCACCTGGAGGATGTAGTCGCCGGGCACGAGCCGTCGCAGGACGTATGCGCCGGAGCCTCCAGAGGTGGAGAACGCGGCGATCACGGAATCCTTCCGCGTCAGGGCAACGACCATCGCATCCGACAACGGGGCGTGCGCCGAATCCACCACGACACCACGCACATCGAACTGCTGGGCCGCCACCGACGAGGGCATGGCCACATTGGCGGCGCCGAGGGCGATCGCGAGCAGTGCGGTGCGGGAGAGCTGTGTAAGGGTCAGCATCCTAGATACCCCCACGGCCACGACGCGACTTCGCCATCTCGGCCTGCTTCTCCGCGACGATCTTGTCGTACTCAGCCCGAGTGACCTTGCTGCCATCCGAGGGGGCCGAGATCTTGTCGACCGCGGTCTTCAGGTCCACCGCCGTGGCGGTGTAGACGACGCGATTGGAGTCGACCGCGAGTGTCAGGATCAACCCGGGCAGACCACCGTACTGCGCGGGGCCGGCGGACACCGGGATCTCCGGAGTGAACCACGCCTCAATGGTGGTGCTGTCCTGCGTGGCGATCGCCTGATACACCGCGTAGCCGAGGAACTTTGCTGCTTCGCCAGTGAGCTTCCAGGCGAACGCTGGTTGCGCTTCCGGAATCCGGAATGTCCGTCCCAGGAATTCCCGAACCTCGACGTAGTTGCCATCCGCGAGGTCGGTGTACGCGCCGGACACGGCATCGCCCGCGCCACCGCCCATGAAGAACGAACCACCCATGCTCATTGCAGCGCCATCGATGCGCGTCACCATGACGTCGCCGCCACCGCCACCGCTACGGCTCACGAAGTGGCCGTCCCCGCCACCGCCGATGACGACCACGTCCCCTTTCTTGCTGTCACCGTCCGGTCCGGCCGCCGCAGTGGCCTGTCCAAAGAGGGCCGCTTGCGGGGTGAAGCGCAGTTGCATCGGCTTCACCGAGGCCTTCGGAATATTCGACATGAACTGGGGGTTCCGGGCAATCTCGGGGGGGAGATTCAGGTCGATCCGGGTCGATTGGTCATAGCGGACCGTCCCGGACTGGCTACTCGCCGCGACGGGGAGGCCAGCCACGAGGGCGAGCAGGGCACTGACATTGACACGCATCATCCGGAAGCTCTCGGCGAGGGGAAAGTCACACATCGGGGTCGGCCCCCGCGAGGGGGGTGCTGCTACCCGTACGGGGTGGGCTGCAGAAAAGTTGATGCGTGGCGGTGCCCAATCGTTTCACCCTTCGCCGGTGGCTTCCGCTATAGCAGCTCCTCAGCCGTCCGACACGGCGGCAATTCCTGACCAAGCACTTCTCCTAGCAGATCCACCGCCTCCTCGGCCATCGCGCGGTAGGTGGTGAGTTTGCCTCCCGCGATGGTGAGAGTGCGTCCCTCCCGCAGAATCTTGTGCTCGCGACTCCTGCCGCTGGCACTCCCCTCCTGACGGAGCAGTGGTCGGAGGCCAGCCCAGCGATCGCGTATGTCCGCGAGGCTGAGTCCCAAAGTCGGGAAGAGGTGTTGCACCGCGCGCAACAGATAGGCGACGTCGTCGGCCTCCACGGTCAGCGCATCCGGCGATTCCGTGGACTCGGTGTCCGTGGTGCCCACCACGACGCGATCATGTTCTGGTTCCGGGATGCAGAACATCACCCGATTGTCGTCTGGGTGCCGCAGGGCGAGCGCGTTGGTGAGAGGAACTCGACTCAGCGGGAAGGTGATGTGCACACCCTTGGTGCCGCCGACGAGCCTGCGATCACGCAGTCCCACCTTGGTGCGGACCGCGTCGGTCCACGGGCCGGCCGCGATGACCAAGCTGCGCGCGCGAATCACCTGACCGCTGGGCAGCGTCGCGACGATCTCTTCTCCATCAACGCGCACGTCAGCGTCACACTCCTCGATGATGCGGGCACCGTGACGCTGCGCGTTGGTGATCGTGCTCCAGACCAAGCCGATGTCGTCGCAGCGTGCGTCTTGGTAGATCGCACCACCGAGCAGCGGCGCGTTGGCGAGCAGGGGTTCGTGTCGAAGGAGCGCGGCGCGCGAGAGCGGGTGGTGCGGGCCGAGTGCATGACGATGGGCGAGCAGGCGGTAGAGCATCACGCCGATGCCGATACGAAACCATTGCCACCACGCACCGCGTTCGAGCACGAAGAGGAAGGGAATCGGGTGGACGAGTCGGGGGGCGATTTTCAGCAGAGTCGCCCGTTCGGCGAGCGCTTCATGCACGAGGGCGATGTCGCCCATCTCGAGGTAGCGGATGCCGCCATGGATCAGGCGGCTCGAGCGAGAGGATGTTCCCCAACCCACGGTCCTACGTTCAAGGAGGGTGACCCGGAGGCCGCGCATCGCGGCGTCCCGAGCCACCCCAGCTCCCACAATTCCACCACCGAGGATCAGAAGGTCCTGCATCCTCGGAAGTTAGCCGTTCTTGGATTGCTCCTGCTTGCGGCGCCGGCGACCGGCTGCCGCCATCCCCATCAGGCCGGTGGCCAACAGGGTCATGGTTGCCGGTTCCGGAACAACTTCCTGGCCACCAGACGGCTGGCGGTAAAGGAATTCCTGTGCGCCACAGTTCGGGTTGGCGATCTTGTCGCAGGTGATCAGCGCCCAGTCCGAGTAGCTGTTTGCTGCGGGTGTGGTCGCCCAGAATGCGGTGCTGAGCCCCAAGCCAGTCCCATAGGTACTCTGGAAGTTCGTGAGTCGCGTCAGCGGGTTGCTCCCGTAGCCGAGCAGCGCCCAGATGGCGTCTTGAATGGCCCCGTCGCGAGCCTTGGTCGTAGCGGTCGGACTCACTTGCGTCTGCCAGATCATCTGATCCGCGAGGTACGCTGCCCACCGGTACGCGTCAGGTGAGGAGAGCCCGTTCTTGCCATTCCGCGCATGCGAGAAATCGGTCCCATCCAACGGCGTGATCCAGGCGTTGTAAGCCTGACCGGTGCTGATCCAATGGTCGAAGTCGACACACCAGACCCAGAAGGTCGAGCCGTAGACGCCGGGAGCGGTATCGAACTGGCCCAGATACGGGCCGCCGACATAGCCACCGGTGATTGGCGCACCAGCGATCGATCCGGCGAACCGGAATCCATCCTGATAGGGGTTGTCAGCCCGAAGCGGGGCAGCCACGAGGGCGACGGCGGTCAACGCGAGGTAGATGGCGGACTTCTTCATCTGTGGTCTGCCCAAGAAAGTGTGGGTGTCAGCAACTCGCGCTTCTACAAGGCAACCCGAGTGCCCTCTTCTTGGTCGACTTCCGCGGCCCGAGTAGTCCGATGACCCTCAACTCGTTGCCGGGTATGGGGTTGGAACCGCTACCAGGCGGGAACGGCGCTGTCGCAAGTATCCCGCAGTTTTCGACGACATTCGCCAAAGTGTGGCGGCCGTTCCGCGAACGCCCCAACAAGTGTGGCGAGAATGCCCCGAAATGGGCCTGATTATGCGGCTATCCGGTCGGCCCAGATCTCGCATTACGAGAGAGTATGTCCCCTGAATTGATTGATTGCGCCCTTCGTGGTGCATCAGAACGCGACGGCCGCCACTCGTGACGAGCCCCCTCATCCGCGACTCCCTGACGCTCCGATTGCGCCTTCTGCTCGGCGCTGTAGTTGACTTGATCGGAGAAGAGGCGGCGACCGGTGGTCGGCGCGTTTTCCTGGGGCGGGGGCGTCAGGACCTGCCGAGTGGTGCGCCGACGCGACGCCTTGTGCTCCACCCACTTCCACCCGATGGGCCGACCGGGGTGGCACTCCAACATCGCGCCGACTTGCTCCTCGTGTTGACCCATCCGGCCATTGCCGCCCCCATCGCCACAGGCGAGTTCGAGGGTCGGGCCTGGGTCGTCGAGCCGATCCCCCCGGGAACCCCGCTCTCCGCACACCTGATGACCCGTGGGTCGCTCTCGGTTCGGGAGGCCGTCGCGATCCTGCGGGATGTGGCTCGGGCCCTCACCGCGCTCCATCGGCGGGGCATGGTGCACGGAGCACTCTCCACGACGGCGGTGCACCTCGATCGCCGAGGCACGGTCCTCACCGGCTTCGGCATTGCCACCACGGGTAGCGTGGCCGAGGATCTCCGTGCCTTGGGCCGACTCGGCTGGGAAATGCTGGTGGGCCCGGTCCCGGATGGGGCGAGTGGCCGCCCTCTCAGAGCACACCGCCCGTCCGCGCCGGTCGAACTGGAGCAACTGATCGAGGGATTGCTGGCGAAGGATGGGGCTCCGCCCCGCCCGACCCGGGCTGCGGAGGCGCTTGATGCGCTGGATCGCTTCCCGGCCATCTCGCCCTCGACGATCACCAATTTCTTCGGTGGCGTGGCGGGCGGCGGACGGCGAGTCCGGCGGAGCACCCGCTGGTTGACTGGGGCAGCCGGGGCGGCTGGTGGACTGCTCGGACGCTTCCGCGGCAGGTGAGCCGGCCCGGCCGGCTCTTCTGTCTCCCCGCGCGGCCCGCTATCTTTTCATGCTGTTCGTTCACGATTCTCAGAAGGATTTCATTTAGTGGCTCGCACCAGACGTCGCGGCGGTACCAACGTCGCACCCCCGGCCGAAGAGGCCGTCCTCCCAGGTCCTGCCGGTTCCAAGCTCCGCCGTTCCCCCGGACGATCCTACGGCTCACACCGTGAATGGCTCCTCGCCAGGCACGGCTCGGTCTGCGCCTACTGTGGCGCGCGTGTTCCCGTCGAGACGATCACCCTCGACCACGTCCGACCACGCCGTGGCCAGTCGGCCTACGATCGCCCGGACAATCTCGTCCTCGCCTGCCGCCCCTGTAACTCGGCGAAGGCAGACATGCCCTTCCTGGCGTTCCTGATGGCGCGCCGCGCTCGCGGCGTCTTCTTGCTCCATTACGGCGACCATCTTTCGGAGCCGCTCAAGGAGTTGGCGCGGAAGTCGAGTGAGCGGCCGATGATTGTGGTGGAGAGGTAGCGAGAGGAGAAAAGAGAGAGGAGAGAGGACGATGAACTGTCTCCTCTCTCCTCTTGCCGTTGGCTTCTTGCTCTTCTCTCTTCTCTCTTCTCTCCTTAGCCCAACGCCTCCCCCACAATCCTCGCCTGCTCCGCCTTGTGCGCCGCGTTATATCCCTCGGCGGGGGAGGCACGTTCGGGGCGCCCGACGTATCGCAGCGTGACGCCGACCGGGAGCAATCCCCGGAGTCGCGGCTCGATGAAGGTCCACGCCCCCATGTTGCGCGGCTCCTCCTGGACCCAGATCACTTCGGAGAGCGACGGGTAGCGCGCCACCAATTCACGGACCTTCTGCTCGGGGAACGGGTAGAGCTGTTCGATGCGCGCGATGGGACGGCGCGCCCCTTCCTCGAGCTTGGCGTTCTCCTCGACCAGATCGTAATAGACCTTGCCGGTGCAGAGCAGCAGCGTGCGCGCCGTTGCACCACCTTCATGCGGTGCGGGGTCATCGATCACCGTCGCGAACTGTCCCGACGCGAGATCCGCGAGCGAACAGCTTGCCGCTGTTGAACGCAACAGCGACTTCGGCGTCATCACGATCAGCGGACGCCGCACCGGCCACTTCGCCTGTCGGCGCAGCACGTGGAAGTACTGGCCGGAGGTCGAGCAGTTGACGACGCGGATGTTGCCCTCTGCCGCGGACTGCAGGAAGCGCTCGACGCGCCCGCTGGAGTGCTCCGGTCCCTGCCCCTCATATCCGTGCGGCAACAAGAGCGTCAGCCGCGAGGTCACGCCCCACTTGCTGAGGCTCGAGGCGAGGAACTGGTCGATCATCACCTGTGCGCCGTTGACGAAGTCGCCGAACTGCGCCTCCCACACGACCAATGCTTCCGGTGCTGCCGTCGCATAGCCGTACTCGAACCCAATCGCCGCCAACTCGGACAGCGGTGAGTTGTAGATCTCCATCGGTGCGGATGCACCCGGCAATGCCTGCACCGGGGCGAACTTCGCGCCGGTGTGGGCGTCGTGCAGCATGAGGTGCCGATGCGAGAAGGTCCCACGCCCAACATCCTGTCCCGTGAATCGAATCGGACTCCCTTCCACCAACAGCGAGGCGAACGCCAGCGCCTCCGCGTGACCCCAGTCGATGCCGTACGGCTCGGTCAACGCACCACGACGCTTCTCGAGCTGCCGAAGCAGCTTCGGATGCACCGTGAAGTCGGCGGGCCAGGTCAGCAACTGCTCGTTCAG
>JAHECN010000013.1 GCA_024641735.1 Gemmatimonadota bacterium | reverse complement strand
CCTGATCGAAACGCTGACGCGGGTGTGCGAGCCCTGGCAGACGTACTATGCCGACTCGACCGTTGCCGAAACGGCCGTCACCTCGGTGCACCTGGTCGCGCTGCTCGTGGGTGGTGGGATCGCGGTCGCCGCAGACCGCACCACGTTGCGCGTGCTGCGGAGTGATCCCGCCGTGCGGCCCGGCATGTTGACCGACCTGCAGGCGACGCATCGACCCGTGCTGCTCGGGCTGGCGGCCCTCTTCGTCAGTGGCCTCGCCATGGCCACGGCGGATATCCCCACCTTTGCCGCCTCCACCGCCTTTCTCGTGAAGATTGCGCTGGTGGCGCTGCTCTGCCTCAATGGCGCCTTCCTCGTCCGGACGGAGCAATTGCTCCGGCGTGAGGCAACCGCCGGACGATGGGCGAGACTCCGGGTTGCCACCTGGCTCTCGCTCCTGCTCTGGGTCAGTACGGTCGTCGCCGGCACTGTGCTCGTGAACGCGGCATGATCGTCAGTCATACCACTGATTCACTCTTGCAGGCAGGTTGCCCCCGATGACGGATCACGCTGCTCCCGAACAACCCACGAGTTGTGAAGGGTGTGCCCTTGTCCCTCCCCGCCGCGCCTTCTTTCGGGACCTCGGCCTCGCCGCCATGGGCGCCCTCCTGATGGCCGGCATGCCGGCGGAGCTGGCCGCCGCCTTCGAGCCACGCGAGGTCGTTGCGCTCCGGCGCTTTGGCGGCGATCCCAGCTATCCAGTGCCTGCCGCGGACGGCGTGCAAATCGACAAGACGAATCAGGTCATCCTGGTGCGCTGGCAGAACGCAGTCATGGCGTTCAACCTGTCGTGCCCGCACCAGAACACGGCGCTGCGGTGGACGGAGAGGAAGGGGGAGTTCACTTGCCCGAAGCACAAATCGCGCTATCAGCCGGACGGCACCTTTATCGCCGGTCGCGCCACGCGCAACATGGATCGCTTCTCACTCACGCACGTGGGCACCGGGATCGTGGTCCACGTCGATGCCATGCACAAGAGCGATGACGACAAGAGTGGCTGGGCTTCCTCGGTCGTGCGACTCTAGTCGTCCCGGGCTCATCGGCACCGAGGCGCATGGGATGTACCGCGAGTTTCGAGGGCAAGAAAAACGGGACCGATTGCTCGGTCCCGTTTTCCATGGTGGGGCCATCTGTGCCAGCCTATCCGCCGATGGACGCCAAGGCTGATCGGATGGTGATGGCGATCGCCTCAGCGTGCACGGCGGAGAGTCGGCCGGATTGCACTAGTCCGGCAAGTTCATTCAACGCCGCGCCGAGCTGCCCACGCGCCGCGTTCGCGTTCCCTCTATCCAGGGAGCGTTGCGCAGCCTCAAGCTTGACGGCCAACGAATTGGCATTCCCCTTGGAGAGCGTCCCGTCGCTCCCGTAGCCACTGATGACCGCGAGTGGTGCAGCCAGGGCGGCCGATGGCGAGACAATGGTCGCCACTGTCATGGCCGTATCGGCCAGACCGCGAGTATCCGTCGCGATCAGACGGATAGCATAGCTTCCGGCCGCAGCGTAGGCATGGACCGTCGTTGCCCCGATCGCGGTTGTGCCATCTCCGAATTCCCAGCGGAACGTCAGGACGTCGCCATCGGGATCCGTGCTTCCGATGGCGCTCATGGCAATCGGGAGGTTCTCCAGGTTGCCGTAGGGACCATCGGTCGCCGCGATTGGGAACTGGGTCCGACTCTCCGCAGCGATCTCGAGATCGTTGCGGAGCAACGCCAGCAGGTCGTAGCCGGAGAGCGCTTCCACGGAGTCGACAGAGACCTCGAAGGTGCGCCAGTCGGTGGTGCGATTGATGCTCGTGTTTGGCATCACGACGGCGACGAGTTCGAAGTCCTCCAGTCCGTCGATATCCGACAGCCGCCCATCACGCGGCATGATCACGGCCACTTTCCAGACCCACTCGGGTATCGTGATGAGACCCTCGCTCTTCACCGTGCCTTGCGATCCGGTGGCGCCGGCGATGATGTAGACCTCCTTGGTGCCCCCTTGGGCCAGCCCTCCCAAGTAATTCTCCATCACCGCCCACGGGCCCTGATTCACGCTGCCGAACTGAGGGATGATGTTCGAGAAGTAGAAGGTGCGGGCGTTGTCGAGGGCGCCCGCGGTGCGATCAAAGGAACGCGCCAGATGGCCGCGGTCGAGTGTCTCGCCAGACGGGAGGCCGAGCGCCGCGCCACCCCCGGTATAATCGGCGGTCGTGTAGCGCGTCAGGGAAGCGGGAAGGAGGGGGTCATAGGTGAAGCAGTCACAGCGGTCCTGTCCGCTGGCGATGTGGCTCGCCTCGAGATCGTAGCTGACCCAGTTCGGAATGCCACGGATCGGATTGAACGAGCTGGTGTACTCGGTACGGCGGAGGATGATGTCGTCCAGCGGACTACCGTCAGTCGGTTCGCCGAACTCGGTGTTGCCGATGTAGCTCGCCGTGGCGCTCGGGAGCGCGACAGCAATCGGCAACGTCCAGGTCGCGGTCGTGCCATCCGTCGCTGTGGCGCGAAGGATCGCGAGGCCGTCCGCAAGGCCGGTGACGACGCCATCGGCGTCGATCGTCGCAATGCCCGGCGTGTCGCTGCTCCAGACAAAGGTGGTCGGGATTACCACGCCGAGACCGCTCCGTTCCGTTCCGAAGAGTTGGTCCTGGAATCCGACCGGGAGTGGGGCATCGAACGCTGTCCGCCCGCTGAACGAAATGCTGCTCGGCGGCGTCACAGGGCCGTTGGCGTTGCAGCTGTTGAAGGACGACGCTGCGGGGCCCGTCCAGGTCCCGGTGGGACCGCGCTGCAAGGACTGCCCGAGTGGGGTGCTGCTCGACTCGCTGGCACCGATGTCCTGTGAGGTCAAGCCGACGGCAGCCCCGTTCGTGGCTGTCATGGGGCCTTCGTACGAGAGGAACTCCACGACGGCACCCACGGCGTCCAGGAGCGCGAAGCCGTCGGGAGATCCGTTCTGGATCCCGTCCTGGGGGAAGGAGACGGCAACGGCGCCTCGGCCACTGCATTGGAGCGGAATCGTGCCGCTCAGAATGCTCTCGCTGTAAAGCGTGCCATCGTTGCCGTTGTAGAGCTGAATTCGCCAACCGTCGAGCGACGTGCCAGCCGGACCTTCAATTTCGACAAACTCGCCCGCATCGCTCCCCGAGTTGTCATAGTGGATTTCGCTGAACCGTGTCGCTGGGAGCGCTGGTGGTGGCGGCGGTGGTGGCGGTGGTGGTGCGATGACATCGTTCTCGCCTGGGTTGCAACTCCCGAAGGTAGCCACTCCTTCGCTCCAGTTGTTCCCACCGGTGCGCGAGAGCGAGCGACCGACCGCCCCGCTTCCACTCTCGGATACCGGATTCTCTGAGGCGTCGAAGAGCTCGCTGCTCACGATGCCATTGGCCGCGCCGCCGACGGCCGTGAAGGTCCCCTCATAGGAGAGAAACTCAATCACGACGTTGCCGGGGGCCACGAGCGCCACGCCATCCGGTGATCCGTTCTGAATGCCGTTGACTGCATAGTTGGTCACGCGGGTGCCGCGTCCACTGCACTGGTCCGTCACCACTCCACTCAACCCCACCGTGCTGTAGACTGCACCGCCGCTGCCATTGTACAGCAGGAGCGAATACCCGCTCAGGTCTGTGCCGGCTGGTGCGGAGACCTCGATTGCCTCGCCAGCATCAGTGCCGGCGTTGTCGTAGTGGATCTCGCTGATTCGGATGCTGGGCGGGGCGACTGCGGCGTGACTGGCCTGCAACCGGTGCGGTTCGGAAGATCCCGTGGGCGCCACACCGTTATCGGTACACGATGCAAGCAGAGTGAGGGATAGCGAGGTCGAGAACACGCGACCGAGCATTGCACGCATAGAATATCCGTGAGAAGAGGTGGAACAACAGGAACGATTCAAGACGACCGAATGCGGGCAACAAATGAATGATCGTACGGCAAATCCTCGGGAGCGGAAGTGGGCTGGCCACGAATGTCCGACGCCTACGGCGACTTTCGCGTCAACACATCCCGCACATCGGCGCGCATCACGCGCTCCGTGATCGTCACACGCCGAAGGATCACCGCGCTGCCATCCGCGGAGAAGGCCGCATGCGTCTCGACTTCCGGCGTCGTGGGGAGTGCATGGGACTCCCCGCTCTCAAGGTCCATGATGGCCAAGTCCTCGCTGCCAGCCTGCAGCGTCCGGTACAGCAGGCGCATGCCATCTGGAGAGAATCCAAGAGCTCGGTTCGACGTCCCAAGTGAAATGATCGGCGTACCATCCAGTCGAACGACGTCGGTATAGAAGGATCCGCCTTTCGAGACCAGGATCGCGAGAACGTCCATGACGTCGGACGGGATCGGATTGATGCTGTTGCCGGTCCCGTCGGCGCTCGTGGGAATCGCCGTGAGGCTCTTGTCGGCGTTTTGGCGGAATGGACTCAGGAGTCCGGTCTTGCCGTCCACCTGAACCACCAGAACTTCCCCTGTTCCGTTGGCCCACGACACGACGCCCCATGTGACTCGGCCGGTTGCGGTGAGCCGCGTCGGACCCGCGCTGTCCGCCCCAAGGGCAACCTGCCAAATGTCGCCAATCGTGGCGTCCTTGCTTGAGTGGAAGAGGACGGCACGGCCGTCCGCGGTCCAGTCCACGGCGGTTTCGACGCCGACCCAGTCGGTCAGGCGACGCGGCGCCGACACCCCACTCGCCTCGGCTTCCCAGACATCCTTGTCGCCTGCTGCATCAGACGTGTACGCGATCCGCGTCCCGTCACGCGACCATTTGACGTCGGTGTGGTGTGCGCTTGAGGCGATAATCCAACGGTCATTGCCACGAAGCGCCGTAATGGCGAGGTCGTTTGTGCCGCCGGGGTGATCGATCAGGAATGCAACACGACTCCGATCCGGCGAGATCCAGAACTCGCCGGCATCCACCGAGTCCGGCGTGATTCGGACTTCGGCATCATCGGCCAGCGCGTGGCTCCACAACGCCCCTGGCGACATGCCTGCCGAGTAGACAATCGTCCCGGAGCCGATCCAACCGAGAGCCTCCTTCCCGGTGGCATCTTCGGTGACACGGCGGGCCTCCCCCCCCGCGGCCGGCATGATCCAGACATTGCTCTGTCGTCCCCGGTCGGAGAGGAAGGCGACCCACTCGCCGTCTGGGGACCAGACGGGGTCGCTGTCCTCATTGATATCCGTCGTAAGCTGCCGCGTGGTGCCGTCGAGGGAACCCACCCAGATATCTCCTTTCCCGGTGCGTCGCGAAGTGAAAAGGAACTCCGTGCCGTCCGGCGAGAAGATCTGCCGCGTCGGCGGCAGGAACTCGAAGCCCTCCGTGGTCAGAGCGCGGCGATTGCTGCCATCGATGTCACTGATCCACAAGGTGGTGTGCTCACCATTCCACTGCTGGATGATCAGCGTCTTGCCATCGGGGGCGACTTTGGCGACGTGTGACACGTCCAGTCCAGGGACGAGCGAGCGCACCCGATTGGTGCGACGCGACACGACCTGCGTCGTGATGCGGCCGCCCGGTACGATGGTCTGGAAGACGATGCCGTCACCATCGGGATGGAACTGGACAGGCACCTTGAACACCGGTCCCGTTGTCAGAGGTGTCACGGCGCCGTCCGCCGCATTGACCGTCACGACGTTGGCCAGACCATCGTGTCCGTCCGGGATGGTGAGCGTGGTGCCATCGGGGGACCAGATCGGAATGATGCCGCCCAGCGCCGTGTAGGCCTCCACGGCACGCGGGGACTGCATGGCGGAGTCGGCGATCCAGAGGTGCGAGCCGTTGGGGCCGACACGCCAGAAGGCCACCCGCGAGCCGTCGGGCGAGTAAACAGGGTCCATGTCGCGGGCGCCCTCAGGCGAGAGTGCAGCGATGACCGGCCCAGTCGGCACGGGCTCGCTGCAGGCCAGGACGGCCAGGGCACACACCACCGATCGCAACGCTCTCATTCCTTTCCCCCTCCTGAACCATTGCCTGCCAACACGACACCGATGCCTGCTTTGACGGAATCCACCACCGCGCCTTGGGCCGCCAACACATCCCGGACGTCGGGATTGAATTGACTCGCCCAGAGTGATCGGGTGGTGACCGGATCGCTGAATTGTACGGAAATGCGCATCACGTCACCGGCGCGGAAGAGGGTCGCCTCGATCACACCATCCAGCCCCTGTTCGTTCGCGATCTCGCGAATACTCTTGCCGCCGCCCGCGTACGCCGCCATCGCCGATCGTGGTGCCACGCTGGCACCGAGCTGCGCCATCGCGTTGGTCAGCGCATCATGCATCGCGGTGGCGAAGAGGGCGTCCTGTCCAGAGATATCCTCGATCGGCAACACGCCGATCCGCTGGATCCCCGTGGTGCCCCCCCCGCGCGTGGCAAACCACCCACCGACCCCAGCCGCGACTACGGCGATCGCCGCGACGACACCAATCCACGTCCGCCGCGCCGGGGCGGTCCGTGCCGTCGTCGCCTTGAACGGTCGCGTGTCCGTCGGCGTCAGTCCGCCGCTTGGCGTGGCGAGCAAACCTTCCAGGTGCACCCGGAGATCGTCCGCACTCTGCCAACGATCCGCCGGCAACTTGGCAAGGCAACGCAGGATGGCTTCGGCCAGTGGCCCCGGAATCCCGGCCCGATGCTCGCGCGGATCCTTCGGTTGTTCCATCACATGGGCCGAGAGGACGGCCTGCGCGCTCTTGCCATCGAAGGGTGGTCGACCGGTCAACATCTCGTAGGCGAGACAGCCAACAGCGTACAGATCCACGCGGTGATCGATGTCCGCCTCACCCATCGCCTGTTCCGGGGCCATGTACTGCGGCGTCCCGACCGCAACACCGACCGTGGTCATCTGATCTCCGGCCGCGGCGTGCAATGCCTTGGCTACGCCAAAATCGGCAACCACGGCGTGGCGCCCGGAGAGGAGGATGTTGGCGGGCTTGATGTCGCGGTGCACCACGCCGCGGGCATGCGCGTAGGCCAGCGCATCGGTGACTTCGATCAGGATGCGGACGGCGTCGCTGATCGGAAGTTCCTTCTCTCGGCTGAGTCGCTGACCCAACGTCTCGCCTTCCACGAAGGGCATGACGTAGTAGAGGAATCCGTCGCGCTCACCCGAGTCGTACAGCGAGAGGATGTGGGGATGATTGAACGACGCGACCAGCTTGATCTCGCGCGGGAAGCGATCGGTCCCCATTGCCGAAGTCAACTCCGGGCGCAACACCTTGAGTGCCACGGCACGGTCGTGCTTGACATCGCGGGCGAGATACACCGTCGCCATGCCGCCAGCGCCGACCTCACCTTCAATGGTGTAGAGGTCGACAAGGGCCTTGGTCAGTCGCGCCGTGGGGTCGCTCATCACGCTCCAGACGTTGGCGGAGGCAGAGTTGGGCAGCTGCGGAGGGAACGTCTCAAGGTACGGTGCTCGGATGGACGTGTCAAAAGGCTGGCTCCCCGGAGTCCCGCTGTTCTGGAGCTGTTGCGGGAGGTATCCTACCGGCACACCGCACGGCCCACCTGATCCCCATCCGGACCACTGACATGCGCTTGGCTCCATCGTTGGCCCTGCTGGCCGTACTCCTTGGGAGTGTGCGCCCGATCGTCACCGGCAACGCGCAGGCCTCGGTCGCTCCCAACGTCCTCTATATCGTGATCGATGATCTCGGATGGAAGGACACTGGAATCACCGGGAGCACCTTCTACGAGACGCCCCACATCGATCGGCTGACGTCCGAGGGCGCGCGCTTCACCCAGTTTTACACCGCCAGTGGCGTGTGCTCGCCGACGCGTGCCTCACTCATGACGGGGAAGGCCCCGGCGCGAGTCCATATCACCGATTGGATCGGCGGCGACGACAGCGGGGCGATGCTGCCCGCACGCTACGAGCACCAACTGCCGCTCGAGGAAGTCACCATCGGCGAGGCGTTTCAGGACGCGAACTACGCCACCGGCTACATCGGCAAGTGGCATCTCGGTGATGACGGCTTCCGACCCGAGCAGCAGGGCTTTGCCTTCACCCGCGCCGTGAATCATGCCGGTCAGCCCGCGTCCTACTTCACGCCGTATCGTGGGGCGAAGCCCAGCCCGTCCGACGTGCCCGAGTTGGAGGGGAGCCGGGAGGGGGAGTATCTCACCGATCGGTTGACCGCGGAAGCGGTCGCGTTTCTGCAGCAACCACGGACGCAGCCCTTCTTCCTGATGCTGTCACACTACGCCGTGCACACGCCGATTCAGGCGCCCACTGACATCACCTCGCGGTATGCCGTGAAGCGGGAGCAGCTTCCGCCCTCGTCCACGCCACGGGAGGTCGCGGAAGGCCCGACGAGCATGACGAAGATGCATCAGGATCATGCCACCTATGCCGCGATGATCGAGAGCGTGGATGCCTCGATCGGTGTGTTGATGCGCACGCTCGATTCACTCGGCCTGCGCCAGAACACCATCGTCGTCTTCGTCTCCGATAACGGCGGACTCAGCACGCTGCTCCGTTCGGCCGAGCGGATGCCGACGTCCAACGCACCGCTCCGGGCAGGGAAGGGGTGGCTCTACGAGGGTGGCATCCGCGCCCCGCTGGCCATTCGCTATCCCGGCGTGATCCCGGCCGGTCTGGTGATCGACACGCCCGCCATCTCGACGGACCTCTATCCGACCCTGCTCGCACTCGCGGGTCTCCCCGCGCGACCCGCGCAGCACCTCGATGGCATCTCGCTGCGTCCGCTGCTGACCCAGCGCGGAGGCATTGCGCCCAGGGCCCTCTACTGGCATTTCCCTCACTACCACGGATCGGGCAGTACGCCCTCGAGTGCGATGCGCAAAGGCTCGCTCAAAGTGGTCGAATGGTTGGAGGATGGCCGCGTGGAACTCTTCGATTTGGCCTCGGATCCGAGTGAGGCGCATGATCTCTCGGTCGCGCGTCCACGTGAAGCGGCTGCGCTGCAAGACGAGTTGGCGGCGTGGCGCCGAGCCGTGGGCGCGAACATGCCGAGGCCCCGTCCGAAATAGCGCACAACCGCCCCATCGGCGTGGTGACCACACGGCCCGGCGTTATCTTCTGGTCTGTCTCTCGTCTTGTTGCCTGGAGCAGTGCGCATGCAGTGGTTGCCCTTCGACACCAGCTCCGCCCAGTTCGAAGCGATGATTCTGGGCTTTGCGCCGAAACTCGTTGCGACGGGCATTTTGTTGGTTGTATTTTGGCTGGCGCTGCGCCTGACCCAGCCGGCACTCCGTGCCGCGCTGCAGCGGGCGCAGTTCGCCGAGGGGCTCACCAAATTGTTGGTGGACGGCCTCTTTCGCGGCGTGGTGGTGTTGGTGGCGCTGGTCATGGCCGCGAGTCAGCTGGGGATCGACGTCAGCGCGATGTTGGCCGGACTCGGTGTCGCCGGCATCGCGTTGGGCTTCGCGGCACAGGAAACCGTCGCAAACATGATTGCAGGGTTTCTGATCTTCTGGGACCGCCCCTTCGTGATCGGTGACCACATCAGTACCGAAGGGCGGTATGGTGAGGTGAAGGAGATCACGCTCCGTACGACCCGCATCCGGACGCTCGACAATACCTATGTCGTGATTCCCAACAAGCAGATCATCGGTGCCATCCTCATCAATCACTCCATGTACGGCGAGACGCGTGTGGTGATCCCGGTCGGGATCGCCTACAAGGAGGACATTGCCGAGGCGCGTGCCGTGTTGCTCGCGGCGCTCGCCAAGGTGGAGGGTGTGATGCAGGAGCCAGGCCCTGACGTCGTGGCCCGCGCGTTCGGCGACTCGAGCATCAATCTCGAAATGCGGGTCTGGATTCACGACCCCGCGCAAGAGCGTCCCGTTGGCGCACGGATCGTCGAGGCGGCGAAGGTGGCATTGGATGCGGCCGGCATCTCGATTCCGTTCCCGCACCGGCAGCTGTTCATCGAGCATGTGGGCGCGCACATCTTCCGGGAAGCCGCCGAGGCTCGGCGATTGCCGCCGGCTCCCGACACGACAGCAGGAGAATAAATGGAACAAGTGCGCCTGCTGTTTGCCTCCGAGCTTGGCTATGTCTTCTTGCTCTTCGCGCTCTTCGTCATTCCGCGCGTCCTGCAGCGGTGGCAGATCCCCACCGCGATCACCTCCTTCGCGCTCGGTGCCCTCGGTGGCATTGGCTTCGGGCTCTTTGCCCACGATCCGACGCTCCATCTCCTGTCCACCTTCGGCATCGTGGCGCTCTTCCTCTTCGCGGGGCTCGAGGTGGAGTTCCATGAATTGCAGGCGAGTGCGCGCGTCATCACGCAGCACCTCGCGGTGCGCGTGGCGCTCCTCGTCCTGGTCGCGTTCGCGGCGGTGCAATTGTTGGGATTGGCCTTCCGTCCAGCGGCGCTGGTGGCTTTGGCCCTGCTCATCCCGTCAACCGGCTTCATTCTCGACTCGTTGCCCTCCTTCGGCTTGACCAAGGAGGAAGCACGATGGGTGAAGAGCAAGGCGATCGCGACGGAATTGCTCGCGCTCGTGGTCCTGTTCGTGGTATTGCAGTCGACGTCGGCACCGCGCCTGGCACTGGCCTCCGCGGCGTTGATCGCGATCATCGCGGTGCTGCCACCGATCTTCCGCCTCTTCGCGCGCGCAGTCGTCCCCTACGCCCCGCGCTCCGAGTTTGCGTTTCTGCTGATGATGGCGATTGTCGTGGCATATGCGACTCGACAACTTGGCGTCTACTATCTCGTCGGTGCCTTCTTGGTCGGCGTCGCCGCACGGCGCTTCCGCGAGGCGCTGCCGGCCGTGGCATCGGAACGGATGCTCCACGCGGTCGAGGTTTTTGCATCCTTTTTTGCCCCCTTCTACTTCTTCGTGGCAGGATCCGAACTGCGCGCACAGGATTTTACGTGGGGCGCTATCCTGATCGGCGTCGCCTTCACGGTCCTGATCATCCCCGTGCGCCTCGGCGCGGTGGTCTGGCATCGGCGTCGGGCGCTCGGGGAGAAGACGGCCGATTCCCTCCGGGTGGCCATCCCGATGTTGCCCACCCTGATCTTCACGCTCGTCATCGCGGCCATCCTCCGGGATCGGTTCGCCGTCTCGAATGCGATCTTCGGCGCCCTCATCGTGTATGCCGTCCTGAACACCACGGTGCCTGGCTTGATCCGCCGGACGCCACCGCCGGAATACGATGCGCCGGAAATGACCGAGGCCCACGCCGTGGTCGATCCGTCCGGAGTGTAAGCAACCGGTCAGACGCGAAATGCGGGGAGTCGCAGACCGTAGATTGAGGGATACCCTGCATCGCGTCCCTCTCTCCAAGGTCGGTCTCCCATGTCCCTCAGGACCCTTCGGGCACTGACACTCTCCGGTCTGCTGGCTGTGCCCCTTGGCGGGCAGGCTCCGATCCCACTCCAGCAGGCGTCCCGGCTCATTGGAACGGGCAAGGCCGCGGAGGCAATCCCCATTCTCGATTCCGTCACCGCCGCGAGCCCGAACCTCCCACGCGCGTGGGCCATGCTGGGGGGCGCCTTGTTGAGCGCGCGAGTCCTCGATCGCGCGATGGTCGCCCTGGAGCGGGCGGAGACGTTTCCCGCTACACGTGCCACGGCGCAATACAACCTGGGGCTGACCCTCGGACTCCTCGGCAATTTGGACAGCGCGTTCGTCCGACTCCACCAGGCCAAGGCCAGCAATCAGGTGGACTTGACAGCGCTCCTCACGGACAGCACTGCCGGTCCCATTCTCGCCGATCCCAGACATCGCAACTTGCTTCCCACGGCCGCAGAGTATGCCGCGCCGTTCCTCGAGCCGGTGCGCATCCTCCACCAATGGCACGGTGACGCTCCTGGCGATCAGTTTGGCTGGATCGCACGCGACGTGGGAGATGTCGATGGCGATGGCGTGCATGACATTGTGACGTCGGCACCAACGGCAGGCGCAAACGCCGGCGCGGTCTCCCTGCTCTCGACCCGGAAGGGCACTCGACTCTGGACCGTGAAGGGGACAGCCGGCGATCAGCTCGGCATCGGGATTGAGGCTGCCGGAGACGTGAACAAGGATGGTGTCCCGGATGTCCTCGCCGGAGCGCCGGGTGGCAACTATGCGCTGGTCCTCTCCGGCCGTGACGGGCGTGTGCTTCGGCGGATCCCGGCGCGTCAAGCAGGCGAAGCATTTGGACAGCGCGTGAGTGACATCGGCGACGTCGATGGGGACGGCCATGCCGATCTGCTCATCGGCGCGCCGTTGAACGATGCCAAAGGGGTGGATGCGGGGCGCGTATATCTCGTGTCCGGCAAGACGGGCAAGGATCTGCTGGCGCTGACAGGGGAAGCCGCCGGTCACCAATTTGGTCAAGCGCTCGCGGGGCGGGTGCAACAGGGTCGGGCGTTGATCACGGTCGGCGCTCCCGGAGTTCCCGGCGGAGGGCGCAGCTACATCTTTCGCGGGCATTCCACGGCGCCGGCGTTCGTGATGGAAGCGGACTCCACAGGCGTATCCTACGGCGGCATGTTCGCCACGATTCTTGATGACCAGAATGGTGATGGCATCGACGATGTCTATTCGTCGGACTGGTCGAATGGTGCCCTCGGCTCCACCACGGGGCGTTCGTATGTGCACTCTGGCGCCACCGGTCAGCTGCTGCGTGTCCTGACCGGGGAAGGGCCCGGGAACGGATTCGGAATCGGCGCAGCTGACGCGGGCGACATCGATCGTGACGGTGTGGAAGACCTGGTTATTGGCGCGTGGCTCTTCTCCGGAGCGGCGCCTTCCGGGGGAAAGGTCTATCTCTACTCTGGCAAGAGTGGGAAGGTTCTCGGGATGCTGACCGGGCGCGTGATGGGTGAGACGCTGGGCTTCGATGCCACAGGGCTCGGTGACGTCGACGGGGATGGCGTGCCAGATCTTCTCCTCACCTCGGCATGGAGTGCGATCCACGGCGCACGGAGCGGTCGAGTCCTCGTGGTCTCCGGTGCGGACGTGATGGCGTACCATCCGCCAGACAGCACACTCGCCGGGCTGAGCCGGTTGGTGGGCCTGTGGGGGCCAGCAACGCTCGCACCCGGACAGCGCGGTCAGCCGATTGTTCACGATTATTCCTGGACGGTTGGGAGCAAGGCGCTCCGAATCCGGGAAGGGTATCTGCTCGGTCACACCGAGGATGCGCAGCTCGATGGCATGGTGTATTGGAATCCGTCGACCGAGACGATCCAGTTTGTTGCCGTAGCCGGGAAGGGGGAAGGGCAGGGCAGGTTCTTCACCGGGGAATATCGGGTCCTGGCAGACAGCACCGTCGAGCGCACCTACGATGTCTACTACCGCACGCTGGTAGATACTCCGGGTGAGCAACTTGGCGGGAGTCGACGCCGGTACCGCGAGGTCTACCGTTGGGTCACGCCGGACTCCGTACACGCCACCCTGGAGTGGTGGCGCGACGGACGCTGGCAGCCGTTCGGACCGGGCACGTATGACGTGGTGCGGGTCCGTCCGCCGCAGTGATCGTCCGCGGCATCAACTCGAGGGTGGTGCCTCCGCCGCATGTCCGCGTACGCGCACGTCGAACGTCGGTGCCTCGACCAGATGGAACGTCGCCGAAGCGATCGCGATCCGTCCGTCGGTGAGATCGATCTCCTCGAGGATCCGCGTGAAGAGACGATCCTTCGTGCGGCGCCGACTCTTGTAGTCCACCACATACCGCAAGGTGAACTCAATCCAATTGTCGTTGGCGACCATCGTCACCATCGGATCGACGGCGGCGTCCTCGACCAGGAAACTCTTGGTGATCTCCTGCCAGGCGTGGTGTGCCCCCTTGGTGTAATCCCCGACGACCTCGTTCCCCACCTTGTTCAGGATGGTGCGTGCCAGCTTCCAGTCCGTGCCATACTTGACCGGGAGTGTGATTTCATCCCACAGGAAGGGGAAGTCCCCGGAGTAGTTGAACACCGGTTCCTTGAAGACGAAGCTGTTGGCGATGCGCACCAACCGGCCGGTATAGAGGTCGCCCTTCACCCACTCGCCGACTTCCATCAGCGTGGTGCGCAGCACGCCGATGTCGATCACGTCGCCCTTGATGCCACCGAGTTGGACGCGGTCGCCAGTGCGATAGAAACCAGACATCGCAATCGCGAACCACCCGGCGAACGACGCGATCACTTCCTGCAGCGCGAAGGCAATCCCCGCGCCCGCGACGCCGATGATGACGGTGAGTCCACCGAACCGACCGCTGTACACGGTGAGCACGAGCAGTACCGCGGCGATGTAGCCGCCGAAGGTGACCAGCTTGCGGGCGCGGTAGCGTGCCTCAGAGTCTGAGATGACGCGTCGGAGTGAATTGCTGAGGAACTTGACGAGGGTGACGATCAGCAGGATGCCGAGTACCAGCGTGATCAACTTTCCGAAGGTCGGGTCGGCGAGCCAGCGCTGAATGGTCGTCGTCATGTCGGTCACGGGAGCGCCGCCATCCTGAAGTGAGGTACGGGAAGTGTACCCGGTCGGTGTCGGCGCGTTCAACCCATCCGCTTGCCCTGCCGGGCGCGCCTCCCACAGCTTACCACACGATCCGTAACCCCAGTGACCCCCGGAGCAACTGATGGTGCCTTCCCTCGATCAACCCGGCTTCATTCCGCTCGCGAGCTATCGGGAGTACCCGCCCGATGAAATGCTGGCGCGCAGTCGGCATTTCGCCGCCGAAATGCAGCGTCGTCGGACGGTACGCCAATTCTCCGATCGGCCAGTGGATCGTGCGGTGATCGAGGCCTGTCTGGAAGCCGCTGGTACCGCACCGAGTGGGGCACACCAGCAGCCGTGGCATTTTGAAGTGGTGAGCAGCTCGGAGATGAAGCGGAAGATTCGGGTCGCGGCGGAAGAATCCGAGGCCGAGTTCTATTCGTCTGCTCCTGCCGAGTGGCTTGAGGCCCTCGCGCCACTCGGCACCGATGCCCACAAGCCATACCTTGAGATCGCGCCCTACCTCATCGTGGTCTTTGCCGAACGCTACGGGCTCGATGCGGCCGGCACTCGGCAGACGCACTATTACGTGATGGAGTCGGTGGGGATCGCCACGGGATTCCTGATTGCCGGGCTGCATCACGCCGGGCTGGCCACGCTCACCCACACCCCCAACCCGATGGGGTATCTGAACGAGATCCTGGAGCGTCCGGCAAATGAGCGTGCCATCATGATGGTGGTCGCGGGATATCCCGCAGACGATGCCAAGGTTCCCGATCTCCAACGGAAGCCGCTCTCGGCGATCGCGAACTTCCGCTAGTCGTCGCGGCCCGTGCCGAGCAGGAGCTGGCGGAGCGCGCCTTCCAGTGTCGGCTCGCGGAACGTATAGCCCGCGTCCGACAATCGGGCTGGCAGGACCCGCGTGCTCGACAGCAGTGCGGCATCCGCCATCTCACCGAACAAGGCGCGCAGCGCGAAGGCGGGAACGGGAAGCAGGGCTGGTCTCCCGAGGACTCGCCCGAGCGTTTCCGCGAATTCCTGGTTGCGCACCGGATTCGGCGCGACGACGTTGACGGCGCCGACGAGCGTCTCGTCCGTGAGCATCCGGGCAAAGACTTCCAGTACGTCCTCGATGGCGATCCAACTCATCCATTGCTGGCCGTTGCCAAGCGGGCCACCCAGCCCGAGCCGAGCGGTCGGCAGCATCTTGCCGAGTGCGCCGCCCTCCGGAGTGAGGACGATCCCCAGCCGCGGATGTACCACGCGGATTCCCGCTGCCCTCGCGGCGTCGGCCGCGCCCTCCCATGCCGTTCCGAGTGTGCCGAGAAAATCGTCTGCTGGCGGTGACGACTCGTCCACGATGGCGTCGCCGCGATCGCCATAGATCCCGATCGCCGATGCGGAGATGAGCACACGCGGTGGCTGCTCTACGCGCGCAAGTGCTTCGGACAGCAGTGTGGTCGGTACGATGCGGCTGTCGCGCAGGGCACGCTTCCGTGAGGCGCTCCACCGTCCCTCCGCGATATTCTCGCCGGCCAAGTGGATTACACCGTCCAGACCTTCGAACGCCGCCTTCTCGAGTTGCCCCGAAGCAGGATCCCATTGAATGCCACCCATCATCGCGCGCCGGGAGACGGGCACCACCTGATAGCCCCGACTTTCCAGGAACGGTGTCAGTGCACGACCGAGCAGTCCCGATGCGCCAGTGATCGCAATTCGAGGCAGTCCCGTCATCGTTCTGTTCCTCCCTGGGCCATCAAGGGTCGAACCAAGAGCACATCAGTGACATGATCCACGGTGATGATCCCGACGAACCGCCCCTCCGGGTCGACGACCGGGAGCGCGTTACGTCCGGACGCGAAGAGGTGCGCGGCGGCGGTGACAAAGTCCGCGTCGATGCGGACGACATGATCCTCCCGGGGAGGAACCATCACCTCGGAGACTAAGGCACTGAGACCGTGGGTGCTGATGCCGTGCAGGACATCATCGCGCGTGAGGATGCCAAGCAGCTCGCCGTTGGGGGAGGTCACGGGAAAGGCGTGCTGCGCGCCGTGCGCAAAGAGCGCCACGACGTCCTCCAGCCGGCGCCCCGGTGCGACCACCCGGACATCCGTCGTGACCAGTCGGGTCGCGCTGTTGTCGTCGGTGCTGGGCCGACGCTGCACCATCTCCAACTCCGCTTGGGCGCCAAGAAAGACGAAGACCGCGATCAACAGCAACATGGGAGACGACTGCAATCCATAGTAGGCAAAGCCGACCGCGACGAGTTGGCCAACGCGGGCGGCGATCCGCGTGCCACGCACCAGCCCGAGGCGCATGGCGAGCAGGGCCCGCAGGACGCGACCCCCATCCATCGGGAAGGCCGGCAGCAGATTGAAGAGGAGGAGGATCACATTGGTCCAGCAGAGCGATTCGACCAGCGACAGGCCGCTCCACTGCCCCGGGACACGGACGCCACCAGACTGCGAGTAGAGCACGGCGCCGAGGCCTAAAGCGATCACGAGAGTGACCGCGGGCCCTGCCAGCGCGATGACCAGTTCCTGCCGTGGCTTGTCCGGGAGCGATGCGATCCGTGCCACCCCACCGATCGGGGTGAGCAGGACATCCGGCGTCCCGATGCCGTAGTGCCGTGCCGCGAAGATATGCCCGAACTCGTGCAGCAGGATCGAGAGAAAGAGGAGCGTCAGGAACGCGATCTGGTCCACCGCACCCGACGGGCCCGCGTCCTGCCAGCCGCCCCAGGCGTACCATGCGATCAAGAGCAGGAGGGTCGTATGGACGCGCACCTGGGTCTCGCCAACCCGTCCCAGCCGGATTGACCAACTCACGAGGCCTCCGTCCGGATGGACGTGCCGACGACTCGATTGCCTGCGCGTGAATCCACCAACCCTCCTCTGTGTGATCGCCGGCCCCGGGACTCCGGGCCGAGCCTGACGTTCGGGTGTCCCTCCCCGGTCTCGTCCGTTACCTTTGTCCCCCTCACGAACCCCTGTTCCACCAGCCGGAGGCCTCGATGGTCAAGACTCACCCCCCGTTCGTCATCCCCGCCAACGCGGATCCCGCCAAGTGGACCGTCGCGGACTCCGAGAAGCTCTACAACATGGCAGGATGGGGACTGGGTTACTTCCGGGTGAGTGACGAGGGGCACGTGGTCGTGCACCCTGACGGTTCGGACCATCCAGGGATCGATCTCTACCAGATCGCGACAGACCTCAATGCGCAGGGCGTCGGCCTTCCGCTGCTGCTGCGCTTCTCCGATATCCTCCACTCGCGTATCGCGGAGCTGGCGGACCGCTTCCGTGGCGCGATCGAGGAATTCGGCTACGAAGGAAGTTACACCACTGTCTACCCGATCAAGGTCAATCAGCAGCGCCACGTGGTGCAGGAGATCGTCGAGTTCGGCACCCCGCTGGGCGTCGGCCTGGAGTGCGGCTCCAAGCCGGAACTCATGGCGATCCTCGGCCTGCACGAGTCGACCTCCCATCTGATCATCTGCAACGGCTACAAGGACGAGGAGTTCATGCGCCTCGCCCTGATCGGCCAGCAGCTCGGGCACAAGGTGGTGCTGGTGCTGGAACAACCGAGCGAGCTCGAGGTGCTCCTCAAGGTGGCCGACGAGATGGGGGTCGAGCCGACCCTCGGCGTGCGCATCAAGCTGGCCACCGAGGGCTCGGGGCGTTGGGCCAAGAGCGGCGGCGAGAAGTCAAAGTTCGGCCTCTCGGCGGTCGAACTTGTCCGACTTCTCGACACCCTGACCAAGGCAGGGAAGCAACACCTCCTGAAGTTGGTCCACTTCCATCTCGGCAGTCAGATCACCGACATCCGCTTTGTGAAGGCGGGACTGGAGGAAGTCGGGCGCTACTATGTCGAGCTCCGGAAGATGGGTTTTGATATCAGTCACGTGGACGTGGGTGGTGGGCTCGGCGTCGACTATGACGGCACCCATTCCACGCGCCCCGCCTCGATGAACTACACCATGCGTGAGTACGCCAACGACGTGGTGTACACCATCGGGACGATTTGTCGGAACGAAGAACTCCCGATGCCGCACCTGATCTCGGAGTCGGGACGCGCCATCACGGCACACCACTCGTTGCTGCTGGTGAACGTGATCGATTGCGAATCCCAATACGAGCCGCAGCGTGTCGTGCTCGAGGAGGATGCACAGCAATTGCTGCTCGACATGCAGGAGCATCTGGACTCGCTCACGGTCGATCGCATTGAGGAAGTCTTTCACGACGCGCTCTTTGCCAAGGAGCGTGCGCAGGAGTATTTCGCGACTGGCGTGTATTCCCTGCGTGAGCGGGCGAACGCCGAGCAGCTCTACCTGACGACGCTCAATGCGCTCGCGGTCGCGATCGCGGATGACCAGGCCTCCTATCCGGAGGTGGTGGCGCACCTCGAGACCACGCTGGTTGATCGTTATTTCTGCAACTTCTCGATCTTCCAGTCGGTGCCCGACAACTGGGCCATCGATCAGCTCTTCCCGGTCATGCCGATCCACCGCCTGAACGAGCTCCCGACCCGTCGCGGGACCATTCAGGACGTGACCTGTGATTCCGACGGCGTGATCGATCGGTTCACTGGAGGGCGCAAGGGGAAGCCCTCGCTGGAACTGCACCGGTTGCGCGAGAACGAGCCCTACATCCTCGGCATCTTCCTGACGGGCGCCTATCAGGAAATCCTCGGCGACTTGCACAATCTGTTTGGTGATACCAACGCCGTGCACGTCCGATTGAAGGAGGGCGGCTACGAGATCACCGATCTCGTCCACGGCGACACGGTGACCGAAGTCCTGACCTACGTGCAGTTCCACGCCTCCGACCTGCTGGCGACTTTCCGACGCAAGGTGGCGCGGGCCAAGGGCCTGAAGCGGCAGGATGCCAACGCCTTTATCGCGGATTATGTGGCGGGGTTGGAAGGGTACACGTATTTGGAAGGGGAGCTGTCAGGAGAGTCGTGAGTCGTTGGTCGTGAGTCGTCAGGTGGTCCAACAGAAAGGCCCCGGCAGCGAGTGCATCTCCGCTGCGGGGGCCTTTCTCTCACGACTCACGACTCGCGACTATTTCCTCATGACAAGCGGCACAAAATCCCGCGCATCCTCTCCCGTGTAGATCTGCCGCGGCCGGGCGATCTTCTGCTCCTTGTCGGTGATCATCTCTTCCCACTGGGCGAGCCAGCCGGGGAGACGCCCGAGCGCGAAGAGCACCGTGAAGAAGTCGGTCGGATAGCCCATCGCCTGGTAGATCAGGCCCGAATAGAAGTCGACATTCGGGTAGAGCTTCCGGGAGATGAAGTAGTCGTCCTCGAGGGCAATCCGCTCGAGCTCAAGCGCGATCTCCAGCTTCGGGTTGAGTCCGGTTTGCTGGAAGACGTCGTAGGCCACCTGCTTGATCAACTTGGCGCGTGGATCGTAGGACTTGTAGACGCGGTGACCGAAGCCCATCAAGCGATCGCCGCCATTCTTCACGGCCTCGATGAACGCCGGGATGCGATCCTTGGTGCCAATCTCGTCGAGCATCTGGAGCACGGCTTCGTTGGCGCCACCATGCAGCGGACCATACAGCGCAGCGATGCCGGCGGAGACGGCCGAGAACGGATCGACGCCAGAGGAGCCGACGGCGCGGACGGCAGACGTCGAGCAGTTCTGCTCATGGTCCGCGTGCAGGATCAAGAGAATTTCCAGCGCGCGCTGGAGGACCGGGTTCGGCTCGTGCTTGCCGCCAATGGAGAACGTCATGTTGACGAAGTTGCCGATGTAATCAAGGTCGTTCCGCGGGAACTCGTAGGGGAGTCCGCGCGAGTGGCGGAAGCAGAACGCCGCGATCGTCGGCAACTTCGCCATCAACCGGATCTTCTGAATCTTCCGGTTGGCGGGGTCATGCACGTCCTTGGCATCGGGATAGAAGGTGGACAGCCCACCGATCGTGCCCAGCAACATCCCCATCGGGTGCGCGTCGTAGCGGAACCCTTCCAGAAACTTGATGACGTTGGTGTGGACGTACGTGTGGTAGCGGATATCGTGCTCCCACGCATCGATCTCCGCCTTGGTCGGCAGTTCACCGTAGTTGAGCAGGTAGGCCACTTCGAGGAAGGAGGCTTGTTCTGCCACCTGCTCGATCGGATAGCCGCGATAGCGGAGAATGCCGCGATCGCCATCGATGAAGGTGATGGCGCTGCGACAGGCGGCCGTGTTCATGAACGCCGGGTCGTAGGTCATCATGCCGAAATCATCTGCGTTGACCTTGATCTTGCGCAGGTCGATGGCGCGGATGGTGTCGTCCGTGATCGGGACTTCGTAAAGCGTCCCGGTGCGGTTGTCGGTAATGGTCAGTGTGTCGCTCGCCACCTTGTTTCCCCTGGAGTCGAGAGTGTGTTCAGAGGGCCGTGCGGAACACGCGAAAGATAGCATCCTTTCGGATGGGAATGCGTCGCGGCGGCTGGGTCGCTTTCTTTGCGGCATGCACAATTCCCAGACTCCCCCAGACCTGACGCTCGCGGACCGACGCGAAGGGCTCCTCGTCGGAGCCGTGATTGGTGCGCGTCTCGCGGCCCGGACCGCGGCCCAGTCCACACCGGAAACCATTCGTGCCGCCCTCGGGGACGGTCCGCTGATGCCGCTCCCTCCTCCGCTCGGCCGCCGTCCCGCGACCACGGCGCTTGCGGACGCGTTGCTGGAGGAATTCACGCTGGGTGGCGTGGACTTGCGCCGACTCGCGGGACGGTGGGTCAACTGGTGGCGTGAGGATGGCTTCGAGGCGGGCCCCTTGCTCGAGGCCGCACTCGACCAGATCGCCCAGTTCGATGCCCCTACGGCCACGCTGCCGGCCGCTGGATCGATCGCGATGGTCGCCGCGCTCCCCGCGGCGATTGCCTCCGCTACGCCTGGGACGATGGTTTCTGGCGCGTATCATGTCGCCAAGTTGCTTGATCCCTCCGAGGATGCCGCCTTGGCCGCAGTCGCCGTGGTGGTGGCCGGCTCGCGGCTCCTGGAGGGGCAGCGTGACTTCATCCCGGATGTGCTGGCCTTGCTCCGCGCCAACCACGCCCCGCCGGAGTTTCTCGAAGCCGTGATCGCCGTGCCTCGTGATCCCCGCACCGCGCCTCCGCGTCCCGAGGGAATGGAGCCCGACCCCCGCGGCACGTTGGCCTGGGTGCTCTGGCAGCTCCAGCATAGGCCAAGAGGGGCCGAGGTGATGGAGCGCATGGTGCAGGGAGGGGGAGCATCTCCTGTCCTTGGGGCACTGCTTGGCGGGCTTCTCGGAGCGCGCGACGGCCTCCGGGGTTTCCCGGAGGCATGGGGTGAGGCCGCGGGAGAGGACGCGCTCCTGCGTCGGCAGCTGGCTCGGCGCCTCGGCGCGTAGGACTACGGCAATTCCGACAAAAAAAGTCGAGATAGAATCTTGTAATCCCGAACAGAATTGTCGTCTTTGATTGTCGATTATCACCTAGCGCAATCGCACGGATCATCATAGGTTGCACGTGCAGATGGTATTCCGTGATCTGTTTGGAGGTAGGTTCAGCAATGCAGAGTCGGCTCCGTAGTATCCCTGACGTCACCCGCTCCATCGTTCGTTTCGGTGTGAGCATTCCTCGCATGTTGTCGCCGCGCATTGCACGCGCACATGCGACACATCGTCTTCATCGGGAGGTCCCGATGGTTCCCGTGCTTCGTTCGGTTGCGCGCGCTGCGTTGCTCGCGCTCGTGGTCGCTGGCTGTACCACGACCGAAATTGTCTATCGCGATCGTGAGCCATTCAATCCGCCAGTCGATGCGGCGAGTGGATTGCTCGGTTACTACAAAGCCTCCACCAAGCAGACGTCGTGCGGCAATTGCCACGTCGGACATCAGACGCGGTGGAAGCAGACGGCGCATGCGTCGGCGCACAAGACGCTGACGGATCGCAACATCGATCCGACGCGGACGTGCTGGGCCTGCCATGCGACCACCGAGAACGGCAACAAGCTGTCGGTGGCGTCGGGCTACAACGTGAAGGCGGACAGCGCCTACAACGACGTCCAGTGTGAGTCCTGTCACGGACCTGGCACGTTGCACGTGCAGGATCCCTCCGTGAAGGTGAACCAGCCGCTCGCGCGGATCACGATGACGGTGACCGGTCAGTCATGCGCGGCGTGTCACACCGGCTCGCACCATGGCTTCGCGGATGAGTGGGCGCAGAGTGGCCATTCCCTCGTTGCCACGACCAGCAGCTGTGGTGCGGCCTGTCACGACGGTCGGACGGTGCTCACGGCGTGGGGTGCCAACACCAACTACGTCGAGAAGGATTCGACGGGAGCCGTCCCGACGACGTGCGCGGTCTGTCACGATCCGCATGGCTCGGCCAACACGGCCCAGTTGCGCTTCCCGATCGCGACCTCGGACCCCGAACAGAACCTCTGCATGAAGTGTCACATGCGGCGCGGCGAGGCGGTGGACGGCGGTCGCGACACGCCGCACGCGCCACAGGGCTTCGTGGTGCTGGGCACCGGTGGCTATCGGCCGGCGGGCGTCTCGATCGACCCGAACATCTCGCTCACGACCCACGCCAGTTCCGCGAACCCGCGGCTCTGCGCTGGCTGTCACGTCAATCGGTACACGATCACCGATCCGACGTCGGGCAACTTCGTCTTCAGCTCCACGGGCCACCTCTTCAAGGCGATTCCCTGTCTGAATGCGCAAGGCGTCCCCATCGCCGATGGTAGCTGCGCCTTCACGCCGCCGGCTCGTTCGTTCAAGAGCTGCCTGGGCTCAGGTTGCCACGCGACGGAATCAATCGCCGCCGGACGCCTTGCATTGGCGCGGTCCGAGATTGAGACCTTGTCCGCACAGATCTGGACTGACCTGAACGGCAACCAGTCGATCGATGCCGCACCGGTGGATGGCGGCTACCTCGCCATCATCAAGCGGGACCGGCCGGCCGAACTCAGCAACCCGACGGTGATCACCCCGGCGCGTGGCGCGCGATTCAACGTCACCACCTTCGGTGAGAACCGGTACGCGAATGGTGACCGCTCGAGAGGCGTCCACAATCCGTTCCTTGCCCGGGCTCTCCTGGGCGCCAGCATCAACGAATTGCGGACGGCCTACGCGCTGCCCGCGCCACCGGCCAGTATCTCGGCCCTGGTGGAGCAGTCACTTCAGGCGGCCGCAGTACGTGCCCCTGCCTTCGTCTCGGCCAGCCACCGCTCAGAGTAGGCGGTGGCCGGCCCGGCCGTGTATCTGCTTCAGGACTCCCTCGGCGCCAGTCATGGCGTCGGGGGAGATTCCGTGCGTGCCCTCATTGACAGCCTCACCGATTCCCTCGGTGGGGCAGTGGGCGCACTCCGCGACACCGTGACCGCCGCGCCCCTTCCGGGAGGTGTCGCGGAAGTGGTGCGCTTCATCTTCGGAGTGCCGCAGTGGATTCAGATCAGTGGTGCCATCGTGGCGGCCGCCGTCGGGATCTGGCTGCTGCTGCTCATGTGGCGGAAGCGCGAGGAGATCTTCACCTGGCTCAAGACACGCTCGCGTGAGATTCAAGTTGCATTGGCGGGGAGCGCGCTGTTGGCGGTCTCTGCCGCCGGCTTTGCAGGGATGAAGAGCTGGAACTACATGCAACACGACAACGGCTTCTGCACCGGCTGTCACGTCATGGCGAAGCCCTTCGGGCGCTTCGGCGAGGGCGCGGGCAAGCACGAAAAACTGCAATGCCATGACTGTCACCAGCAGAGCATCTACGCCAGCACACGCCAGCTTGTGCTCTGGGTGCTGGAGCGGCCCGAGGAGATCGCCAAGCACGCGCCGGTCGCCAACCTGCGGTGTGAGTCGTGTCACGTCAAAGGAAAGGCAGGGAAAGAGCGCTGGGAGAACGTGATGGCCTTGGCGGGTCACCGCCGGCACTTCGAGTCGGATTCCTCGGCGTTGAAGGATCTCAAGTGCGTCACCTGTCACGGGGCGGAGGTCCACCGCTTCATTCCTTCCGCGCGCACCTGTCAGCAGTCGGGCTGCCACGAGAACAAGGATATCAAGCTGGGCAAGATGGCCGACATGCCAGAGGTCACCTGCGCGGTCTGCCACGCGTTCCGTCGAGAGATCCCTGCCCTCGCGACGCCTGACTCCGCCGGACTCGCGTTGAGCCCGACCGTGCTGGAGTGCACCAGTTGCCATGAGATGCTGGCCAAACTCCCGGACTACAAGGTCGAGCGCGATCCCCACAAGGGCAATTGCGGCTCCTGTCATGACGTGCATGCCGACACCCTTCCGCAAGATGCCAAGGCGTCGTGCGTGACGTGTCACGACAATCTGGCGAACAGTCCGTTCCACATCGGCCCCAACCACAAACGGGTCGAGTCGCAGTGTCTCACCTGTCACCAGCCGCACTCCGCCAAGGTCGACGCGTCGGATTGCGTCGGTTGCCATCGTGAGGTGCAGCAACGGGGCAAGCTGCGACCGCCGATGCCCTTCGATACCATGAAGGTCGTGCGGCGGCGCGTGAGCGCCGCCCACACGACGGGGCGCACTCCCTCTCTGACGGCACCTCTGTCACCGCACGGTACGGGCGACAGGGCCTCCCTGAAGGGAGGCCCGCCCATCGGCGGTGATTGATGCGCTTCCTCCCCGCCGTCGCCGTTGGAGTGGGACTCGCCCTCGCGGTGGCACCGTCCGCGACGGCACAGTCATGGCGCCTGCGGCTTGACGCGGCCGGGCAGCGCGTCGGCTTTCGTGGCGTCATCGCCGATAGCATTCCCGAAGCAGATGCGCTGACTGGCCTCAGTAGTGGCAAGATCACTCCAGATGGCTTCGCCGTGAATTGCTTCAACGACGGCTATTGTCACTACTGGCGACCCGGCGAACTCCGACGAGGCGTTCCCGCGACGCTCACCAGCGATCTGACGATGTGGGGTTTCGGCATCAGCGGGCTCCGCGTGCGCGTACGCTCACGGCTCCACACCGATCTCACGGGCGATCGCCTTTGGCCCGGCAGCTCCCCAACCACACAAGTGCAGGAAGCCTACGCGGAATACATCCGGGATGGCTGGACCTTCGAAGGGGGACGCATCCCCGACCACGGTCGGCTCGGCAATTCCGCGCTCGGCGCGATCGATGGAGGCCGCGCCGCGTTGCGACTCGACCAGGTGCCGCTCGACCTCTCGCTCTATGGCGGCTGGGGCTTTGCCCGCGGCACACTCTTGTCCGTGACCAGCCCAGCCGTGAATCCGCTGCTTGACTACGCCCCGGAAGCGCGGCAGTTGGTCGCGGGTGCCACGCTCGGCGCGCACCTCCCGCGCGTCAATGCTGAAGTGGAGTATCGTCGTGAAGTGGATCCGGTCTCCGATTACTTCGTGTCGGAACGCGCCGCGCTTTCCGTCCAGTTTCGGCCGACAGCGCGCGTCCGCCTCACCGGTGGTGGTGACTACGACCTTGCCCAAGGAAATCTCGGCACGGCGGAGGTCGCGCTCGCCTACACCGCACCGCGACTCTGGGCGACGGTCGGTGCCCGTCACTACCGCCCCTTCTTTGATCTGTGGACGGTTTGGGGCGTCTTCTCGCCCACGCCGTACCGCGGCGTGAACGGAACGCTCGGAGTTGGGATCACCTCAAAAATTCAGGTGCGGGGATCTGGCGAGTGGTTCCGGTATGACGCGGCAGGAGCGACCACCCCGACGGTCACGATCGAAGATCGTGGCTGGCGCGCTGGCCTCGAAGCCACCGTCACGCCTGTCGAGGGTTGGACTGTGCAAGGCGGAGCCCACTCCGAGTTCCTTCCCGGTGCGTCATCGCGTGGAGTGGACGGCCGCGTGACGTGGCGGATGCAGGAGTCGTGGACGGTGTCGGTGCAGGGTGGGGCGCTTGAGCGGCCGTTGGAGCTGCGCTTTCAGGATGCCGGCGTGACGTGGCTGGGTGCCGCGGCGGACTACCGCGTGGCGGATCGGTGGAATGTTGGGGCAACGGTCGATCGCTATTGGGAGTCACGCGATCGTCCCGATGCCGCCGCGTTCGATTGGAACCAGTGGCGCATGGGCGTGCGCGCGTCGCTCACCCTCCGCTCTGAACCCGATCGGTGGTCGCTCCCTCCCGGGCGCCCGCGGCAGGTGACTCCATGAGAATTCGCGCGTTGTTCGGTGGCTTTGTGCTCTCGGCCCTCTGCGGCGTCGCGTTTCTCGCGGCCCGGAGTCCAGCCGCGGAGGAAACGTTCAGTCACCCCAAGCATGCCAAGCTCTTCGTCAGCTGCAGTACCTGCCACACCGCGGCCGAACGCGCTGGGGCCACGATGTACCCCACCGCCGTGCAGTGTGCTGCGTGCCACGACGGCACGCGGCAGCCTGTGGTGACCTGGAAGGCTCCCGCCACACCGCGCGCCAGCAACCTGGCGTTCAACCATGTCCAGCATCTCGCCAAGCGCGGCCGCCGGACACCAGGGACCTGTGCCGACTGTCACACGGCGAGTGGTGGCAAGTGGATGAGTGTGCGCGGGCCGCAGGCGGAGCAGTGCCTGACCTGCCACAAGCTTCCGGCCAAGAGCCACGTGTCGTTGCCCGATTCCGCCTGCGCGACCTGTCACGTGCCACTCTCGCGCGCCGCAGGCCTGACGTCGGAACGGATTGCGGCCTTCCCCAAGCCACCCAGCCACGACGCCCCGAATTTCCAAGCGGCCTCCGCCCATGGTGCGCAGGCGAAGGCAACGACCGGATCCGGCCACGTCGCGGTCAGTTGTGCCACCTGCCACGTCCGCACCTATTGCGTCGCCTGCCATGTGAACGCGCCCGAGGTGCCCCAGATTCAGGCGCTCGGCCTCAACGCCGCGGCCACGGCCACACCGCCGCCGGTCGCAGCACCTGCCGACCACGCCAAGGGCGACTTCGAGACGCGACACGGAACGCAGAACGCTAGTGCCTGCCGCACCTGCCACACGCAGGAGAGCTGTGCAGCCTGTCACAACGCGCAGCTCCCCGGCACGGCACGCGCGCTCTTCAGCGCTGGGCCGGACCGGGGACACGGAGCCTCCACCACCGGAAAACTCCCGTCCAGCCATACACCAACGTGGAAGACGAGTCATGGGCCGGTCGCCGATGCATCCATGCGGAGTTGTGCCAGCTGTCACCGCCGGGAGAGCTGTCTGGCCTGTCACGTCCCCGATCCGGCGGGCCGTAATGGCTACCACCCGGCGAGTTTCCTGACGCGGCATCCTGCGGAGGCGTACAGCCGCTCCGGCACCTGTTCCGACTGTCACAATCAGGCACAGTTCTGTCAGAGCTGTCACCAGAGTGCCGGCGTCGTGACCCAACGCTCTCTCCTGGGTGCCGGAGGGTATCACGACGGCAACCGCCAGTTCTTCGTCGGCCACGGTCAGGCTGCGCGGCAGGCACTCGAGAGCTGCGCGTCGTGTCACGTCGAGCGAGACTGTCTGACCTGCCATTCGGTTGTGAAGGGGCGCGGATACTCACCCCACGGGCCGAACTTCGATTCGGAGCGGCTGCTCCGGAAGAACCCGCAGCTCTGCACCGCGTGCCACGGCACCGCGATTCCCCGGCGGCAGTAGCAGCTGAGGGAACAAAAGTGGGGGTTCTAGCGTAGACTACAGCACTGTCTACCCTGGAGCCCCCGATGCCGACCCCCAAGCCCAGCGACGCCGAGCTTCGCCAGCGCCTGACACCACTGCAGTACCAGGTGACGCAGCACGAGGCGACCGAGCCCCCGTTTCAGAATCCCTACCACGACGAGACCCGCGAAGGACTCTATGTCGACATTGTTTCCGGCGAGCCGCTCTTCACGTCGCGCGACAAGTTCGACTCCGGCTGTGGCTGGCCCTCCTTCACGCAGCCCCTCCAACCCGATGCGCTGACCACCAAGCGCGACCACAAGTTGTTCGTGGAGCGGATTGAAGTCCGTTCCGCGGGCGCGGATTCACACCTCGGCCATGTCTTTCCGGATGGCCCAGGCCCCAATGGCCTGCGATACTGCATTAATTCGGCAGCGCTGCGGTTCATTCCGGTCGCGGAACTTGAGGCGTCTGGCTATGGACAATTCCTCAACCTGTTCTCCTCCAAGGGCGACTGACACCGTGCTGGGAAACGCAAAGAGGCCCCGACCATCTGGTCGGGGCCTTTCGTCGTTCGCATTGGGTGTCTGCGCCGTTACTCGACCGGACGCAGGTGCTTGATCTTCTCCCACCGTTCCTTGAAGTCGAACTCCTTCGCGGTCGGACTCCGCTCGTTGTGGCAGGTCCGGCATTGCGCCTCGATGGCTGCCGCGTCTGCAAAGGTACGTAGCCCCTTCTCGACGGCCGTCGGCTTGTCCTTCATGATCTTGAGGACGCGGTAGCCCGAGCCAGCGTTGTGGCATGCTTCGCAGCCGACGCCTTCCTTCGCGTCAACACCGGAGTCGGGGCCACCGGTGGTGTGGCACTCCCGGCACTCTTTTGAGTCTGCGGCCTTGGTCGTGAGGCCCTTCGCCAACGCGATGCTGTCCGCCACGGGAGTGCTCAAGCTCTCGAAGGCTTTCGAGTGCTTGGTCCCCTCCCAGATGGCCAGTTGATTGCCGATCTTCTCGGTCTTGTGGCACTTGCCGCAGGCCGCAACCCCCACATAGGTGAAGGTCTCTTGGCCGAACGCCGGCGCGGGCGCCATCGTAACGCCGAGAAGGAGGAGGATCGTGGGAATCGTGGTGGTTCGCATACGTATTGCCGTGGTTAGGGTAGAGACTTGAGCTGAAAACTAGTCACCGGGGCGCTGCGGCGTATGCCACAACGCCCCGGTGGGGTTCTGCCAGGCGACTAGAAGCCGAACGTCAACTGCGCCCACAGGCGGTTGTCGGTGTACTTCGTCGTGCCGACGCTGGAGATGCTGCCACCAGCGTAGCTGTTCCGCGTCGTGTACTCGATCTGCCAGCGTGCGCCGCTCTTGTCACTCTGGAAGAAGAGTCCGTTGATCCCGACCAAGATCATCGACTGGTCATTCTTGTCGATATCCGTGTTCGGGTCGACGTGGTCATAGCGCACGTAGGCGCCGAGGTTCTCGTTGAGATTGTAGTCAAGCAAGCCATAGTAGCCGGCGTTCTTGGCTTCGGTTCCGGTGGCGTTGATGGTGTGGTTGCCCATGAAGTAGGTGCCCACCACGCGCCAGTTGTCCTGCACGAAGCGGCCGAGGAAGCCGGCCTTGTAGAAGTCATCGGTGAAATTGATTGCCGTGCTGAAGTCCTGCTTGGTCGCGTAGTTGGTGAAATGGCCCTTGTGGTAGTACGCGCCCACGGCGGTGGCCTTGTCGTCGACCGTGATCAAGGCGCTTCCGAAGACATCCTTCGAGCGGTCGGCGTCGATCGAGTTGGTTGTGCCGGCGTCCGAGCCGTTCACGATGCCAGCCGAGAGCTGGATGCGCTCACTGTTGTACGTCGCGTCGAGGCCCTGCTGCCGGGTGAAGAGCTTGTACCCGTTCGGGTTGCCGACCAGGGCATCGTTCAAGACGATCGAGCGCTGCTCCGCGCTCCGGGCGCCGACGCCGAAGACATGGAGAATTTCCGGAAGGATCGCGCCGCCGCGGAAGGCAACGAACGACTTGCCTTCAGTGACGGGCAGATTGTACGAGACGAACGCCTCGGCCAACTTCTTCCGTGAGGCGTCACTCTGGACGACGTTGCCGCCCGACGTCGCGCCGGTGTTTTCACTGAGATACATCTCGGCGAAGAACGACATCCGCTCGCTCAGTGCGCCGCCGGCGTAAATCGACATCGAGTGCTGCTCGAACTGCGTCTTAGGGCGCTGATTTTCGGTGAGGCCGGTGCGCGCCGCATCACGATCATCGGTGTAGAAGCGGGTCTTGAAGAGCAGCGAGAAGTAGTTGTCGAGTTTCTGGTCCTTCGCGTCGACCTTCATGGCGTCGAGCCGATGGCCATTGCTGAGGAAGTCCAAGCCATCCTTGTTGAGTTGCCACGTCGGCGTGGCATGACAGGAGGAGCATGGCAGGCCGGTCATTCTTGCCCAGGCAGGGATCGCGTGCAGCTGCGTCGGCACCAAGAGTGCGACCGCGGCGGCGAGGGAAACATAGGAGGATTTCACTGTGTGCTCCTGCTGTAATCAGGTGTAGTGGGAGGGGGGTCCCGCAGTAAAAATCAGGGGTTGCTGTCCGAAATGCAACAGTAGTATCACGAACGAATTGGTCGGAATTGAAGTCCGCCTGACCTGTCTGCGTACCGGATCCGAGCTGCTTTGCCGTCGCGTCGGAATGGGGTACGTTCGGAAGGTCAGATCGTCGCGTGGTGTTCACTCCAACGTCGGAGTTGCTGTGTTGCGAGATCGTGTGGGTTCCCGAGGGATCGGGCTCGTGCTGGGCGCGGGTGCCGTGGTCGCGGTCGTGGTCGTTGCGCTCTGGTCGACCCCAGAGCCTCGGGGGGTGATCGTGCCTACTCCCGTCGTGGACACCACGGCGACACCGCGTGACCAGTTCGCCGCATTGGTCAACCTCATCTCCGACGCCGCAGAACGTGGTGACGCCAACGCGGCCCGGGACCTGACACAACGGGCGTTGCTGACATTCCAGGAGATTCCTCTCGACGCACGGGATGTCGACAGCCGCTACCACGTGGGCATCATGCAGGCGGTGGCCGGGGACCATTCTGGGGCGCTCGCGCAGGCAGACACGATCGCGACTCTTTCTCCGAACAATTTGTTCGGATATTACTTGCGCGGCATGGTCGCTAGAATACAGGGGGATTCGGTGGCTGAGGCCGTGTCACGTCAGCGGTTCACTGCGGTGTATGCAGCAGAGATGGCAACCCGCCGATCGGAGTATATCGAACATGAAGGATTGCTGCGCGAGTTCCTGACCGTGGAGCGCGCGAAGTAGCACGGTCGCAGAGTCTCAGGCGACGTGCGTTGGTCGACCGGAGTAGTGCCAACAGGAGAGGACGCGCATGACAGGGCATGCCGGAATTGGATGGCGGGCAATGTTGCTGGGTGCAGGAGTGCTCGTGGCGTTCTCGGGCACACGCGTGAGCACACTGTCCGCGACCCCGAAGCTTCCATCCGCCGTCCACGTGGTCCGCGTGGACTCCTTTCCCCATGCACGGCATACGGCGCTCGCCTGCCTGACCTGCCATCGGGTAGGAGGCGACGGCAGCGCGCTGGTCTTCGAAGTGCCGCGCGGCTGTGATCTCTGTCACCATCAGGCGGCGATGCGCGGACAGATCGAGATGCGTGAATGCAGCGCCTGTCACAAGGCAATCCTCACACCTCCCGCGCCCCCCGCGGACGGCGTGCTGCCGCGCCGGAAGCTCGATCATAGTCAGCATCGCGCGACAACCTGTGCGACCTGTCACGTGGCACCCAACCTGGCGCCAAGCAAGGAAGTCGCCAGCTGCACCTCCTGCCACGAGAGCCACCATACCTCGCAACGCGACTGCGCGTCCTGTCATCGGTCGCCCGACCTGCTCGGGGCACACGAGCGTGCGAGCCATCAGAAGTGTGACGATTGTCATGCCGCAGAAACCGTGGCCATGCTCACGCCGGATCGTGGCTTCTGCGTCACCTGTCACGAGCCGCAGCGCGCCCATGTGCCCAAGCAGGAGTGCACCACCTGTCACTTCCTGACATCCCCGGCCGAGTATCAGAAGCGGCTCTCGGCCGAACCGACGCGCTGATCCCCCGCCGGCCTGCTCAGCCGGCGGACTTCGCTCCGACGATCCCCGCTTCCAGCCACGTCGACTCACCCCGCACGACGCGCTGCGCCAGCTGATAGGTCGCCACGTCGTTCGGGCCGAATGCCTCCTGGAACAAGTTGTCCACCCGCGTCCGTGCATGACGACAGAAAACGTCCGCGACGGCCATTGCATCCGCGTTGCCTGCGACGGCCATCGTCTTCGCCCGAGAAATTGCCGCCGTCATCGCGAAGAGTTCAGCCCCGACATCCACTAAGCGGAAGAGCACCGACTGCCGCTGCTCCAGCTTCGGCCCGAAGCGGACCATCGCGTGGAAGAGTGTGCGCGCCAACTTGCGTGAGCGCCGCCCAACAAAACGGAGGTGTGTGGCCAATGGACCGAACTGCCCGAAGCGGAACCACTCGGTCGCCATCCAGAGCCGCGGATACCAGCCCACGTAGAATACTGCGGAGCGTGCGAATGCCTTCAGCTTCTTCCCCATCGACGTCTTGGGGTCGATCAGGTCACCGGCGACCGCCAGGTGCGTGTCCACCGCCTCCCGCGCGATGAAGAGACGCATGATCTCGCTGGACCCCTCGAAGATGCGGTTGATCCGGGAGTCGCGATACATCCGCTCCACCGGGTCTGGCCGCTCGCCGCGCATCCGCAACGAGTCCGCGGTCTCGTAGCCGCGTCCTCCCTTGATCTGCAGGCAGTCGTCGGTGATCCGGTGACTCATCTCCGAGTTCCACAACTTCGCCATCGCGGCCTCGAGCCGAATGTCGGTGTCGCCGCGATCCGCCAGGAGTGAGGCCAACTCACTCACCGCATCCATCGCAAAGCTGTCCGCTGCCATTTTCCCAATCATCTGGGCCACCGCGTCGTGCTTGCCGATCGGCTTGCCCCACTGCACCCGTTCCGCCGCCCACGTGCGCGAGATCTTGAGGGCACGCTTGGCGCCCGCCGTCCCTGACGCGGGAAGGGTGAGCCGCCCGGTGTTCAACGTCATCAGCGCGAGCTTCAGGCCTTTCCCCTCGCCCCAAATCACATTCTCTGTCGGCACCTTCACGTTGGTGAAACGGAGGACGCCGTTCTCAATGGCGTTGAGTCCCATGAAGTTGAGGCGATGGACGACCTCGACACCCGGCCAGTTCGCCTCCACCACAAACGCCGTGATCCGCTTGCCAGTCTTCGCCATCACCACCATCACCTCGGCGATGGTGCCGTTGGTACACCAGAGCTTCTCGCCGTTCAGGATCCAGTGCGATCCGTCCTCGCTCTTCACAGCGGTCGTCGTGAGACCGGCCGGATCGGATCCGACACCGACCTCGGTCAACGCGAACGCGGAGATCGCACCTTTGGCCAGTCGTGGCAGGTAGCGCTGCTTCTGCTCCGCCGTGCCGAAGAGTTTGAGCGGCACGGCGACGCCTATGCTCTGGGACGCGGAGAGCAGTGCGGTGAGTGAGCCGTCCTGTGAAGTCACCATGCCGATGGCACGGGTGTACATCAACTGGCTCAGTCCGAGGCCACCGTATTCCGGATCGACCTTGATGCCGAGCGCGCCCATCTCCTGCAGTCGCCGAATCACCTGCTCAGGAAGCTTTCCTTCACGATCAATGGCATCGCTATCCACCTCGTCGCGAAGGAATGCTTCCAATTCCGCGAGGAAGGGCGCGGCACGCTCGACTTCCTCGGCGGTCGGGGCAGGGAAGGGATAGACGAGTGCCAGCGGGAGTCGTCCGGCAAAGAGCTCGCGCAGGAAGCTGGGTGCGGTCCACTCCGATTCGCGTGCGGCTTCTGCCACGGCACGCGCTTCGTCGACTGTTGGTGCGGGGGGTGTGATCGTGTCCGTCATGGGGAGCTCCGGCCGGGTGAGGTCATCTGCTCCGAGGGAAGAGCACCGAGCAACAGCGTGGTGATGTGTCGCTTGCGCGACTCAAGAAAATCTGCGGCACTCGCGTCCAGACCCACGGCGGGAACAAGCGTCCCGGAGTGGAGGACGGGAAACCACGTCAAGGCGATCAGCGAGAGGACTAGGTGCGCGACCGTGTCATACGAATCCGACGGAAAGCCCAGCCCCTGCGCGAGTGCGGCCACGGCCTCGGTGCCAACCGCTTTGCCCAGCGGCACCGCGCCGAGTCCTGGTCCTTCTCCCATCCCTTCCCGTTGAATCAGTCGCACGAAGGACGGGTTGGCCGCGACGAAGTCCACATAGTCCGAAACGGCCCCTGCCAATACCTCCGCCGCGGGACGCCCGCTCT
>JAHECN010000107.1 GCA_024641735.1 Gemmatimonadota bacterium | reverse complement strand
CGACCGCTACACCCTCGAGCGCGAGCTCGGCGCTGGCGGCATGGCCACGGTCTACCTCGCCGAGGACATCAAGCACCAGCGCAAGGTGGCCATCAAGGTGCTGCGGCAGGAACTCTCTGCCACGCTGGGCTCCGAGCGCTTCGCCCGCGAGATCGCGGTCGCCGCCCGGCTCCAACACCCGCACATCCTCGGCCTGCTGGATTCCGGCGAGGCCGGCGACTTCTTCTATTACGTGATGCCGTATGTGGACGGCGAGACGCTGCGCGATCGGCTCACTCGCGGCGGCGAACTGCCGGTGCACGAGGCGGTGCGGCTCCTCGGCGAGATCACCGACGCGCTCGCCGCCGCCCACAAGGGCGGCGTGGTGCATCGCGACATCAAGCCCGAGAACATCCTCCTCTCCGGCCGCCACGCCATGGTGATGGACTTCGGCGTGGCGAAGGCGGTCACCGAATCCACGGGCGCCCATCACCTCACCAGCATCGGCGTCGCGCTTGGCACGCCCGCCTACATGGCACCGGAGCAGGCCACCGCCGATCCGCAGATGGACGGACGCGTCGACATCTATGCGCTCGGCGTCCTCGCCTACGAAATGCTCACCGGCCAGCCGCCGTTCCATGGACTCAATCCGCAGCAGACCCTCGCCGCGCATGTGACTCAGGCGCCGACGCCGCTGGGCCTCCGGCGGCCCGGATTGTCGCCGGTGCTCGAGGGCGTGGTGATGCGCTGCCTCGAGAAGCGGCCGGCTGATCGCTTCCAGAGCGCCGACGACCTGGTGACGGCGCTCGAGCCGCTCACCACACCGAGCGGCGGCACCACGCCGCATGCGACGGTGCCGTATCAGGCGGCAGTGAGCGCGCCGCGCACACGACGCCTCTGGCTCGGCGCCGGTGCAGTCGTCACGATCGCCGCAGTGGCCTGGGTGGGATGGCGCGCTACCGCGCCGCGGCCCATCGACATCCGCACCGCGAACATCCGGCGGGTCACCCGCGACCCGATCCCGGAGATCCATCCGGCGATCTCCCCCGACGGACGTGAGGTCGCCTACCAGGCCGGGTGGTCCGCCGGGGAGAGTCACATCGAGGTGCGTGACATCGACGGCGGTCGGCCGCTCTCGCTCACCGCCGATTGGGATGGCACCCAATGGTCGCCCGGATGGATGCCGGATGGACGAAGCATACACTTCGTGAACGCCCGCGGGACGGCCGATCACGCCGCGGGAGAGTGGAAGACCCCTCGCCTCGGAGGAGAGGCCGTGCGGGTGGATTCGTTGGACCGGGTGGCACAGGGTCGCGGTTCCGCCATCCTGCCCCTTGGCAGCGACAGCATCGTGCTGGTCACCGCCGTTGGGAATCGCTTCACCTACCCAAGGGTCACCGATGCCGTCAACTCGACCGTGCGGTGGCGCGCCGATGGCGGTGCCGCGGCGGTGATGGTGGGCAACCCATTTTACGTCTTGGATTGGACCAACATCGCACCGAGCGCGATCTGGGTCCTCGTCCCGGGCAAGCCGTGGGTTCGCGTGACGGACGATGTCTCGATGAATGCCTCGCCAGCCTGGCTTCCCGATGGCACCCTCCTCTACGTCTCGAACCGCGACGGTCCGCGAGACATCTGGGCGGTCCGCCTCGATCCCGACGGCGCGCCGCGTGAGGAGACGCGCCGACGGCTCACGACCGGACTCGAAGTCCACGGGATGTCGGTCTCCGACGATGGTCGGACCCTTGCCTATGCCCGCACAATGGTGCGCCAGAACATCTATGCGGTGTCGATCCCGGCGTCCGGTGCCGCCTCGGTACGCGATGCCAGACCGGTGACCACGGGGAACCAGCTCATCGAGCGATTCGCGTTCTCCCGCGACGGCACACGACTGGTGTTCGACTCCGACATCGAGGGCAACCAGGACATCTTCGTGATGCCGGCAGGGGGCGGCGAGGCCAGGCGCGTCACGCGCGACGCCGGCGGTGATTTTTCGCCGAGCTTTTCGCCGGACAACTCGGAGATCACGTTCCACTCGACCCGAAATGCCACACGTGACATCTACCTGATCAACACCGATGGCTCAGGGGAACAGCAGCTCGTGAGCGACTCCGCGCAATCATTCCATCCCGTGTTCTCCCCTGATGGAAACCGGATCGCGTACGCCAACATCGATCGTGGGGTGCTCGGCTCCAGTTGGATCGGCATGCTGGAACGCACGAGTCCCGGAGCGGCATGGCGGGGTCCGGTCCGGCTGCCGGTTGCAGATGGATTCGCCGTCAACTGGTCCCCCGATGGCAGCCACCTCGCCTACGACAGGCGCGGTAGCCAACCGGAGATCGTCATCATGCCGACTGGTGGGGAACCCCGCGTGCTCGTGCGGGGGACGCCCGACCTGGAGTCGCCGTCCTGGCCCGAGTGGGCCCCGGATGGCCGGACAATCTACTTTTTTGCGCGGGACGCCGCGGGTCGCGCGGGGGTATATCAGGTGCCGGTTTCCGGTGGGACGCCGCAGCTGGCCGTGCGCTTCGATGATCCGCGACTGCGACTCCTCAACATCAGCCCCATCCGCGTGGCCAACGACCAGCTGTACTTCATCGTCTCGGAGCTGGAGAGCGACATCTACGTGATGGACCTGGTGTGGCAATGACCGACGCCCTCGCCCGTCTCACCGCTGCATTGAGTGATCGCTACCGGATCGAGCGCGAGCTCGGCGCTGGCGGCATGGCCACGGTCTACCTCGCCGAGGACATCAAGCACCAGCGCAAAGTGGCCATCAAGGTGTTGCGACAGGAACTCTCTGCCACGCTGGGTTCCGAGCGCTTCGCGCGCGAAATCGCGGTGGCTGCCCGGTTGCAGCATCCGCACATCCTCGGCCTGCTCGATTCGGGAGAGGTCGACAACTTCTTCTATTATGTCATGCCGTACGTCGACGGCGAGACACTGCGCGATCGGCTGACTCGCGGCGGCGAACTCCCCGTGCACGAAGCGATGCGACTGCTGGGAGAGATCACCGACGCTCTCGCCGCGGCGCACCGGGGTGGTGTGGTGCACCGCGACATCAAGCCGGAAAACATTCTCCTCTCCGGCCGCCATGCGATGGTGATGGACTTCGGCGTGGCGAAGGCGGTCACGGAATCGACCGGCGCCCACCAGCTGACGAGTGTGGGCGTCGCGCTCGGCACGCCGGCCTACATGGCGCCGGAGCAGGCCACCGCCGATCCACATATGGATGGGCGCGTCGACATCTATGCGCTCGGCGTGCTCGCCTACGAAATGCTCACCGGCCAGCCGCCGTTTCATGGATTGAACCCGCAACAGACCTTGGCGGCACACGTCACCCAGGCGCCGTTGCCGCTCGGACAGCGTCGCCCGGGGTTGTCGCCGGTGCTCGAGAGCGTGGTGATGCGTTGCCTCGAGAAGCGCCCGGCCGATCGCTTCCAGACCGCCGATGAGCTGGTGACCGCGCTGGAACCGCTGACCACGCCGAGCGGTGGCACCACCCCGCACTATACGGTGCCGTATCAGGCGGCGGTGCACGCTCCCCGCTCGCGGCGTGGTCTCCTGGTGGCGGCCGGCGTCGTGGTGCTCGCGCTGGCTGGATGGGGCGCGTCGCGCATGTTGGCGCCAAAGCCGTTGAACATTCTGGTCGGCAAGAGTCGGCAAGTGACTCGGGACCCGATCCCGGAGCTCCACGTCGCGATCTCTCCGGATGGCCGCGAAGTGGCCTACCAGTCGGGATGGTCCGCGCGGGAGAGCCACATCGAGGTCCGCGACATCGAAGGCGGGAGATCGTTGGCACTCACCGGCCCCTGGCAGGGCGCCCAGTGGTGGCCACAATGGCTGCCCGACGGACGCAGCGTGGTGTTCCTCAACGCGGGTGAGACGGAGGATCATACCGCTGGCTGGTGGAAGCTCCCGCGCCTGGGCGGGGAAGCGCTGCTGGCCGATTCCCTGGACGCCGTGGCGGTAGGGCGTGGCATCGAAGTGCAACCCTTGGGTAACGACAGCCTCGTACTGCAAACCGCCACCGGTGCTCGGTACGCCTACGCGACATCCGAAGCGTTTAACCGCGTGACCGTGAGCACGGCCCGCTCGCGTCTGGACGGGAGCGCTGTTGCGGTCATGGCCGGCAACCCTGACTACGTCAGCAGCTGGACCAATATTGCCCCGAGCACCATCTGGGTGATTGTTCCCGGAAAACCGCCGGTGCGCGTGACGGATGACGCATCGCTCAATGCCTCACCCGCGTGGCTCCCCGACGGCACCCTCCTCTATGTCTCGAACCGCGATGGCGCTCGCGATATCTATGCGGTGCGTCTCGATCGCAACGGCGCAGCGATCGAGGAGACGCGCAAGCGCCTGACCACGGGGCTTGAGGCCTATGCGATTTCTATCGCGGATGATGGTCGCACGCTCGCCTATGCGCGCATGATTTCCCGGCAAAACATCTACACGCTCCCGATCCCTGTTAGCGGCGCGGCAGCCGCCGCGGACGCCCGCCCGGTGACCCTCGGCAATCAAGTGATCGAGCGCTTTTCGGTTTCCCGCGATGGCAAGTGGCTGGCGTTCGATTCCAACATCGAAGGCAATCAGGACATCTTCGTGATGCCGACGGACGGCGGTGAGGCAAGGCGGGTGACGCGCAGCAGCGGGGATAACTTTGCGCCGAATTTCTCCGGCGATGGGTCCCAGATTGTTTTCCACTCGACCCGGAACGCCACGCGCGACATCTACCTCATCAATACCGACGGGTCGGGGGAGCAACAGCTCACCACTGACCCCGAGCAGTCGTATAACGCGGCGTTTTCCCCTGATGGGCTCCGCATCGCCTACGGCAACAGCCCTGACCTGACAGGGGAGAATTGGCTCGGCCTGCTCGAGCGCACGTCACGCAGCGCGGCGTGGCAGGGGCCGACACGACTCACGGCCCCAGATGGGTACGCGCCGCGGTGGTCTCCCGATGGCACCCAGCTCGCCTATGACATCCGCGGCCCCTCGCAGGGCATCGGCGTGTTGCCACTCGGCGGCGTCCCGAGGACGATTGTTCTGCCGACAGCGGAACTGGGCCAGCCGAGATGGCCAGAGTGGTCTCCCGATGGTCGGTCGATCTACTTCTTCGCAAGCGACAAGAACGCTGCAGGACTGTATCGGGTCGCTGCGACGGGCGGAACACCGCAGCTGGTCGTGCGCTTCGATGAGCCACGGCGGCAATTGTATAGGGCCACCCCGGTGGCGATCGGGAACGGGAAGTTCTATTTCGTCATGACCGAACTGGAGAGCGACATCTATGTCATGGACTTGGTCTGGCAATGAGTGACCCACTGAGCCGCCTCACCGCCGCACTCGCTGACCGCTACACCATCGAGCGCGAGCTCGGCCAGGGTGGCATGGCCACGGTGTACCTCGCCGCGGATATCAAGCACCAGCGCAAGGTCGCGATCAAGGTCTTGCGGCCGGAACTCGCCGTGGTCATCGGTGCCGAGCGCTTCCTCAGCGAGATCAAGACCACCGCCAACCTGCAGCATCCGCACATCCTGCCGCTCTTCGACAGCGGTGAGGCCGACAGCTTTCTCTTTTATGTGATGCCCTACGTCCAGGGCGAGACCGTCCGCGACCGGATCGAGCGTGAGAAGCAGCTGCCGGTGGCTGACGCCATGCGGATCGCCAGTGAGGTCGCGGCCGCACTCGATTACGCCCATCGCCACGGCGTGATCCATCGGGACATCAAGCCCGAGAATATCCTGCTGCACGACGGCAGTGCGCTTGTGGCTGACTTCGGGATTGCGCTCGCCGCCAGCAAGGCCGGCGGCACCCGGATGACCGAGACCGGGATGTCGCTCGGCACGCCGCATTACATGTCCCCCGAGCAGGCAATGGGCGAGCGCGAGATCACCGCGCGCAGCGATATCTACGCGTTGGGCTGCGTCCTCTACGAGATGCTGCTCGGCGAGCCACCATTCACGGGACCGACGGCGCAGTCGATCGTCGCCAAGGTGATGACGGAGAAACCGGCGGGACTCATCGCGCGCCGGGAGCGGATCCCGCCGGCGGTCGAATACGCCGTGCTGACCGCGCTCGAGAAGTTGCCGGCCGACCGGTTCAGTACGGCGGCCGAGTTTTCTGCGGCGTTGACATCAACGGAGAGCGCCCACGCCGGGCATGCGTTGTCGGGCCGCCATCCGAGTGGCGAGTGGCCAGGGTCGCCACGGTCGTGGGCGCCCTTGCTGGCTGGTGCGTTCGCGCTCGTGCTCATCGCCCTCTTTGCTGGACGAACCTGGGGTCGCCGCGATGCACCGCCGGCTCCAGTCTACGTGGCCCAACGTCTGGGCGGACCACCCATCGCCGGCGTCCCGCGCCTCTCCCCTGATGGCAAGACGATTGCCTTCGTCGGCATGGTGGGTCGCCAATCGCAGATCGGGGTGCTGAACGTGGCATCGGGGGACTGGCGCATCCTCACGCGGGATACCACGCGCGGGTTGGCAGAAGGGACCGCCTGGTCACCGGATGGATCCCGCATCTATTTCAACCGCCTCGCCGACGCGCCGCGTGGCATTTACACCACCTCAGCCACCGGGGAGAGCGAGGAGCGGTTGATCCTCCCCGATGCCTGTGGCGCGGCCCCCCTGTCCGATGGCAGCCTGCTAGCGCTCCGCTTGAACGCGGATCGGCGGTTGCAGATGTACCACTATTTCCCGAAAACCGGACGCATCGATACGCTGCCGGCGTTCTCCGCCCTCGGGTGTCTTGCGACCGGTTCGCCCATCGACGTGCTGGCAGGGGAACAGGAGGCAGTTTTCATTGGCGGCACGGATCCCAATCGTGCGGTAGACACGCTCGCTGCCATCAACTTGACAACGCACATGGTGCGTCCGCTCTGGCCAGGCATCTCCCCTCTTCGCGCCGCACTTCGGCGCGTACCTGATGGGGAAGCCGTCGTGGTGGCGGTTCTGGAAGGGGACGGGTACCGCGTGGTGCGTGTCGCGACGTCGGGCAGCAGAAGCATCACACCGCTCTTTGCGACGACGTCATTGATCTGGGGGATTGATGTGGGAATGGACGGCGCGATCTATCTGGATCAGTCGATCCGCCCCGCAGAGGCGTTGCGCTATGATCCCACCACAGGGCGCACGCAGCGGAAGCCGCTGCCAGGAGGATCTTGGGCTGTCCTGCCACTCGCCGACGGCCGGTTCCTGACCGCGGCAAACTCGGCGGGCATCACCCGAATCACGGTCGAGGGCTGGGACAGCGATCCAGTCGCATTCCTTGCGTCCGGGGAGCCGAGCGATCTGCCGCTGGCCACTTTGGGCACCGATCGCGTCATGATGCGCACGACGGGAGACTCCGGGGTCGCCCTGACGATCGCCTACACGGCGAGCGGGCGCATCGCCGGGCGGATTCCCGGATTCAGCCACAAGGTCGTGGCGGGCTCCCCCGACGGGGAGATGATCTACTACGCGGATTCCGGTGCTATCTGGGCGATGCCAAGTGCAGGCGGCACTGCCCGACGACTCCACGATGGGGACGCCGTGGCACCGAGCCCGGATGGCCAGTATCTCGTGATCCAGTTGGTTGATGCGGGTACCCCGCGCCTAGTCCGCCTGCCCGTGGATGGCGGCCCTGCGCTGCCGATCACGGTGCGGAGCCCTCTGGCAATCTCGAACAACCTCCTGTTGCCCAATGCGGTGGGTCCGGATGGCCGCATTGCCGTGGAAGTCGGAGCTCGGGGCCTCTGGTTTTGGCCAACCGCCATCCTTGATCCGCGCGATGGATCACTGACCATCTCGCCCCCGGGCGCGGCGTTCGATGGCAATGCAGGGTGGAGCCCGGATGGGAAGCTGGTGACATCGGCGAAGGGATTTGTCTCGACCCTGTGGCGCTTCGTGCCGGAGCGTGTAGGAAGCGTGACACCATGAGGAATTGCGCGCCCGCTGCTCCGGTGATGTCCGACAGTAACACTCGCAATTCATTGGTCCACGGATGTGTACACTGTCCTGGCAGAGACGTCCCCTCGCACACGATACTGCGGTGCCTCCGGTCGATACCGTGTTTTTTCGGCGGTTGACCCTCACGGAGGATTCCCTCGGGAGTGCTGCATGCGCACACTGGCTGGTGTCATCCTCGCTCTGGTGATCCTCTCTCCCGCGTCTGCACAACAACACCAATCCATACCGATGCAACTACCCTCCGCCGCCGGCCTGGCCTGCGGGGCGTGTCAGGCGTCGCTTGCCGTCGGCTTGCAACCGGGGCAGGGACCCGCAGACACCGTGCGGCGTCAGGCGGTCGAATACAGTGACGCCTACGCGACTCGCCTGAAGATCCACCAATTCGCCAGCTACACCGAGATTCCCCTCTTCGCCGCCGAGTATCTGCTCGGGGAGAAGCTGCTGCGCGATCAGCGCAACGGAATCAATCAGGGTGGCGAAGATGGTGGCAATCGATCCTCCGTCCGTGGCGCGCACAGCGCTGTGGCCGGCGGCCTCGGCGTGCTCTTCGCGGTGAACACGGTGACCGGCGGCTGGAACCTCTATGAGTCACGGAAGGATCCCGCGGGACGGACGCGACGCTGGATCCACACGATCGCGATGCTCGCGGCCGACGCCGGCTTCCTCTGGACGGCCAGTGCCGCCGAGGGGGCGCGGGAGTCCGACGCCGGCGCCAGGACCCACCGGACGCGAGCGATCGCCTCCATGAGCTTGGCGACCGCCTCGACTCTCATGATGTGGCTCTGGAAGGATTAATGCTCACCCCCCTGATCGAAACGCTGACGCGGGTGTGCGAGCCCTGGCAGACGTACTATGCCGACTCGACCGTTGCCGAAACGGCCGTCACCTCGGTGCACCTGGTCGCGCTGCTCGTGGGTGGTGGGATC
>JAHECN010000012.1 GCA_024641735.1 Gemmatimonadota bacterium | reverse complement strand
CGATACATCTGATACTTCGCGAAGAGCAGCGACTCCAACGCACTGACACCCTTCTCGTGCACCCCGACGGACCGACGCCCGTCGGCTTCGGTCACGATGCAGAGCGAAGCGAGCAGGCGATCGACATCGACTTGCCCATAGGGCACGCCACATTGTCTGGCGTCCCGCGAGAGATAGTCGATCTTGTCGAGATCGAGTGACCCGGAGACCAATCCGCCGAGCACGGAGGCGCCGGTCCCCTGAATGATGCCGGCAATCTGCGCGATGAAGGCGTCACCACCGATCGATCGCAGCAGTACACCCAATTCGCCCTGCCCGAGTCGTGCGACGCCGAGCGCCTCGTGGGAGGGGAATCCTGCCTCTTCCAATGCGTGTGAGAAGGGATAGTGCCCGATGTCATGGAGCAGGGCGGCGAGGCGGACCGCAAGACGATCCTCTTCGGGGATGCCATCAAGGTCGCCACGCTCATCCAGCGTGCCGAGGGCGCGGCGCGTGAGGTGGTAGGCGCCGAGGGCATGTTCGAAGCGAGAGTGCGTGGCGCCGGGGTAGACCAGGAAGGCGTGGCCGAGTTGGCGCACGTAACGCAGCCGCTGGACCGCAGGCGTGTCCATGGCGGCGGCGGCGATCGGCTCCAGGCGGATGTTGTCCCAGAGCGGATCGCGAATGACTTGGAAGCGAGGGGTGAGTCGTGAGTCGTGAGTTTTCAGCGGGCTACCTCAGCAGTGTGGATCTCGTCGCGCGGCATGCGCATTGACCCTCCCACGACCAACGACTCACGACTCGCGACCATCTACGCTTCCGGCTCCAAACTCCAATGCTCCGGACTCCGCCAGAGCGCGGAGAGGATCAGCTCTCGCATCGCCATGAATTCCTGTGGCAGACGATCGTAGAGCTTCTCGAACAGGTCGCGATGGCCCAACAACTCGCTCTTCCACTGCTCGCGATCGACGTCCATCAACTGGAGGAAGGTCTCCTTCGAGAAGTCGAGCCCGTCCCAGCGGAGATCTTCGTAGCGTGGCATCCAGCCGATCGGCGATTCGATGCCGGCGGCCCGTCCCCGCACGCGGCCGACGATCCATTCGAGCACGCGCATATTCTGCCCGAAGCCCGGCCAGACGAATTTCCCATTTGCGTCCTTCCGGAACCAATTCACGCAGAAGATGCGCGGCGGATCGCTTAACCCGCGACCCATCTGCAACCAGTGGTTGAAGTAGTCGCCCATGTGGTAGCCACAGAATGGCAGCATGGCGAACGGATCGCGACGCACTTGGCCCGTGGCGCCCGCAGCGGCTGCCGTGGTTTCCGAGCCGATCGTCGCGCCGAGGTACACGCCGAAGCTCCAATTGAAGGCCTGGTGCACCAACGGGACCGTCGTGGCCCGCCGACCGCCGAAGATGAAGGCCGAGATCGGCACACCGGCGGGATCTTCCCACGCCGAATCGATCGAGGGGCATTGCGACGCTGGCGCGGTAAAACGGGCGTTCGGGTGGGCAGCCGGTGTCTTCGACTCGGGCGTCCAGGCATTGCCGCGCCAATCGGTCAGACGAGCTGGCGGCGTGTCCGTCATCCCTTCCCACCAGACGTCGTTGTCCTCGGTCAAGGCGACGTTGGTGAAAATGGTGTTCGAGGCACACGAGAGCATGGCGTTGGGATTCGTTGCCATGGAGGTCCCGGGCGCCACACCGAAGTACCCGGCCTCGGGGTTGATCGCCCAGAGCCGACCATCATCGCCGGCGCGAATCCAGGCGATGTCATCACCGACCGTCGTGACCTTCCACCCCTCGTAGCCTTCGGGGGGAATCAGCATCGCGAAGTTGGTCTTGCCGCAGGCGCTCGGAAAGCCGGCCGCGACATAGGTCTTCTCGCCCTTCGGATCTTCGACACCGAGAATCAGCGTGTGCTCGGCCATCCAATGGTCGTCCCGGCCCATGACCGAGGCGATGCGCAACGCGAAGCACTTCTTGCCGAGCAGCGCGTTCCCACCGTAGCCGGAGCCATAGGACCAGATCTGACGGTCTTCCGGGAAGTGCACGATGTACTTCTGCTCCGCGTTGCACGGCCACGCCACATCCTTCTGGCCAGCTGCCAATGGCGCGCCGACGGAATGCATGCACGGAATGAAATCGCCTTGTCCCAGGGAATCGAGGACGGCGCGTCCCATGCGCGTCATGATCCGCATGTTGACGACGACGTACGGTGAGTCGGAGAGCTCCACGCCGATATGCGAGAGCGGTGAACCGATCGGCCCCATCGAAAACGGCACGACGTACATCGTCCGGCCACGCATCGACCCCGCAAAGAGACCACGCAGTTTCTCGCGCATCTCGCGGGGCTCAACCCAATTGTTCGTTGGCCCAGCATCCACCTTCCGCTTGCTGCAGATGAAGGTCCGGTCCTCGACCCGTGCGACGTCGTTGGGATCCGAGAGTGCCAGGAAGGAGTTCGGACGCTTCACCGGATCAAGGCGGCGGAAGGTTCCGGCGGCCACCATCTGTTCACAGAGCGCGTCGTACTCGGCTTGGGAGCCGTCGCACCATTGGATCTGATCGGGTTGGGTCAGAGCGGCCATCTCGGCCACCCAGGCTTGCAGGCGGGGGTGCTGCACCCAGGCAGGTGCGGTCGTGTCCAGCGACGGGGCATTGCTGCTCATCAGGTCTCCATCATGGCCGGGGCACGGCCGTCAAAGTCGTTCGGCTATGGTATAGCCGCTCAATCGTGTTGCGATCACGTTCACTCAATCCATCAGCAACCGGGTCACGGTACATCACATCGGTTGGCAGTGCGCCCGCGTGATTGGCGTTGATGATACCCAGCGCGTGTCCGAGCTCGTGCGTCACCGTGATGCGGTAGCAATCCTGAATGCCGGTGGCATTGGGATTCGATGCGGGCCACACATGGACACGCCATGGCAGTTGGAGGGTCTTCGGCGCGCTGCCCAACTGGTAGGTGGTCTCGCCGAGACACTGACTCGCAAACGCAGCAAGCCGCAGCCCTGCGCCACTGGTCGGCGGCGCGTTGCGGACGATGATGTCTGCACGGCTCGAGTCGCTTACCAACGTGGCGCGGAACTCTCCGTAGACGAACGCCTGCTCCCATCGGCTGATCGCCGTGATCAAATGGGAACGCAGGGGAGAGTCGTCCGCGATCCAGATCTTCACGGGGAGCAGACTTGGATCCCATTTGAACGACAATGTGTCGGTGCCGAGGATCTGACGATACTCGTAGCCTTCGCGTTGTGCCGGGGGCACGATGTCGGCGCAGGCGGTGACGGCAACCAGGCTGATGAGGCACGCGAGTCGGCCCTTCACCAGGCACGCTCCACGCCGAGGGTGATCCCGAGGCGATGGACCCGCTGCGCCAGCGAGTAGCCGCGACGCTCGAGCGTCTTGGTGGTGAATTCGTGGAGTCCCCAACGACCACCCACCTGCAGTTCGAGGCCGGGGCGCAAACTCTTGGTCCAGGCGAGCCCCGCCGTGACCATCGGTTTGATCGGTGCGTCGTCGAGGAAGGCACCTGCTGCGCGTGCGGGCGAATACTTGATCGCGCCGCCACCGACCTGGAATCGCAGGTGGTAGGGGAGGGGACCCTCTGCCATCACCGAGAACTCGATCGTCCGAAGCGCGCCGAGGTCATTTGCGCCGGCGCTGCCACTGCCGGTCAGCGTCGCGGAGGCGATGCGGAGTTCACCCAACAATTTGTGGGTTGCCGAGATCGGGTAGCCAAGGCCAATCGCGATCGTGGGTGCGACCGACGTCTTGAGGGCGACCACGTCGTCATAGAGGATCGCGTCGGCCACCAAGGAGGTCCCCATCGTGGCCCCGGCGCTGAGGCGCGCAGTCAGCTGAGCCTCGAGCACGGAGGGACGCACCGCGACCGCGAGGATGACGAACAATGGGAATCGCATCCTCCGAAGATGCCGGGGACAGGGGCCCGGGGTCAATTCGGGGTGCCAAAACTGCGCAGCAGGGCGAGCATTCGGAGATCGTTGGTCACCTCGTCGGCGTCGCCCTTCGGGGTCTCGAGTAGCTTCGGAATGGCAACGAAACGTGGATCGGTCATGATCCGGCGAAACGGCTCCGTCCCGAGAGAACCTTCTCCGAGGAGTTCATGTCGGTCCTTCTTGGACGCAAAGGGCGTTTTCGAGTCATTCAGGTGAAGGCATCGAAGGTGTTCCAGGCCGATGATCCGGTCCCACGCCTCCCAGACACCGTCGAAGTCCCCCACGAGGTCGTACCCCGCGCTGAAGAGGTGACAGGTGTCCGCGCAGAATCCCACCCGGGATCGGACCTCTTCCCCGACAAGATCCCGAAGGTCCCTCAGCTCCTCAAAGGTCCGGCCAAGGACGGTCCCGGTGCCGGCCGTCGTCTCCAGGTAGACCATCACCGTGCCAGGGACAGCCCGGAGTGCCTCCGTGAGAGCTGCCGCATTCCGCTCCAGTCCGGCGTCGTGCTCGTCGATGAAATTTCCCGGGTGGGAGACGATCCCATCGAGGCCAAGTGCTTGGGAACGCGTGAGTTCCCCCTCAAATGCCTGTCTGGACTTGGCCCGTAGGGCGTCGTCGGGGGAGGCCAAGTTGATCAGGTACGAATCGTGCGAAACAATGGCGCCAACAGGATGCTCCTCTCGCGCCCGCCGAAAGGCGTCCGCGATCTCCCGCGTCACGACCGGCTCCCGCCACATGTTCGGGGTCTTGGTGAAGAGCTGGAGTGCCGTTGCTCCGATGGCCGCTCCGCGGCCCAGGGCGGTGGGGGGGCCTCCCGCGGTCGAGACGTGCGCGCCCAGCAATTCTCCTGGGACAGCGGCGTCCGCGGCCCCCTTCTTGGCCCGAGGTTCCGTGTCTGACGTCTTGCGCATCGATTCGCTTCCTCCCATTGGAGTGACCCCGTCCCGAAGTGCGGTCGGGCGTCCACTCGTGATTCTCGTCGGCGAGCCGGATGACCGGCCGATTGGACTCGAGGGTGAGTTGGTGCGCGCCGGCTTTCAGGTGTCCGAGATGGAAGACCTGCGCGAATTGCCTGATGAATCTCCTGCCCTTGTGATCGCAACCTGCCGACCGGTCAGCATCGGGACCCGCGCGATGGTCGATGCGCTGGCGGCGTCCCGCCGCAGCAGCGCCCAGATCGTCCTGCTCATCGCGAGTGACGATCCGCTCGACCTGGTCCGTGCCGCCGAGGCGGGGGCGGACGAAGCGATCCTGTTGCCCATGGAATCTCGCCAACTCGTCGCCCGACTGCGAGCGCGGCTTGCCGCCCCGCGGGGCAGTGGTCAGCCGGGGCGCGGTCGGGACCTTCACCTCTTCGAGGTGATGCAAGCCGTCTCGGCCGAGTTGTACCGTGAAGACATGCTTCATGCGCTGATCCACGGACTGAGTCGTGCTCTCGATCTCCCGTCGGTCAGCTGTCTCCTGCATCACCCCGAAGCCGCGACCGGCCGACTGGTGGCTGCCACCGACCAACCGAAGGTGCGCGACGCCGATGTGGAACTGGAGCGCTGGCCGGAAGCCACTGCCGCCGCGGCTGCTGGCGTGACCTGTCACCTCGGGGATGTGAGCAAGAGCCCGCTCTTTCGAATTCACGCCGGTCGGGCGGGTGTGCTCTCGCCGAGTGTACAGCTCGTGAGCACTGCGGCGATCCCGCTCCGTTCGCTCGGTCGCAGCGTCGGGAGCATCGTGCTCCGCACCCATCGCCATGAAGCCATCCTGACTCCCGCTCAGGTCGCCTTCGCCGAGCTCGCCGTTGAGGCCACCACGCGGCTCCTGGAGACGGAGGAACGACGCAGTGCAATCGTGCGGCGGCAGGCGATCACCTCGAATGTGGACCCGCTCACCGGGTGCGGCACGCTCGACGCGCTCGATCGCCGCATTCGTGAGGAATTCGATCGTGCGCGTCGCTATGACGTGCAGTTTTCCCTGGTCCTCCTCGATGTTGATGGGATGCGCCAGCTGAATGATCAGTTGGGTCGCGACGGCGGGCATCGCCTGCTGGCCGAACTCGGACGATTGCTGCAGCGCGAGATCCGTGCGCCGGACTTCGTGGCGCGCTACGGGGGCGAAGAATTTCTGCTGCTCCTCCCGGAGACTGACCTAGAGGGAGCACGCGATACGGTCCGGCGGATTCGTACGCGTCTCGAAGCCTCTGGGCTTGCCGATATGGAGTCGGGGGCACGCTGCCGCCTGACCGCCGGCGTCGCCGTCTATCCGCATCCCGGGGTGCATCGGCCCGAGGATCTCTTCGCTCGGGTCGAGGCGGGCTTGGTGGATGGGAAGGGACAGGACGTTGACCGGATCGGCTGCGCGGCCTGACCCGCGAACTTCAGGCGGCTACTTGCTGCGCCGACGAAGCCAGACGAGCGGGTCCAGCGCGATCTGCTGATCGCCCCGGATTTCGAAGTAGAGGTGGGGGCCGTGATCCGAATTGGCGCCGCCCACCGTTCCAATCGCCTGTCCGCGCGTCACCTGTTGTCCCTCGGTGACCGACGCACTCTGCAATTGCATGTACAGTGAGTAATAGCCATCCCCATGTTGCACGAAGACGGAGAGTCCGTAGGTGGAGAGACGGCGAACGAGGACAGCGGTTCCCGCCTCCACGGCCTTAACCGACGTGCCGACCGGGGCGCCGATTCCGATCCCCTGATTGCGGACCACGGCCCCGCTCTTCAGCGTATCCCGCCCGAATTCAAAGAGAATGTCGCCCTCGACGGGCCACTCGAGCTTGCCGAGGTCCGCGGTCGAGAGCGTCTTGCCGGCACTCGGCGGCGTGGCCGTTCCGGGGCGCGCTGTGCGGTTGGCTTCGGCCGTCCGTCGCGCCCGTTCCAGTGAGGCGAGCAGGTCGTTGACGCGTGCTTCGTCCCGTTCGAGCGTCGTGAGCCGTTGTTGGGTCTGGGCTGAGGTGCGCTGCAGGTTTCGCAATTGCGATTGCCGCTCGTCCGCCAGATTGGCGAAGCGCTCGAGTTCGGCCTCGCGCTCCGAACGGCGTCGGTCCAGCTCGGTCTGGATCCCCAGGAGCTCGTCCCGCTTCCCGCGCACACTCGCCGTCAGTCGCTCAACGTCTGACACCAACGCGCGGTCCTGGCGCGAGGTCAGATAGAGATACTTGTACCGTGTCAGCAAATCGCTGAAGGTCTCGGCGGCCAGCAGCACTTGGAAGGTGTAGAGCGGTCCGCGCTTGTAGATGTCGGCGAGTCGGCGGCGCAACACTGCCTTGCGGTCGGCAAGGTTGTCCTGCGCAAGGGTCATCTCCGCGGCGGAGCGTTCGAGTTCGGAGCCGAGTCCCCCGATCTGCCGTTCGATTTCACCGACGAGGCGGGTTGTGGCGTCGCGTTGGCGTTCGATATTGCGGAGCGCAGCGCCGACATCGCTCACTTGGCCGCTGATCCGCCGCTGCTGCTGCTGGAGTTGTTCCCGCTCTTGGCGGATCTGCTCGAGTCGACGCCTGGAGGCCTCGAGGTCGGGATTGGATTGGGCGGCGAGCGGCGCAACCGAGAGAAGAGAAAAGAGAAAGGAGAGGAGGTGTACGCGACGGAGCGGTGGACGCCACCCCACCCGTCCGTTCGCTTCTCTCCTCCCTCCTCTCTCCTCTCGCATATCAGACTTTCTTGAGATGCCGGCCCACACTCACCAGCGAGCCGGTGAGTCCGAGGAGCACACCGAAGACGATCAGGAACACGACTTCCAGCGGGCCGAAGAACGTGAGTCCCATGCCAAGCCCGAAATTGCCGGCCTCAAAGGCGCCGAAGACGACGCCACAGAGGATGGCCGCGAGGATGCCACCGATGAGGCCCTTGAGGGCGCCTTCCAACAGGAACGGTCCACGGATAAACCAATCCGTGGCTCCCACCAGACGCATGATGCGGATCTCGCGGGCGCGATGCAGGACGGTCATGCGGATGGTGACGCCGATGATCACGATGCTCACGAGACCGAAGGCCGCACCGATCGCGAGCCCGACGAATCCTGCGATCTGCCGGAGGGCATCGAGGCGTTCCACCCAATCGCGTCCGTAGCGGACGTCCTCCACGAACTCGAAGCCATGCAGGCGCTCGGCGACGTCTCCCGCATGCTTGGCGTCGCGGTACTCGGGTCGGAGTCGGATCTCGAGCGACGGGGGAAGCGGGTTGATCTCCAGGTCCTGATACGCTTCCTGAAACTCGACCAAGTCTCGGCGGGCACGGACCAACGCCTCTTCCTCGGAGACGTACTGGACTTCGAGGACTTCAGGGAAGGCGGCGATGTCGGAGCTCGCGGCGGTCAACTGCATCGACGGCGTCCCACGATAGACGAAGGCCACGATCTCCACCCGTTCGGCCACGTTGCGGAGCGCCGAGCGCATGTTGAGGGCGACGAGTCCAAAGAGTCCGGTCACGAACAGGGCGAAGGCGATCGTCGTGATGGATAGTACGGAGAGTGTCCGCGTGCGCCGGAAGGCGATCAAGGCTTCGCGCAGGAGCAAGTTCATGCGTCATCTCCCACATCGACGCCCGAATCGAAGACCAGCTTGCCGTCGCGAAGCTCCAGCGTGCGCTGTCCTCCGAACCGGACCAGATCCAGGTTGTGCGTCGCCATGACGACCACCGTCCCCTGGGCGTTGATGTCCAAGAGCAGCTGATAGACGCCGCGTGTGGCGCGCTCGTCGAGATTGCCGGTGGGCTCGTCGGCCAGCAGGATCGGCGGATCATTCACCAAGGCGCGGGCGATGGACACGCGCTGCTGCTCGCCGCCGGAGAGCTCGCGCGGAAACGCCTCGGCCTTCGCGAGGAGTCCGACCTGCGCCAGGACCTTGGTGACGCGCGCCGGAATCATGTCCACGCGGGATCCGGTGACCTCGAGGGCAAAGGCGATGTTTTCGGCGGCCGTCCGATCCTCGAGGAGCGAAAAGTCCTGGAAGACGATGCCGAGCCGGCGGCGCAGACGCGGGACTTCATCGCGTGTCAACGTGCCGATGTGGAAGCCTGACACCCGCACGTCACCGCTGCTCGGGCGTTCGTCCCCGTACATCAATTTGAGGATGGACGATTTGCCCGCGCCGGAGTGTCCCGTCATGAAGACGAACTCCCCGCGCGCGACGTGGAAGTTCACGTCGTCGAGGGCCGGCGTCGTGCCGGTCGGGTAGTGCTTCGAGACCTTGGTAAAGCGAATCACAGAAGGAAGATAGCCGGGGCGCTAGAGCGCGCCCGCCAAATCCGCGAGCAAGTCATCGATGTCCTCACAACCGCAGGAGAGACGCAGGAAGCCATCCGGAATGCCCAGCGCCTCGCGTTCCTCCGCGCCGACGCCCTTGTGCGAGGTCAATCGCGGTTCACAGATCAGGGACTCCACGCCGGCGAGCGAGGGTGCGTGCGTCACCAATCGCAAGTGCGCCAGGAACCGTTGCGCGGCCTCAACGCCCCCTGCCATCATCAGGCCGACCATCCCACCGTATCCCGAGAAGAGCTCGGTGGCGAGCGCGTGATCGGGGTGGGTGGTCAAGCCGGGATAATGCACGGCGCTGAATGCAGGACGTGTCGCGGCCCACTGCGCGATGGCCATGGCGTTGCGATGCTGGCGTTCCACGCGCAGCGACAGCGTCTTCATGCCGCGTTCGGTCAACCACGCCGCGTGGGGATCGATGGACGGCCCCCAGAGCCGCATCAGCCGCGTCACCTCCTCAATCACGGAACTGCTCCCCGCGATGGCACCCGCGATGATGTCGCTGTGGCCATTGAGGTACTTCGTCGCGCTGGTGATCACGATGTCGGCGCCATGCTCGAGTGGCCGGAACATCACCGGGGAACAGAATGTGCCATCCACCAGCAGCGCGAGTCCATGCTCACGGGTGATCTTGGCAATCGCGGGAACGTCGACGACCCGCATGAGGGGGTTGGTCAACGCCTCCACAAAAATCGCCCGGGTGTTGGGGCGCAGCGCCTTGCGCCACGCGCGCGGGTGATCGGGATCGACGTAGCTCACTTCGATGCCAAATCGACCGAACTCCGTGTCGAACAGCGTGCGTGTTCCACCGTAAATCCAGCGCGACGCGAGGAGGTGATCTCCTGGACGGAGGACCGCGAGGTGCGCGAGCGCGGTGGCCGCCATGCCACTCGCCACGAAGATGGCGTCCTCCGCCCCTTCGAGGCCGGCGTAGCGCTCGGCAATGGCCCGCTGGTTGGGATTGTTGCCGTAGCGGGTGTAGAGGACGTCGGCGTCGCTCCCGAGCGGATTCCGGAAGGTCGCGCTCTGATAGATCGGCGTGACCGCAGGGGTCCAGTCCGCACCGCGGTGCGGGGTTCGGCCGTGAATGGCAATCGTGGAGAGACCGAGCCGCTTCGTCATGCTACCGCTCCAAGCTCGAAGGTGTCATCTGGGTGGGCACAGAGGCAGCCCCCGGCCGCCAAGGCGTCCAGCGCCGCACGTGCGCGCACCAATGGCCAGGCAAGCGCTTCGGCGACGGGTGGGGCGGGGGCGCGCCCCATTTCACTCAAGAGTGCAAAGACCACCTGCCAATCCTCCGGGACCGTCCCCAAGAGACGCGGCCGCGGGGAGTCCACGAACACTGCCACCACGGCGAGCCCGTGGCAGCGGAGGGCGTGTTCGATCGCCTCCGCGTGATCCTCCCGCAAGCCGGACAAGTGCAGCCGGAGGACGGGGAGGTCCGGCAGCTGGCCGACCAACTTCGCGACGACCTCGTCCGCGCAGGAGAAGTCGACCAGGCCAACCGCCGAGAAATCCAGGTGCGCTTCATCGCCCGCGGCCTCATGCAGGGCATCCAGCACGCGCTGGCGTACTGCGGCTCCAGTCGGACGCGTCACCAGATCCGAATAGGGTGTGGCGATCGTCTCATGGAGGAGCCGCTCGATCCGGATGACGGCGCTCACGAGGCGCTCTCGCGTGCGGGAATCACGATGGTCACCTGAGATCCCGGGAACCAGCCGAGCCCTTCGGTCATGGGCGGCTCATCATCCCAGGCGGGTGGAATGCAGACCCGCGCCGTGCCAGAGCGAATCGAGATCTTTCCATGCCACCGTGCGAGATATCGCTTCGTCCCCGCCAGTCCCTGCCCGCGTCCAGGATCGCGGAAGCGGGAGATGTTGTGAATCAACGCGGTCTCGATGGCGAGGCCGTCGCTCCACCGGTCGCCGAAGCGCTTTGCCTGCGTTGCCTCCAGCGAGCGCCGAAATCCGATCCCCGCATCACTGACCGCGATCACGACGGCCTTGCGCCCGAGGCGCCGCCGAAAGTTGTAGACATGCACGGCCACCCAGCCACCGGTGCCGGCATGCTCGGTGATGTTCTGGCACGTCTCGGACAGCGATTGCCCGAAGCCGCCCACGACACTCGCCTCGAGGTCCAACTCGCGCTTCAGAATCTGCGTCGACCGCTCGTTGATGCGTCCGACGATCTCGTGGACATCCTTGGATTCCCGAATCGGCGTCACGTCGAGCAGTGTTTCGCTCGTCTCCGCCGCCTTGCGACGGGGCACCTTGCCGTGGAGCTCAAAGAAGTCATCCGCATGCTGGAGGAACCCGGCCTTGGCCCAGTAGGACGCTACGCCATCGGCACCAGGCAGCGTGAGTCGGGGGGCAGGACCACCGATCTCCTTCAAGGCTTGTCCGAGGGTGAGCAGGGCCGTGAAGCCCGCGGGCGAGGCCCATTCCGTGGCGTGGGCATCGACCAACAGCCGTTGCTCTGGCGGCCAACTGGGCAGGTTCGCAGCCAGCTGGTCGAGGCTGCGATCGTCGAGATAGGTGGGAACAGGGAGCACATGCATCAGGCCAGCACCAGGTCGCCGCGCAAGTGTCGCGCGAGTGAGGAAGCACCACGATAGGTCGCATTGCGCGCCGCGGCACGATTGGCTGCAGTGGTCGCCGTCACAACATCGTCACCCGCCAGCAGCCGGGCAAATGCGGTCGCACCGAAGACGTCGCCGCACCCGGTGGGGTCAAGCACGTCAATTTCGGGACCACCGAGGCGCGCCGTGCGCACCGCGCCCACCTCGCCTGCGGGAACGGCCCTCACGGACAGGTCGGAGAGGCGGTCGAATCCCGGCCGCGCGAAATAGATCGCGCCACGCGCGCCGACGGTGACCGTGAGCAGGGACACACCAGCGCGCAGGGCGTCGGCAGCAACGGGGAGTGGTTCGGCAGCGAGTTGCAGCATCTCCTCCTCGTTGAGTTGCACGATGTCGAAGCAGGCGAACCAGCCAGGCGCTTCCGGGAGTGGCCGCAAGTGCCGCATACCATCACTGCCGATGCCGAGGAAGAGCGAATGCAGGTCCGCATAGATCGGCCCATCGAACCCACGCCGCAGTTGCGTCGCCGTGAAGAGGCAACACTCCATCCCCGAGATGAAGTTGATATATAGCGCGTCGAGGTCCGCCACCATCGGTCCCAGTTCATCCCAGGTCCAGCCGGGGACCCCGCCGGACATCTGTTCACAGCGCCGTTCCACGGATTGGTATCGGAGGGTCACGCGGTTGTTGGGAACCGGCACTTCCAGTGGACGAAAGCCCGGTCCCAATCGCGTGAGGCTCCGGAAGAAGTCCGCAGCTTTTGGGGCGAGGTCCTGACCCACCTTGATCAGTGGCACCATCTCCCACTCGGGCGGAAGGGCCGCGTCCATCCCGGCCAAGGCGTAGGCGATCCCGCCCCATTCTTCCACCGGGGCGGCATGGGGATCACGACCATGAATCTGGTCCCAGACCAGCGAGCCGAGGACCCCGACTCGTGGCATCAGACCATTCCCTCGGCGCGTTGATCGAGAAATGCTCGGGCAGCGCCATAGACGCCGGCGAGGCCGTCCAGCGTCCCGGGGACGATTGTGCACGCCTGCACGGCGGGCTTGAAGGCTCGACGGGCTACCTCGCGGCGGAGCGGCACAAAGAGCTTCTCCCCTGCTTGGGTGACGCCGCCGACGATCACCACGAGGTCCGGGTTGAAGATGTTGACCAAGTTGGCGAGTCCTGCCCCGAGATAGCGCGCCGTCGTGCTGACGACTTCGTCGGCGACCTCGTCGCCTTCTTCTGCCGCGGCGTACACGGTTTGTGCCGTGATCAATGCCAAGTTGCCGCCGACCATCTGCACGAGCGCACTCTCGGCACCGCTCTCAATTTGCTCGACGGCACGACGCGCGATTGCGGGACCGGACGCATACGCCTCCAGGCAACCGTAATTCCCGCAGCCACAACGACGACCATCAAGATCGATGGTGACATGACCGATTTCCCCGGCGCAGTCTGACGCCCCATGATGGAGCCTGCCGTCCAGGACAATGCCCCCACCGATGCCCGTGCCGATCGTCATGCCGATGATATGGCGCCCCTGACGGGCTGCACCGACCCAGGCTTCGCCCAGCACGGCGCAGTTGGCGTCATTGTCGAGCGCGGCGGTCAGTCCCAGCCCCTCGCCCAGCCTGGCGCGAAGCGGCATGTTGGTCCACCCGAGATTTGGCGTCAGCAGCACAACCCCGGCGTGACGATCCAGCGGGCCGGGCGCTCCGACACCCACTCCAAGCACGGTGGCCGAGGGGTCTTCCGAGGCCAAGGCGGCCAACGTCTGTTGACTCATCGCCACTAAGTCCGTGACGATTGCCTCCGGGCCGCGCGTCGCATCTGTCGGATGCGAATGGCTCCCGACAACGCGCGAGCCGTCTTCCGCGACGGCACCCACGACCAAATTGGTTCCGCCGACATCGATCCCGAGTACGTAGTTCAGGTGTGCCTCGTTCCGTGGAAAGTCAGGGCGTCACGCACCGCGGAGGTAACGCGCGCAAGTTCGAGATCCTGCATGCAGCGGTGATGCACCAACGGGCAACGCTGCGGTCCGTGCGCCGAGCAGGGGCGGCACTCGAGTCCGTCGACCTGCAGGACCAGATCACGTGGCCCACGGGGGCCAAAACCGAACGCGGTCACCGTCGGACCGAAGAGGGCGATCGTCGTCGTTCCGGTGGCCTGCGCCATATGGAGCGGCGCCGAATCATTCGTCACCAGCACGGCCGCCCGACTCAGCACTGCCGCCGAGATCCGGAGTGGCAGGGTGCCAGCCGCGTTGACTGCGCGCGTACCGCATCCCGCGATCACCGCCTCGCCCAACTCCCGCTCTTCTGGCCCCCCAAGCACGACCAGCGGTGCTGCCAGCGCCGTGGCAAGGGCCGGGTACTTCCCCCACCGCTTCGTCGCCCAGACCGATCCTGGTGCCAAGGCGACGAAGCCGTGTGACAGCCTGCGCTGCTCAAGCCACGCATCGCCTTCGGCCAGCTCGCTGACACTCAATCCCAGGGAGATCGGGGCAGTGGACCCTCCCTCGGCCAGCGCCAAGATGCGGTCGACTTCATGCGTGTCTGTAGGTCTCGGAATCCGGCGCGTATACGTCAGTCGCGCCGGGGCATCGTCGAACCCGATGCGCTCCGGGATGCCCGCCAATCGGGCGGCCAATCCGCTGCGCCAGGACTGATGGGGAAGATAGGCCCGACGGTACCCGGATGCACGGAGCCGCGCGGCGAGGGTCGCGATCCCTCTGGGCCCGCGTTCGGTGCCGCGTTTGTCGTGCGGAATGACACGGTGCACGGCCGGATGACCACGGAGCAAGGGGGCGGCGCCCGGCGTGGTGACGACATCGAGTGGCCCATGGCGCTCGGCGAGGACCGCAAGCAACGGTGTGGTCAGGATCACGTCGCCCAGAAAGGCGGTCTGGATCACCAGCGTGTCCGCCATCCCCCCTCCCGGGCTAGTCGATCTGAAGAACAGCCAAGAACGCTTCCTGCGGAATCTCCACGGAGCCGACCTGCTTCATCCGCTTCTTGCCCTCCTTCTGCTTCTCCAAGAGCTTCCGCTTCCGGCTGATATCGCCGCCGTAACACTTGGCCAACACGTCCTTCCGCATCGGCGAGATGCTCTCCCGGGCGATCACCTTTTGCCCGACTGCCGCCTGAATCGCCACGGCAAAGAGCTGCCGGGGAATGAGTTCCTTGAGCTTCTCGGCCAGCTTGCGGCCCCATTCGTATGCCTTGTCGCGGTGGATGATCACCGAGAAGGCGTCGATCGGGTCGCCATTCAACAGCATGTCGAGGCGGACCAGCGGTGAGGTCCGGAAGCCGTCCATCTCGTAGTCGAGAGACGCGTAGCCCCGCGTGATGGACTTGAGTCGATCGTAGAAGTCGAGTACGATCTCGCCGAGCGGAAAGGAGAACGAGAACTCCACACGGGCAGAATCGAGATACGTCATGCCGTGGTATTCGCCACGTCGCTCCTGACCGAGCTTCATGATCCCGCCGATGTATTCGGTGGGGGCCATGATCCGCGCCTTCACGTACGGCTCTTCGATCCGCGTGATGCTCGCCGTGTCAGGGAGCTCCGAGGGGTTCTCCACCAGCACCATCTCGCCATCGGTGCGGTAGACGTGGTACTCCACCGTCGGGACGGTCGTGATCAGGTTGAGGTCGAACTCTCGCTCAAGCCGTTCCTGCACGATCTCCATGTGCAACAGGCCGAGGAAGCCGCAGCGAAAGCCGAAGCCAAGCGCCGTGGAGCTTTCCGGGAGATAGTGCAGCGAGGCGTCGTTGAGGCAGAGTTTCTCGAGCGCGTCGCGCAGGTCTTCGTACTGGGCGGCATCGGCCGGGTAGATGCCGGCGAAGACCATCGAACGGACTTCACGATATCCCGCAAGGAGTTCCTTGGCGGGCTGCTTGGCATCCAGCACGGTGTCGCCGACTCGGGCGTCTCGGACATGCCGCAAGTTGGCGATGAAGTAGCCGACCTCGCCGGCGTTGAGTGACTTGGCCGGTCGCTGGCCGAGCGCGAGGTAGCCGACTTCGGCGATGTCGTAGACATCTTCGCGATGTGCCCCGAAGGCGACCTGCATTCCGGCGGCGATCGAACCATCGACGACGCGAATGGAGGGGATCGCGCCACGATACCGATCGTAGTAGGAGTCGAAGATCAGGGCGCGAAAGGGGGCGGCTTCGTTTCCGCGGGGAGGTGGAACCCGCGCCACGATGGCTTCGAGGAGCTCCGGGACGCCGGTCCCGTCCTTGGCCGAGACCGAGAGGATCTCTTCCCGGGTGGCGCCAATCAGGTCCATGATCTCCTGCGCCCGGCGCTCGGGCTCGGCGCCGGGGAGGTCGATCTTGTTCAGGACCGGTATGATCTCCAGGCCGGCATCGAGCGCCAGAAAGAGATTGGAGAGCGTCTGGGCCTGGATGCCCTGCGAGGCGTCCACCACGAGGACTGCACCCTCGCACGCTGCCAGCGAGCGGGAGACTTCATAGGTGAAGTCCACATGCCCAGGCGTGTCGATCAGGTTGAGGGCGTACTCGGTCCCATCCGGCGCGGTGTACCCCATCCGAACGGCGTTCAGCTTGATGGTGATCCCCCGCTCACGCTCGAGGTCCATGGTGTCGGTGAGTTGCTCCCGCATCTCGCGCTTCGAGACGGTCTGGGTCACCTCAATCAGGCGGTCCGCCAAGGTGGACTTGCCGTGGTCGATGTGCGCGACGATACAGAAATTGCGAATCCGGGACGGTTGCATGGCGGCAATATAGGAGAGAGGCGAGGGGAGAGAAGAGAGAGGAGAGAAGCGAGAGGAGGGCGGTGGCCGGTCCGACGTGGCACCCTCAGGGGCACCTTCGAACGGTTCTCCGCTCTCTTTTCTCCTTTCTCCTATATTCGGGCATGTCAGACTCCGCCCCCCCTCGTCTCTCCGCGTCCACCGGGATGTTGCTGGTCACCCTCTTCTGGGGCGGGAATTTCACGGCGACCAAGCTGGCCTTCGCGGAGCTCGAACCGCTGGCCTTTACCGCCCTCCGGTTCTTGCTGGCCACGGCGATCCTCTGGCTGATCCTCCGGCGGCGCGAACCGGCGACACCCCTCCCGCCCGGGGCCCGGACCAAGCTGATCTGGCTGGGGTTGATCGGAAACACCTTGTACCAGCTCTGCTTCATCGAAGGATTGGCCCGCACGTCAGCCACAAAGACCGCGCTCATCCTTGCCGGGATGCCCGCCATTGTGGTCCTGGCGACTTGGTTGCTCCGGATCGAAGTGACCACGCTGCGGCAACGGCTCGCCGTCGCGATCGCCACCGTCGGTGTCGTGATCGTCATTCTGACGCGTGGCGCCACGATCGACACCAGCATCCGTGCCGGTGACCTGTTGCTGCTCGGCGCGGTGGTCACATGGGCCGCCTACACGCTGCTCCTCCGGCACTGGCGGCTCCCGATCTCGTCGCTCCGGATCACCGCGTGGACGATGTACACGGGGACGCCGGGATTGGTCATCCTGGGGTGGCCGGAGTTGATGCGGACGGATTGGAGTGCAGTGACGTGGGTCGGGTGGGGCGGCTTGCTCTACGCCGGTCTCCTGTCGCTGGTCGCCGCGTACATCCTCTGGAATCGCGGCGTGGCCGAGCTCGGTGCCGCACGCACCGTGGCCTACAACACGCTGGTGCCCCTCGTGGCCACGGCGATCGCCATGGTCGGACTCGGCGAGCGCCCCGGCATCACCCATCTGATAGGGGGAGTGTTGATCATCGGCGGCGTGTTGGCGACCAGACAGAAGGTGGTGCCGGCGGCGGAGGGCTAACAAGAGAGAAGAGAAAGGAGAGACGAGAGAAGAGAATACAGACTCCTCTCTCCTCTCTCGTCTCTCTTCTCTCTTCAGGTCAGTTCTTCCAGTCGCTCCATCGCCCGTCTGAGATGCGGAATCACGATGCTCCCGCCGACCACCAATCCCACCGAAAAGATTTCCAGGAACTCTTCGCGCGTGACGCCTTCCTCGTGACATCGGACCACGTGGTAGGTGATGCAGTCATCGCAGCGCAGGACCATCGACGCCACCAGGCCAAGCATCTCCTTCTGCTTGGTCCCGAGGGCGCCCGCCTCGTAGGCACGATTGTCCAGCGCAAAGAAGCGGTTGATGGTCAAGTTGCCCGCACCAAGAATCGTGTCGTTCATCTTGGTGCGGAACGCGTTGAAATCGTCGAGGTCGGCCATGGAGTTACGGCGTCCGCTTGGCTGGCTGCGGGGTCTTCTGTTCCACCACGATCGTCTGATAGCTCTCGGGATTCCAGACCGGACGCATCGGCGAGTTGGCCACGTCCACCCCGAAGAAGAAGCCGAGCTTGGCTACGCGCGAGAGCTTGCTGGTGTCGATCAGGGCGACTTCATCGTTGGGACGGTGATACTGCTCATGCACCCCGTTGAAGAAGAAGAGCACCGGCACACCCTTCCGCGCGAAGTTGAAGTGGTCGGAGCGGGAGTAGAAGTTCTGCTCCGGCCAGATGTCATCGGCCGCGATCAACTTCAGCTCCGGGTGTGCGCCCTGTACCTTTGCCAGCGTCTGGCCGAGATTGGAGTGTTCCTTGCCGATCACGACGATCGAGTCAGGATTGTTGCGGCCGATCATGTCCATGTTGACGTTGGCGACAATCTTCTCAGCGGGGACGGTCGGGTGCTCGGCATACCACGCCGATCCGAGCAGGCCCTTTTCCTCGCCAGAGACATTCAGGATGATCATCGAACGGCGTGGCTTCCGGTCGAGCTTGGCCCAGGCCTCGGCGACCATCATCAACCCGGTGGTGCCGGACGCGTCGTCGTCCGCGCCATTGCAGATGTTGTCGATGGTCCCGTCCGGACGGGTCAAGGCACCGCAGCCCCCGACGCCGTCCCCGACCGTTCCGACATGGTCCATGTGGGATGAAAACACCACGTACTCATCCTTCATTTTCGGGTCGCTCCCTTCGACCATCGCCACCACGTTGGGTACCATCACGCGCTCAAGGACGTTCTCCTTGACGAAGACCGTCACGGAAATTTCCGGCGGGGCAGCCTGGATCATGGCCATCGGGGCTGCGCGCATTGCGTCCCAATCCGGTCGGTTGCTGCCGCCCGTCGCGTTGAAGGCCTTGTCGTGGATTGTGATCGTCGGCACCACCGGCCGCGCATTCGACGTCTCCACCGTGAAGCGGCTGTTCCCCGAGGCGTCGCGCAGTCGACCGAACATCACTTCGTCCTGATTCGTGAGCATGATGATCGCGGCAGGCTTCTTCAACGCGACCGCGCGGGAGACCATGCGCCAGGCCGCCGCCTTGCTCGCATCCGAGACCAGCAGGACAACGGCGCCTTCGATCCCGCTGGCGGCCTCAATATCCGCGACGGTGACCGTTCCCCCGATCAACACGGCGTGGCCAGTGACCGGCTTCTCCATTCCCCCGGTCCCGAACGTGAGGTCATTGAAGGGATAGCGCGTGATGATCCCACCCTCGTCCGCTTCGAAGTAGGAGGCCGCGACGTCGATTCCCTTCTTCACCATGGGGTAGCGCTGGAAGTAGGTGCCGTTCTCGCCAGCGGGCTTCAAGCCCCACGCCTTGTAGTTGTCGGCCAGATATTGCGCGACCTTCTCCAGCCCCGGACTCGGTGTGTTGCGCCCGCCCATCGAGTCATCGGCAATCACGCTGATCCGCTGCAGGACTTTGGCGGGAGTGATGAGGGCGCCGGCCTTGGCGATCTGTTTCGGCGATTGGGCGAGCAGTGCCGCCGGGAGGAGGAGGGCGACCGTGGCAAGACGGATGACGGGAAAGCGCATGCGCGAAACTCCATTCAAGAGACCAACGTCAGGAATCACTTCTCAACACCATCGGGGGGACGTGCGAAACATATCACGGCCACGCCTCCCTCTACGGGAGGGCCAGCGGATTGGTGACACTCCGTTGACGCCCTGCAACGTGGCTCGTACGTTCCGCGCCGCATGAGCTTTCCTTCCGCCACGTCCCGAACGACCCGACCGGACCTGCTGCTGCCGGCAGAAGTGGCCCGGCTCGGGGGTCTGGAAGTCACGACGCAGGCGATCGTTGAGGGCTTTCTCCACGGCCTCCATCGATCCCCACGCCGTGGTTTTTCCGTTGAGTTCGTGGAACATCGTCAGTACCAGCCTGGCGACGATCCTCGGTACGTGGATTGGAAGCTGCTGGGGCGGACCGACCGCCTGTACGTCAAGCAATTTGAGGAAGAAACCAACCTGCGCGCCATGCTGGTGCTCGATGCCTCGGCCTCGATGGCATGGCGAGGCGAGGAGGGTCGGCTCACCAAGCTCGACTACGCGACCCGACTCAGTGCGGCGCTCGCCTTGGTCCTGCTGCGTCAACGCGACGCCACTGGATTGGTGACCTTCGATGAGCAGGTGAGGGACATCCTGCCTGCCCGCGTTCGCGCGGGACAGTGGCAGACGCTGGCCGAGTCGCTCGCTGCGCTGCGTCCTGGGACTGGAACGGCTGCCGACGTGGCACTGACGCAGGTGGTGGCCGCACTCCGTCGCCGCGGCATGGTGGTGCTGATATCCGACTTGTTGATGGATCGGACGCTGACGCTGAAGGCACTCCGCTTTCTGCGACACCGCGGGCATCAGGTACTGGTGCTGCATATCGCCGACCCGGCAGAGCTCGATCTGGCTCAGGGAGACGAGACACGCTTTCGTGACCCTGAGACGGGAGCCGTCGTGACGGTGGCGCCCAGCGAATGGTCCTCCGAGTACCGGGAGACGGTCGCGGGCGTGGTCCGCGCCTGGGGGAGTGCCTGCCGGGCGTCGGGCATTCGGTACGCGTTGGTGCCGACGGACCTCCCGTTTGGAACGGCACTCCTGCAGGCGCTCTCCGCGTGATCGGATTTTCGGCCCCGTGGCTCTTGCTGGGACTCCCGCTCGCGGCCGTGCCTCTCCTGCTGCACCTGGTGCACCGACACGAGCCACCAGAAGTCGCGTTTCCGGCGGTCCGGTATCTCGACGACGCCACCCGCGATCATCGCCGCCGACTCCACCTCCGTCATCTCTTGTTGTTGATCGTGCGGACACTCCTGATCTTGGCGCTCGTGTTCGCAGCGGCGGGAATGCGCTGCGCGGGGATCGGTTTGGGTGGACATGCGGCGAGCGCGGTCGTGCTGGTCGTCGACAACAGTGCGAGCAGTGGAGTGATCGTGGATGGCGTGCCGCGCCTGAGCGCTCTGGTTGGTGCCGCGGGACGCGTGCTCGACGAGGCGACGTCCGCAGATCAGCTCTGGCTGCGGACCGCCGACGGCCCCGCGGTTCCTGGCACGCGCGCCCAACTCCGGCAACGTCTTGCGGTGCTCGCACCGACGACGAGTCGGCTTGATCTTGGGACCGCTGTGACCGAGGGTCGCACCCTGGTTGCACAGGCGAACCGGCCGGGTGCCGTGGTCGTGCTCTCCGACATGCAGCGCAGTGCACTCTCCGCGAGCGTCGGCGATGCCGACGTGCTGGTCATCCGTCCAACCGATGCCGTCCCACAGAATCGAGGTATTGCCGAGCTTACGGTCGGTTCGGGGCCGTGGGGCGTCGATGGCGGATTGGTGACGCTCTCGCTGCAGTCGACAGATACGGTGCCAGTTCCTGCCGCCGTCGGGTTCGAAGGTGCTCCGCTGCGAGATGTCCTGCTGGTGCCCGGTGTCCCGACGGCCGTGCGGTTGGCCGTGGTGCCGCGTGGCTGGAGCATGCTGCGCGCCGTCCTCCCACCCGATGAGTTTCGGGCTGACGACGAGCGCGCCGTGGCGATGTATGCGGCGCCCCCACCGTCCGTGCGGTGGGATCCCTCGGAGCGTTTCCTCAATGCCGCGCTCGCGGTGCTCGTTGCGGATGGTCGGGCGATGCCGGGCGAGGGCGTGCGGGTTGGGGACCTGGGCTCGGGAGCGAGCGTGGTCGTACCTCCCGCCGATCCGGCGCTCCTTGGTGCACTGAATCGGCGGTTGGCCGCCCGAGGGGTCGGCTGGCAGTATGAAGGGACCGTGCGTGGGGAAGAACAATCGGACTCCGCGGCCTTCCTCCCCGATCCTGTCGAGGTGCACTCCCGAGTTCGGCTTGAGCCGAGCCGCGGAGGCGGCGAAGTGCTGGCCACGGTGGCGCGCGAACCGTGGGTCGTCCGGAGCGGCGATGTGATTCTGGTGGGGTCCCGCTTTGAGCCTGCCTGGTCGGGGTTGCCGCTCGAAACCGGTTTCGTGCCGTTGCTCGACGCCCTCATTCGTCAGGCCTTCCGCGGAGAAGTGACCCTCCCCGATGGGATCGCCGGAATGCCGATTCGCCTCCCCGATCCGCTCTCCGCAGTGGCCTATGCGGGGCAGCGGCAGCCGGTTGAGGGAGGCAGTCTCTGGGTTCCAAAGAGCACCGGGGTGTACCACCTGCTGGTCGGCGAGGATACCTTGGGCGCCGTCACGGTGTTGCTCGACCCACGCGAATCGGACTTGACGCGTGCCGAGGATGATGCCGTGCGTACGCTCTGGGGCCGGACCACGGTCGCAGGATTCGAAGAAGGCCCACGTCGGGCCTTCCTGGCTGGCGGGCGCGGGGACCTTCGTGGGCCTCTGCTCGTGCTGGCGCTTCTCTGTGTCTTCGCGGAAGCCGGGTTGAGCGGTCGCGTGGGCCAACGGAACTGAATGACGCTTCGTCCGATTCTTGATGCCTTTGATCGCTGCGCCACGGTTCATGCCTTGGCGGAGCGTCTTCCCGCGCGCGGGTCTGCCGTCCGCCTCGGTGGCTTGCCGGGGTCGAGCGGGGCCGTCCTGGCAACCTGGCTCTCTGAGCGTGTGGGCGCCGGGCGTCTCGTCGTCGTGATTGCGACGACCCCGGCCGATGCCGAACGCTGGGTCAACGACCTCACGGCGCTGATCGGGGACGCGATCGCCCTGTACCCGCAACGCGAAGCGTTGGGCGAGGACGAGCCGCACTTCGAAATCGCGGGCGAGCGGATCGAGACGTTGGCCGCGTTGCTGCGCGGTGAGTTGCGTGTGCTCGTCACCACTGCGCGGGCCAGCGCCGAACGCACCGCGGTCCCGGGCGCCCTCACCTCGTTGCGACAGCATTTGGTGCAGGGAACGACGCGACCGTTGACGGCGTTGGTGGAGACCCTCGAGGCGATGGGGTACCGGCGCGTCTCCACCGTGGCCGAAGTCGCGGAATTCTCGGTGCGCGGCGGCATCGTGGACTTGTATGGCTTCGGCATGGCGGCGCCTGCGCGGCTGGAATGGTGGGGCGACGAGATCGCGTCGATCCGAGAATTCGATCTGACGACACAGCGCTCCGGGGACGAAATCCCGGATCTCACGGTGCTTCCCATTTCCTCCTCCGCCGTCCGTCTGATGCCCCGCGAGGACGGGGCGATCGAGCGTCGCTCGCTGCTCGAATTGCTGCCGGTGGACGCGGTGGTCCTCGAAGACGCGTCGCACCCGGACGAGGAAGAAGTCGAGCGCGCGTGGCGCGAAGCGGAGCATCACTTGGAGATCGCGCGACGACTCGGCGAGGATACTCCACCGCGCGCGGATCTCTTCCTCGACCCGGCCACGTGGCGGCAACAGCGCGCCGGGTTCGCGCGACTGCTGCTGCGTGATGAGCCCGCGGATGTGCAGCTCGGTTTCTTCCCGCCGGAAAAGGTGAATCGCGACCTCAGTCGTCTGCGCGCGCTGCTGGGTCATGGCACGCCGACGCTGATTCTCTGCGACAATGACGGACAGCGCGAGCGGCTCGACGAACTCCTCGAGGAGAACGGATTCCGACCAAGCGGCACGTCGCTGGTGGTCGGTGCCCTCGATGGTGGCTTTGTGATGCCGACGCTCCGCGTGATGACGGATCACGAAATCTTCCGGCGCGCGCGGCGCCTGCGCCGGACGCGGCGCTACCGACAGGCCGCCCCGAGCACGGTGACTGGTGCGCTCGCCCTGGGCGACTACGTCGTCCATCTGGAGCATGGCATCGGCGTCTATCGCGGCATCCAGACCCTGACGGTGGATGGTGGCACGATCGAGGTCGCGATCCTCGAATACGAGGGCGGCGACCGCCTCAACGTGCCGCTCTATCGCCTCGATCAAGTCGAGCGCTATCGCTCGGCTGGCGACGAGAGCGATCGCGTGCCCCCGAAGATCCATCGGCTCGGCGGGACGGCCTGGAAGAAGGTGCGCGAGAAGACCCGCAGCGCGATCCAGGCGATGGCCGCCGACCTGCTCGACCTCTACGCCCGACGCACCGTGCATGCCGGCTATCCCGCGCCGCCCGACACGCGCTGGCAACGGGAACTCGAGTCGTCCTTCCTCTACGAGGACACGCCCGACCAGCGGACCGCCACCGACGACATCAAGCGTGACATGGAGCGCCCGGTGCCGATGGATCGATTGCTGGTCGGCGACGTCGGGTATGGCAAGACGGAAGTCGCCGTGCGGGCGGCCTTCAAGGCAGTGCAGGGCGGGAAGCAGGTGGCCGTGCTGGTGCCGACGACGATTCTCGCCGAGCAGCACTTCCGGACCTTCGCGGACCGACTCGCCGATTACCCCGTCACGGTGGAAGCCTTGTCGCGGTTCCGCACCGCGAAGGAACAAAAGGAGACGGTGCAGAAGCTCGCGGATGGTAGCCTCGACATCGTGATCGGGACACACCGCATCCTGTCGAAGGATGTGCTCTTCAAGGATCTCGGCTTGTTGATCGTGGATGAGGAGCATCGCTTCGGGGTCAAGCACAAGGAACGGCTCAAGCAACTGCGACTCGCCGTGGACGTGCTCACTCTCACCGCCACGCCAATCCCCCGTACCCTGCACCTGTCGCTGGCCGGGCTGCGCGACATGACGGTGATCGAGACGCCACCGCGCGATCGCTCCCCGATCCTGACCTTTGTCGAGCCGTGGGATGATGGCCTGCTCGAGGAAGCGATGGCGCGCGAACTTGATCGTGGCGGGCAGGTCTTCGTGGTGCACAACCGCATCGAGACCATCGAGACCATTGCGGCGCGGATTCGTACGCTGGCTCCGCGCGCGAAGGTCGCCGTGGGGCATGGCCAGATGCCTGCTGATACGCTCGAAGACGTGATGCAACAGTTTGTCGTGGGCGAGGTGGACATCCTCGTGTCGACGATGATCGTGGAATCGGGGCTCGATGTCCCCAACGCCAACACCATGATCGTCCACGATGCCCATCGCTTCGGCCTGGCACAGCTCTACCAGCTCCGGGGCCGTGTGGGCCGATCGCACCGCCGAGCCTATTGCTATCTGATCGTGCCGGACACGATCGATCAGGCGGCCGAGGAACGATTGAAGGTCCTCGAGCATCATACTGATCTGGGAGCGGGGTACCGGATCGCCCTGAAGGACCTGGAGCTCCGGGGGGCAGGCAATCTGCTTGGGTCGGAGCAGTCCGGACACACGCAGGCGGTCGGCTTTGATTTGTACCTGCGCTGGCTGGAGGAGACCGTCACGGCCCTCCGAGGCCGGGGGGGCGGGGAAGCTCCGCAGCCGCCGGACGTGGTGCTGGATGTCCCGGCCCACCTGCCGGACGCCTTCGTGCAGGACGACGAAACCAAGCTGGACCTCTACCGCCGACTGGCGCGCGCGTCGGCACCGGGCGACATTGATGAGTTGCGGGCGGAACTGCGCGAGCGGTTCGGACCGCTTCCCCCGGAAGCCGACGCCCTGCTGGATATGGCGCGGCTCCGGGCTATGGGCGCGATTCTCGGGCTCCAGCATGTGCTGGTGCGTGGGGATGAGGCCCGATTGACCTTCCGGCAGGGGGCGACCCCGCGGATGGCTGGTTTGACCCAAGCGCTGGACGATGTCCAGCTTGCCGCGGAGGTGCGCCGCACGGTGCCCCTGTCCTTGCGGCTCGTGCGGCTCGGGGGGGAGGGGATCGTCCCCTCCCTTGTTCGGGCCTTGCGTCAGGTGGCTCCTTGAGCCGCCGAAGTTCTTCCACCGATTGAGGAGTCCGATGCGTCGTACAATGGTGCTTGTGGCGGCCGTCGCCGCACTGGGAAGCGGTTGCGGAGGGGGCGGGGCGTTCACGGCGCACCCGGACATCGTAGCGAAGGCTGGTGATCAGGAGCTTTCGGCGGAACGTGTCGCCGACATCCTCGGCACGGCCAAGGGCCAGGCGCCGACGGTCGAAGCCGCGGATTTCATCGCCGGGCTCTGGGTGGATTTCACTCTCTTCGCGCAGGCCGTCGCCAAGGACGGCTTCATGGCCGACTCGACCTTTATTGCTGACGCGATGTGGCCGTCCATCTCCGCGCTGCGCGCCGAGCGGTGGCATGACACCCTCGTCGCCCAGCGGTCGAAGGTTGATCCTTCGAAGGCGGACAGCATCTACAGCGCCGGAGAGACTCGCGTCCTCCAGCACATTCTGATCCTGACGCAGGACTCCAGTGATGCCTACAAGGCCTCCGCCAAGCGGAAGCTCGAGGGTCTCCTCGCCAAGGCAAAGAGTGGGTCGGACTTCGCCGCGTTGGCGGGTGCGAACTCCCAGGATCCGGGCTCTGCGGCCGACGGTGGCTTCCTGCCGCCCTCCCTGGCGAATGCGTTCGTCCCGGAGTTCTCGGCGGCCGGTTGGAAGCTCGCGCCGGGTGAGATCAGCGGAATCGTGACCACGACGTACGGCTATCACATTCTGCGCCGCCCCACTGCGGCCGAGGCGACGCCGCGCTTGACGCCATTCCTCCAGCAGGTGGCGACGAAGGCCGTGGATTCGACCTACTTCGCAGAACTCAACACGGAATTCGCCATTACGCCTGTCTCGGACGCCGCCGCGAAGATGCGCGCAGCGCTGGACGACCGGGACGGGAAGCGCGACGACAAGACCAAGCTCGTCAGCTACAAGGGCGGCGCGTTCATGGTCAAGGACTTCTTGCACTGGACGCAGGCCGCTGCGGCCGATCCCGCGATGGGCCGGCAGTTGATCGAACAGATGAAGGCGGCGCAGGATTCGCAGCTGGTGCAGTTCGCGAAGAGCCTCACCGAGAGCACGCTGTTGCTCAAGGACGCGGACAAGCATGGCATCCAGGTGACTGCCGACGAATGGTCCAAGATGAAGGCGGAGTTCCTCGGTGAAGTCGATTCGCTCCGTATCGTCATGGACCTGACACCTGCGTCCATTGATCCGAAGGCGAGTGCCTCCGAACGCTCGAAGGCCGCGTCGTTGAAGGTCGATCAGTACTTCGACAAGCTCACGTCTGGGCAGGCGCCGCTGCGGATGTTGCCGGGGATGATCGCCTGGACACTCCGCGGAAACGCGAAGTTCGGGATCAACGCCGTCGGCGTGAAGCGCGCGGTCGATCTGGCAACGGCGAAGGCCGGCCCCATGCCAGGGGGAGAGATTCCGGGGGCCATGCAGCCGGCACCTGGACCAGCGCCGGTTCCTGGCTCCACCCCGCCGACCCCGTGATCCAGCGCGCCGCCGCCATCACCTGTGCTGCACTCCTCTTCGGGGGTGCAGCCCACGGGCTCGCCGCACAAGCGGGCGAGCCGGTGGATCGTATCGTGGCGGTCGTCGGGACCACGCCGATTCTCTTCTCCCATGTGGAGGAGCGGTTCTACCAGAACCAGAACAATCCGGTGGCCGGAGTCCCGAAGGATGCAGCAGGCCAGATGGCGTATCGTCGTTCCTTGATTGACACTTTGGTGAATGAGGAATTGCTCTACCTCCAAGCGATCAAGGACACGACGATTCAGGTCACCGAACAAGAGGTGACTGAAACGGTGGATCGTGTCTTTGCGAACCAGCGCCGGCAGTACAAGACGACCGCCGAGTTCGAAGCGGAAATGCGTGGCATCGGGTTCAATTCGATGGACGAGTATCGACGCTGGCTCGTCGACCAGCAGCGCAAGGAATTGTATCGCGAACGGTACGAGACGTCGCTCCGCCAGCGCGGCATGCTGAAAGATTTGGCGCCGACAGAGAAGGAAGTCCGTGCCTACTACGATGCCTATGCCACGGCAGGCTTGCTGGGGGTTCGTCCCGCCTCGGTCTCGCTGCGGCAGATCATTGTGACACCTCAGCCGACTCCGGCCGCGAAGGCGACGGCCAAAGCGTTGGCGGATTCCATCATCGGGGAGCTGCGCAAGGGGGCCGATTTTGCCGTTGCGGCACGGCGTTTCGGGATGGACGGCACCAAGGAAACGGGTGGGGACCTCGGGTTCTTCCGCCGTGGCCGGATGGTGCGTGAATTCGAACAGGCGGCCTTCTCGTTGCCGGTCGGAGTCATCTCGAATGCCGTTGAGACACCCTTTGGATACCATGTGATCCAGGTGACCCGCCGGCAACCGACCGAGGTGCAGGCGCGCCACATTCTGATCATTCCCGAGATGGACTCCACGGGTGCCTTGGCGGCCAAGGTGAAGGTCGACGCGATCGCGGCCGCGCTCGCCAAGGGCGCCTCGTTTGACTCGCTGCAGCGGATCTATCACGACGAGGCAGAAGAGCGCGACATCGCCGGGATCTATACCGATTCGTTGCCTCCCGCGTATGCTGCGGCGCTTGCTGGGGTGGACTCCGGCAAGGTCTCGCGCACGTTCTTCCTTCCCGTCTCCGGCGACCCGCTGCGGACCAAGTGGGGGATCGCCAAGGTCACGGGGCGGACCGCCGAGGGACCGCTGCAATTCGACGTCGTGCGCGAGAACATCCGTGGCCGTTTGGCCAAGGAACTTGGTCTCCGCACCTTCATGGCGGACCTGCGCCGACGCACCTTCGTCGACATTCGCTGGCCGTGACCCGTCGGCCCAGGCTCGCGGTCACCCTCGGTGACCCACGCGGGATTGGGCCGGAGATCATCGCGGCGGCGATCGCCGACGGTGTCGACGCCGATATCACCCTGATTGGCGCGCGCGAACAAATCCAGGCAATTCCCGCAACACGACATATTGCGACAGGCCCGTGGCATCCGGGCCGTGGTCCGGCGCGCCCCGGTGCGGTCGAGGCTGGCATGATCACGGGGCGCGCTGTGGAACAGGCCGCGCAGCTCGCGCTCGCGGGCGAGGTCGACGCGATCGTCACCGGTCCGGCGGAAAAGCACGCGCTCCACTTGGCCGGTTTTCCGTACCCTGGGCATACCGAGTGGCTGGCGCACATGGCCGGCGGGGTCGACGTCGCCATGATGTTGGCCAGTGATCGTCTCCGCGTCGTCCTCGTCACCACCCATGTGCCGTTGCGCGATGTCCCGCTCCTGCTCACCGCCGACCGCATTGTCCGCACCGGTGAGGTGACGGCACAGGCGTTGCGCTCGCAGTTCGGGATCGCGAATCCGCGGTTGGCGCTCTGCGCGCTCAACCCCCATGCGGGGGAGCAGGGGCTTTTCGGTGATGAAGAGGCGCGCATCCTCGCGCCAGCCGCCGCCCGGCTCGGCGCGGCAGGCCCGCTCCCCGCCGACACGGTATTTGTCCGGGCAATGCGTGGAGAGTTCGACGTCGTCCTCGCACCGTACCATGACGTCGGGATGACCGCGATCAAGGTCGCCTCGTTCGGCCAAGGGGTAAATGTCACGCTCGGCCTGCCGTTTATCCGCACCTCGCCAGATCACGGCACGGCAATTGATATTGCAGGTACCGGGCGGGCGGACGCCGGCAGTATGCGCGCCGCCATCGCCCTTGCTCTCGACCTCGTCCAGCGGAGTTCCGCCACATGACCCTGCGCGTGTCGATCCTCATCCCGGTCTACAACGAAGCCCGCACCCTCGAGCTGCTCATCGATCGGGTCCGGGCCGTCCCCATCAATAGCGAGATCGTCTGCGTCAACGATTGTTCCACCGATGGGTCGGGGGAGATTCTTGATCGGCTGCTGGCCGATGGGCGAGTCGATATCGTGCGGCATCAACCGCAAAATCGAGGGAAGGGGGCCGCCATTCGGACCGCGATCGAACTGGCGACCGGCGACGTGGTCGTGGTACAGGATGCGGACTTGGAATATGATCCGGCCGAAATCCCAACCCTTCTTGGGCCGATCGAAGAGAAGGGTGCGGACGCCGTCTTCGGGTCGCGCTTTCTGGGGGGGCCGCACCGGGTGCTCTACTTCTGGCACTCCGTGGGCAACTCGGTGCTGACGCTGCTCTCGAACATGTTTACCGACCTGAACCTGACCGACATGGAGACCTGCTACAAAGTCGTCCGGGCGCCCTTGATGAAGAAGCTGGTGCTCACCACCGATCGCTTTGGATTCGAACCCGAACTCACCGCACGACTCGCCCAGGCGCACGCCAAGATCTGGGAGCTCCCAATCTCCTACAGCGGCCGGACCTACGCGGAAGGGAAGAAGATCGGCTGGAAGGACGGCGTTGCGGCGTTGTGGCACATCGTCAAATTCAACGCCTTTCCGCCTCCCAATCGCGGCGTTCGGAAGAAGTACCGGAGCGCGTACGACATTGCGCCGAGAGTGTGAATAGAGAGAGGAGAAACGAGAGAAGAGATTGGAGCGTGCAGCTTGTCTCTTCTCTCGTCTCTCGTCTAGTCGCCCAGACTCTGCATCAATCGTAGATGTTGTTCCAGCTTCAATTTCTGTGACGCCCGATTCGCCACCAGCACAGCCGCGCTTTCGAGGATCACGGCGCGCTCGGTCAACCCGTTGGCCTTGAGCGTGGCGCCGGTGTCGACCAAGTCGACGATCCAATCCGAGAGTCCGAGGAGCGGCGCCACCTCGACGCTCCCACCCACCATGATGACCTCGACCGATCTGCCCATCGAGGAGAAGTAGTTCCGGGCCAGACGCGGATACTTGGTGGCCACCCGGGCGGTCCGGCCATGCGCGAGGCCGGGATAGGGCGTCTCCGCTGGGGCCGCGACGACGAGTCGGCAGGCACCGAATCCCAATCCCAGAGGCTCCAGAACGTCCGCGTCGGACTCCCGGAGTACATCCGTGCCGGTCACGCCGAGGTCGGCGGCGCCATTCTCGACATAGACGGGCACGTCGCCGGGTTTGACCACGAGCACCTGAAGGAGCGGATTGCTCGTCGGGATCAACAGCCGTCGACCTGGGTCAGCGTCGACCGTGATTCCCGCGGCCGCGAGTCGCGCTACGGTCGCGTCGTAGAGTCGTCCCTTCGCCAAGGCGAGACGGAGGCCGGCGCTCATGGTGCGAGCTCTGCGATGGCATCGAGGTCGATGGTGACACCGATCGCTGGCATCGGTCGGCCGAAGCGTCCCATCAAATCGTCATATCGGCCACCGCCGCCGACTGCCCGCCCAACTCCGGAGACGAAGATCTCAAAGTGAATCCCGGTGTAATAGTCGAGCCCGCGGACCTCACCCAGATCGTAGACCACATGCTGGCGCTCTGATTCGGTGAGTGCCGCGTCGAGGGCCAGCAACTGACGGAGCCCATCGGCCACTTCCACCGGCGCCGTGGGGAGCGCCTGTTCCAGCGCGTCGCGGCGTCCAATCACAAAGGGGAGGGTGGCCAACTCGGCCGCTGGCGAGTCGAGACCCGCGAGATGGGCCTCCAGGGCGGCCCGGTCCTTTCGATCGACCCAGCGTCGCACTTCACTCCGCCGCTCGGCAGGCAACGCCGCGAAGCCCGGGGCAAGGATGCCGACATGGCCCAGATTGATCTGATAGTCCGCCGGAGCAAGCTCGGCGAGCAGGCGCAGCGTGAGTTGCACGAGTTCGAGATCACTTGCTGGTCCCGCGAGTCCGAGCATCTCCGCGCCGACCTGAAGGATCTCCCGCGGACGTCCGGCCCGATCCGGAGTCTGCCGATACACCTTGCCGGAGTAGGAGAGTCGGAGCGGGGGGGCCACGTCAGCAAACGAAGTGGCCGCGATCCGTGCAACCGCTGCAGTAAAGTCGTAGCGAAGCGCGAGGAGGCGACCATCCTGATCGGCGAATCGGATCAACTGATCCGCGATCTCCGCTCCACCGGCGCGGAGGAAGACCTCGTCGTACTCGAACGTTGGCGGGATGCACTCCTCGAACCCGGCGGCATCGAGCACCGTCGTGGCGGCGCGCTGCAGTGCACGGCGGCGACGCACGGACGGACCCGTCAGGTCGAGTGTGCCAGGGGGGACGCGGGCGATGGTCGATCGATTCATGGGGTCAATATGACCCGGACCCGCTCCACGCGCCTCCCCGCCATCGCCGTGATTTCGAAGAGATGGTGTCCGACGGTGACGCGGTCGCCCACTTTTGGCAGACGCCCGAGTTGGCCAAAGAGAAAGCCGCCGAGCGTCGTGTAATCCGTGTCGTCCAGCGACGCCTCGAAGCTGTCGTTGAAATCCGCGATCGGCGTGGTGCCGTCGAGACTCGCTGAGCCGTCTGCGGTTGCGGCGAGGGCCGCTTCCTCGATCGGGTCGTGCTCGTCGTAGATTTCGCCGACGATCTCCTCCAACAAGTCCTCCATCGTCACCAAGCCGGCCGTCCCGCCATACTCGTCGAGCACCACGGCCAAGTGGGTCTTGAGCCGCTTCATATCCGCCAGGACATCTTCGACCTCGCGCGTTCCGGGAACGAAGAGCGGCTCTCGCATGATCGCCCGCAACGGTGTCCCAGGCGCCTGTCGCAGGGCGCGGAGGATGTCCTTGGCATGGGCGACGCCCGCAATCTCATCGAGCGAGTCGACATAGACCGGGAAACGCGATCGTCCGCCCAACGCCACCACATCGGCCGCCGCCTCCACGGTCAGGTCCGCCTCGAGTGCCCGGATTTCAGTGCGCGGAGTCATCACATCTGCGGCGCTCTTTTCACTGAACTCGAACACCCCTTCCAGCAACCGTGCGGGCTCCTTCCCGAGCGATCCACCCTCCCCGGATTGCTCGACCAGCATGCGGATCTCATCCCCGGAGTGCAGCCGTTCGTGCCCATCCACCGGCATGACGCCGGCGAGCCGGAGGAGTCGGTTTGCTGCCCCGTTCAGGACCTGGATGGGGACATGCATGATCCACGCGAACCCGATCAAGGGGAGTGTCACCCAGCGGGAGACCTCCTCCGGAAATCGGATGGCCAGAGTCTTCGGGGCGAGCTCGCCCAACACAATGTGCAGGGCACTGATCGTCGCGAACGAGAAGACCACCGCCACCGTGTGTGAGGCGAAGCCGTCCAGGGGGGGCGGCAGGACCCCGAAGAAGCGGTCCAGAAGCCCGGCCAACGCCGGTTCGCCGATCATGCCGAGGCCAAGGGAGGCGAGCGTGATGCCGAGCTGGGTGGCCGAGACATATCGGTCGAGGGATTGGACCGCCTTGAGCGCTAGCGTAGCTTTGCCGTCGCCGGTGGCGGCCATTTCCTCGAGGCGGGTGCGGCGCGCCCCGACGAGGGCAAATTCCGCGGCGACGAAGAAGCCGTTCAGGGCAACGAGCGCAATGACAGAGGCGAGCCCGAGGGTGATCGCCATCCAACTAGTGGAGGATTCCATACTGCCAACTTTAGTGTGTCCGGCCATCTGGAGCGAGAGATGCTCCTAGTTCGGCGCCACGACGCCCGAGGTAGCGGCGTGGAGCTCGCCGGGCTCTCGACGTTCCTGCGCGGCCATCAGAGCAGCGATCCCGGGACCCGGGAGCGCGTCGCCGAAATATTGGCAGACGTGGCGTCGCGGGGAGATGTGGCGGTGGCTGAGTACTCACGGCAGCTGGATGGCTCGGAGTTGACCCCGGCGGAGTGGGAACTCCCCTTGGATCGCTGTCATGAGGCACTCGCACGGATTCCGGCCCAGCTGCGACAGGCACTCGAGCAGGCGGCAAAGCAGATCCACCAGTATCACTTGCACCAGCGAGATGCCGGTTTCTCGCTCCGAGAGGCCGATGGAACCTTGCTCGGGATGCGTGTGACCCCAGTGGATGCTGCCGGGCTCTATGTCCCAGGTGGAAAGGCCGCGTACCCCTCCTCGGTGCTCATGAACGCCATCCCCGCCGTCGTCGCTGGGGTCCAGGAGCTAGTGGCGGTCACCCCCCCACTTGGGATCAACGACGCGGTGCTCGCGGCCTTGGCGATCTCGGGGGTGACGCGCGTGTTCCGGGTCGGCGGTCCGCACGCTGTGGGGGCGCTGGCTTTCGGGACCGAGACCATCCCCCAGGTCGACAAGATTGTCGGGCCAGGCAACCGCTGGGTGGCCGAGGCCAAGCGGCAGGTCTTTGGTCAGGTCGGAATCGACATGATCGCAGGCCCAACTGAGGTCCTGATATTGGCGGACGAGAGCGCCGACCCACGGGCAGTGGCGGCGGACATGATCGCGCAGGCGGAGCATGATGAGGACGCCTCGGCGTGGCTGGCCACGACTTCCCTCACGCTGGCTGACGCACTGCCCGGTGCATTGGAGGCCGCGCTGGCAGTGGCACCACGCGCCGAGATTGCCAGAAAGGCCCTCTCGCAGAACGGACTGATCATCTTGGTGGATGACCGGGCCGGCATGGCTGCTGTGGCCAATCGCCGGGCGGCGGAGCATTTGGAGATCGTGACGCGTGAGCCGGAGTCCTTGGCCGCTGAGATCCGCCACGCCGGGGCCATCTTCCTCGGCCCCTCCACCCCCGAACCGGTGGGCGACTATTTGGCCGGTCCCTCGCATGTCTTGCCGACCGGCGGGAGCGCACGCTTCGCGTCGCCCCTCGGCGTGTATGATTTCGTGAAGCGCACGTCGATCGTGCAGTACTCCCGCGCGCGGTTGGAGGCGGATGCCCCGGCCGTGATTGCCTTGGCCGAGGCCGAGGGGCTCTTTGGACACGCGGAAGCGGTTCGGCGTCGGTTGGAGGTGGAATGAGTCGGAAGATCGCGTTGGTTCTTGCCCTCACCGCAAGCTTTCTGCTGATCGAGGTGATCGGTGGGGTGCTCAGCAACTCGCTGGCACTGCTCGCCGACGCAGGGCACATGGCGACTGACGTGGCGGCGCTCTCGCTTGCCTGGTTTGGTGCCAGAATCGCGCAGCGTCGTGAGGGGCCAGCGCGCCGTTTCGGTAACCTGCGGTGGGAAGTGCTCGCCGCGCTGGTGAACGGCCTCGCACTCTTCGCCATCGGCATCGGCATCACGATGGAGGCGTGGGACCGCCTCAACCAGCCGCGTGAGATTGATGCCGTGCTGTTCGGCACGGTTGCCGCGCTTGGGCTCATTGTCAACCTGATCTCGTTGCGGGTGCTTCACGGCCACCATCACCACGATCTGAATGTCCGTGGTGCCTATCTCCACATCATGAGCGATGTCCTCGGCTCAATCGGGGCAATCGTCGCCGCCCTGGTGATCCACTTCTACGGGTGGCTGCCGGCGGACGCGATCATCTCGGTGCTGGTGGCCCTGCTGATCCTCCGGAGCGCCTGGCGGCTGGTCAAGGAA
>JAHECN010000011.1 GCA_024641735.1 Gemmatimonadota bacterium | reverse complement strand
CATCACAGAAGCGGATGAAACGGGCCGCCTTCACCGAGGCATTGATGTCGAGCACCCCAGCCAGCACCGCCGGCTGGTTGGCAATGACGCCAATGCTCTTGCCGGCGAGCCGAGCGAAGCCGGTCAGAATATTTCCCGCGAAGGCCGGCATGACCTCGTAGAAGTTGCCGTCATCCACCGTCAGCCGGATCACCTCGTGCATGTCATACGGCCGCGTCGCGACCTCGGGGATCACCTCGAGCAGCCGTTCCTCCCGTCGATCGACCGGATCATCGGTCGGCACCACCGGTGGTTCGTCCATGTTGTTCGAGGGGAGAAACCCGAGCAGTTCACGAATGGATTCCAAACATTGCGGCTCTGAGTCGTGGACGAAGTGCGCCACCCCGGACGTCTCGGCGTGCACGTCGGCGCCCCCGAGTGCATCGAACGTGACGTCTTCGTGGGTCACCGTCTTCACCACATTCGGGCCGGTCACGAACATGTAGGAGACGCCGCGGACCATGTGTACGAAGTCGGTGATAGCGGGCGAGTACACGGCACCGCCGGCACAGGGACCGAGGATGGCCGAGATCTGCGGCACCACACCCGAGGCAAGGGTGTTGCGGAGGAAGATCTCGGCGTAGCCCCCGAGCGAGGCGACCCCCTCCTGAATGCGGGCGCCGCCGGAATCGTTGAGCCCGACCACTGGTGCACCATTCCGCACCGCGAGATCCATCACCTTGCAGATCTTCTCGGCGTGGGTCTCGGAGAGCGAGCCACCAAACACCGTGAAGTCCTGGGAGAAGACGTAGACGAGTCGGCCGTGCACCCGACCCCAGCCGGTCACCACACCGTCGCCGAGTGGACGCTCGGCGTCGATCCCGAACTCGGTGGCACGATGGGTCACAAAGCGATCGAGCTCGGTGAAGCTCCCGGGGTCCAAGAGCAGGTCGAGGCGCTCGCGCGCCGTGAGCTTCCCCTTCTTGTGTTGCTGCGCGATACGCTCGGCGCCGCCGCCCTGCTCAGAGAGCGTCTGGCGGTGGCGGAGGTCCTCGAGGCGGGACTGAATGTCAGGCATGCTGGAAGGTACGGGGGATGAGGGAACGGGGAAAGTGACGGGGCCTGAGTGGGCGACAGCGATGCTCCCTGAGACACACGAACGGGGCGCCACCGCAGTGACGCCCCGCCTGTTTTGTGCAGACCTCCGAGTCGAGAATCGACTCAGCTGTCGTCTTCGTCCTCGTCCATATCGACTTCCGACATGTCGATCTCGACGTCGTCGGTGTGCTCGGGGAGCTTCGCCATTTCGGAGAGGCGCGGCGCGGTACCCGGCTCCGGGATGCCGTCTTCCGGATACTCGATGATGGCGACGACGACCCGGTGATGGATCGGATCGACTTCGAGGATCTTGACGATCACTTCCTGGCTGAGGACGACCGCATCCTCAGGATTTTGGTCGTGCCCGATACCCATCTGGGACACCGGCGCGAAGCCTTCGATGTCGTTGCCGAGATCGAGGACGATCCCCTTGTCGACCGGGCGGAGCACCTTGGCGCGAAGCTCCGTACCGACCGGCAACTTCTCGCCGATCGTGAGCCACGGGTCATCGGTGGCCTGCTTGAGGCCGAGCGAGATGCGCTTGTTGTCGGCATCGATGTTCAGGATCACCACATCCACCGTGTCGCCCTTCTTGACGACTTCCGACGGATGCTGCACGCGCTTGGTCCACGACATGTCCGAGATGTGGATCAAGCCGTCGATCCCGGCCTCGATTTCGACGAACGCGCCGAAGGAGGTGAGGTTGCGGACCTTGCCGGTGATGCGGGTGCCGATCGGGTAGCGCACCGGCAACACCATCCACGGATCCTGCTCGGTCTGCTTCATGCCGAGGGAGATCTTCTCCTCCGACTCGTCGACCTTGAGCACCACCGCCTCGATCGTCTCGCCGATCGACACAATCTTGCTCGGGTGACGCACGTTCCGCGTCCAGCTCATCTCGGAGATGTGCACCAGGCCTTCGATTCCCGGCTCCAGCTCCACGAAAGCGCCGTAGTTGGTGATCGAGACGACCTTGCCCTGCACGCGGCCGCCGACCGGATACTTCTCGGCGACGTTCTGCCACGGGTAGGACTGGAGCTGCTTCATGCCGAGCGAGATCCGCTCACGCTGCCAATCGATGTCGAGGATCTTGACGTCGACTTCGCGGCCGATGCCGACCAGCTCGCTCGGATGCGAGACGCGGCCGTACGACATGTCCGTGATGTGCAACAGGCCGTCGACGCCGCCAAGATCGATGAATGCGCCGAAGTCGGTGATGTTCTTGACGATGCCCTTCCGGACCTGACCGACCTCGAGCTCCTTCATCAGGTGCTCGCGCTTGTGCGCCCGCTCGTTCTCGAGGATCACGCGACGCGAGACGACGATGTTCCGCCGACGCTTGTTGAGCTTGATGATCTTGAACTCGTAGGTCGAGCCGAGGAGCTCGTCGATGTTCGGCACCCGACGGAGCGCGATCTGCGACCCGGGGAGGAAGGCATCGACGCCCATCAGGTTCACGACCACGCCGCCCTTGATCTTCTTCATCAGCGTGCCTTCGACCGGCTGATCCGACTCGTGCGCGACGCGGATCTTCTCCCAGACGCGCATGAAGTCGGCCTTCTTCTTCGACAGCACGACAGCGCCTTCCGAGTCCTCGAGGTGCTCGAGGAAGACCTCGACCTCATCGCCGACCTGGAGGTTCTGCGGCTCCTTGAACTCGTCGAGTGGAACGGATCCTTCCGACTTGAACCCGACATCGAGGATGACCGCGTTGTCCGTGATGCGGAGAATCTTCGACTTGACGATCTCGCCCTCGACGATCTGGGACATCGTCCCCTCGTAGAGGGTGAGCATGTCCTCGTATTCCTCAGAGGTGTACTCGTCGTCGTAGAAATCTTCGCGGACGCGCATGCCGGTCGAGCCGACGAATGGCATCGTGGGCGTCGATTCGTAGGTGGGCGCGGCGGGAGTCTCGTCGATCACCGCGACAGCCGGGGTTTCGTCGAGGGTCGCTTCGGTCGGGGTTTCGGTTTCAGACATTCGGAGGGGATCCATACGACTGCGAGAGGCCGGGGCGACTGTGCCGCGGGATGAGGGTAATTCCTCAGCAGACCCGATCTCGGGCCAGCCAAGAAGGATACGTGCCCGTCACCCCGGCAGCAACCCTTTCTCCGCGGCCCACCGGACGATTTGGGCCACTTGCGCCTCGAACGCCATCTCGCTGGTGTCGAGGTAGATCGCATCCTCCGCTTGCCGGAGCGGGGCGACCGCTCGCCCAGCGTCCAAGCGGTCCCGTTCGGCGAGCTGCGCCGCTTCCGCCCGAAGGACCCCCGGGGCGACCGCCTCCCCACGCTGCAGGAGGCGTCGTCGTGCCCGCGCCTCGGGAGAGGCCGTCAGAAAGACTTTCAGCGCCGCATCCGGAAAGACCACGGTCCCGATGTCACGGCCGTCCATGACCCCCCCTCCCGCATGGGCCAGAGCATCACGCAACCGCCGATTGACCCAGTCCCGAACCTCGGGAAGCGCGGCAATCCGGGACACCTCCGCGGTCACTTCCTCGGTTCGAATTGCGTTTTCGATATCATTTCCTGACGCCAGTACCACGAACCCGTGGTCGATCGGGGACAGCACGACCTCGGCGGCGTCGGCAGCCGAGACGATGGCTGCCGCGTCTGTGAGACGATGCCGGAGCGCGAGCCACGTCATGGCCCGGTAGAGCGCCCCGGAGTCGACGTGTCGCAGCCCGAGATGGGCTGCCACGGCCGCGGCGGTGCTGGACTTCCCGGAGGCGGCGGGACCATCAATCGCCACGATCCGTCGCGTCATCCCTGCCTCCCGAAGAGCGCCCCGAGAGCGTCCGCAAAGCCCGGGAACGAGACATCGGCGCACGCCGGGTCATCGACGATGATTCGGGAGCCGCGGGTCGTCCCAAGGACGGCGAACGCCATCGCGATCCGGTGATCCCCGGCCGTGACGACCTTTCCCCGGAATGGCCCTTCCTGCCCAGTCACCAGCAAATCATCCCCCTCTGCGGCCGCTTCGACGCCAACAGCCCGCAGGTTCTGGACGATCAAGGCAAAGCGATCGCTCTCTTTGACCCGCAGCTCCGCGACACCCCGGAAGCGCGTCGTCCCCTCCGCTCGGGCGGCAAGGCAGGCGAGCATCGGGATTTCATCAATGACACCGGGGATCTCCGCCGGTTGGACGTCGATGGCCTTTAGGGCTGCGGGGCGGGTCACAAGATTCCCCGTCGGCTCCCCAAAGGGCTCTTCCTCGTCGAACACCTCGATTGTCGCACCCATCCGGGTCAGCAGATTGAGGTATCCCGTGCGAGTCGGGTTTAGGCCGACCGCATGAACGCAGATCTCCCCACCCTCCGCCAGACAGGCCGCGGCGAGCAGGAAAGCGGCCGAGGAGGGATCCCCGGGAACCTGCAGCGCAAAGGGGCGGAACGCGCCGGTCGGAGCAAATTGGAGCCATCCCCGACTCCGAGAGACCGTGAATCCGTGGGCACCCAGCATCCGCTCCGTGTGGTCCCGGGTCACCGCGACCTCTCTGAGGGCAACTTCGACCCCTCCCACCGCACCAGCCAAGAGGAGCGCGCTCTTGACCTGAGCCGAGGCGATCGGCAGTTCGGAGCGCAATGGGCGGAGCTTACCGCCACGGATGGTGAGGGGGAGCCCGTCTCGGTCCCCCTCGGTCACCATGGCGCCCATAGCCGAAAGGGGCGCTGTCACCCGGCGCATGGGACGCTTCCGCAGGGATTGATCCCCGGTGAGGGTTGCGGAAACGGGGTGTCCGGCCAGGATTCCGAGCATCAGGCGGGCCGTGGTCCCGGAATTGCCACAATTGAGCGCAACACGCGGAGAGACAAGGCGCGGCTTCCCGGTCACATTGATCACGGAATCGGGTCGAAGGGGGCCAATTTGGGCTCCCAAGGCCCGGAGCACGCGGGCTGAGGACTTGGCATCGAGCGAGGTCAGAGCCCCGCCGATAATGGATGCACCGGGGGCAAGCGCCGCAAACATCAATGCGCGATGCGTCACACTCTTGTCCCCAGGGACCCGATGTGAACCGCGTACGACGAACGAGTGACCAGAAGACAGAGGGGACTCCAGAAAGCCGGGGGGTCCAACTTGACGAACAAGAATCGTATCTTTCCGGGACGCGTGGAACAACAGCGCCGCTGCCTCCCCTCACCGCCATTGACCTCGGAACGCCATGACCGCTCCTGACTCCGCGACTGCTCCCGATGCCTGGCTCGGCCCCTATCTGGTCGAAGCCGGAATCGTCCCGGCAGAGCGAGTCTCGGTGCTCGCCTCGATGCGCAACCAGCGGATGTGGCGTTCGGTCGTGGAGACCGGGCTCGCGACCGACGCCGTCATCTGTGCGGAATTGGCCAGGCGCTTCCGCGTCCCGATCGCAGACTTGAGCACCGCGGAGGCGCGCGCGACGGCCGTCTTGCCCGAAGTGGCAGCCCGGAAGTATCACGTGGTCGCGATCGCGATGGACGAGAAGAGCGTGCGCATCGCGACGGCCGACCCGCGCGACATGAACGCGGAACAAGAACTCGGCTTTCTCACTGGCCGGGATGTCACGCTGGAAGTGGCGTCCCCGAGCGCGATCAGTGAGAAACTGGACGAGTTCTATCGGCCGGAGAACTCGATCAATCGCCTTCTCCTGGGATTGGCGCCTTCGGCAATCGAGATCGAGCGACAGGAGGAGGCTGAGGAGCGTGATCCTGCGCTCGACGCGCCGATGTCGAAGCTCGTCGATGCGATGATCGCAGACGCCGTGCAGGCTGGCGCGAGTGATATCCACTCCGAAATGGAAGGGGTGCACGTCATCGTGCGGTACCGCGTGGATGGCATCCTCAAGGAGGTCATGCGCCTTCCCGAGGCCGCGGGGCCTTCCTTGGTCCGGCGCGTGAAAATCATTGCTGGCCTCGACGTGACCAACTCGATGACGCCGCAGGATGGACGGAGCTCCATTCGCGTGGCCGGTCATGAGGTGGACATGCGGGTCGCGACCGCCCCGGTCGCGCGGCGCGGCGAGAAGCTGGTGATCCGCATTCTGAACAAGTCCAATCTCCGCGCTTCCATCCCCGATTTGGCACTGCCGATCGAGGAAGAGGAAGTGTTGATGCGCATGCTTGGCCACCGCGAGGGGATGGTCCTTGTCACCGGCCCGACGGGATCCGGCAAGACCACGACGCTGTACGCGGTGCTGAATCACTTGCGCACCGGCAAGGTGAACATCGTCACCGTCGAGGACCCCGTCGAGTACGACGTCGACGGCATCTCGCAGATGCAGGTCAACGAGGCGCAGGGCTTCACCTTCGCGACCGCGCTGCGCTCTGTGCTTCGGCAGGACCCGGACATCGTTCTGGTCGGCGAAATTCGTGATGGCGAAACCGCCACCATCGCCATCCAGGCCGGCTTGACAGGGCACTTCGTCTTTTCCACGCTGCACACGAACGATGCCGTCTCCGCCATCGTGCGGCTGCGCGACATGGGTGTCGACTCCTTCAAGATCGGGACGGTCTTGCGGGGAGTTGTCGCCCAGCGACTCGTGCGACGCATCTGTCCAGGATGCGCGGCGCCGGTCGCGCTGGAGGACATTCCCGAGCACGCACGCCCCCCTGAGGGGTACACGGGAACCTTCACCCCACAGTTGGGGGCTGGCTGCAAGGCCTGCGGCGGAAGCGGATTCAAGGGGCGCCTCGCCGTGATTGAGTTGCTGCCGATCGAGGGTGCTGTTTCCGGACTCATCGAAGCAGGGGCCCCGCAGCAGGCCATCCTGGACGCAGCGCGTCCGCATGGCATGCGAACGCTGTGGGAGAGTGGCCTGATCCGATTCTGGAATGGGCAGACCTCCTTTGCCGAGATCCACCGTGTCCTCGGTGAGACGCTTGATCAGACGAATGCAGCCACGGCCCGGTCGGCAACCCCAGCACTCGTGGCGGAATCAGGGGCTCGAGCCACGCGCGGGACGGCGGCGGCGGACGGCACGGGTGCGACGATCCTCCTCGCGGACGACGATGCGCAGATGCGCCGGCTGGTGAAGACGGTGCTGGAACGGGATGGTTTTCTGGTTATCGAAGCGGCCGATGGCCTCGACACCCTCGAGGCGATCGAGACCAAGGCCATCGACTTGGTCCTGCTCGACCACGACATGCCTCGCCTGACGGGCCTCGGCGTCTTGGAAGAGATGCGTGCCGCGGTTGGCACCGCATCCATTCCCGTCATCATGCTCACGGCGCGAACCGACGACACGGAAATGCATGCCCTCGAGCTCGGCGCACAGGATTACCTCACCAAGCCAGTCCAACCCCGCTCCCTCGTCGCGAGAGTGCGGGCCGTTCTCAAGCGTACTCGTATGGAGTCCGACGGATGATTCTGATTGTCGAAGACAGCCCAGACAACATGAAGCTGTTTCGCACCTTGCTCACGATGAAGGGGCATGAGGTCGTGGGAATCCCGGGTGGTGAAGAACTGTTCGAGACACTGGCAGCAAAGCTCCCTGATCTGGTGCTCATGGACATCCAAATGCCGGGCAAGGATGGATTTGAGTTGCTCGCCGAAATCCGTGCCTCGGAATACCGGGACCTGCACGTCGTGGCACTGACGGCGCATGCGATGCAGGGTGACCGCGAGCGTGCCATGGAGGCGGGCTTCGACGGCTACATCACCAAGCCGATCGACATCCGGAACTTTCCCGAGCAGGTCGCCCGCGCCCTGGCGGGCGAGGCGCCACAGAATGGCTAAAAAGCGCACGAGGTCGAAGAAGGCCGCTGCGCCACAGGTCCCCGCCCCACCCGCTCCGCCGACACCGACCGACGCATCACCCCTGATTGCGAAGCAGCCAGAGCCAACCACAGCGTTCGTGCCTCCCCCAGAAAGTTTGGCGGTGCCGGTTTACGAAATCGACATCGAAAAGCATTTCGCGTCACCGTCCCTGGCCGCGGCGCAGGATCAGGTCATCGCGGAAGCTGGACGGCGCGCGGCAGAGCGGGTCGCGCTCCCTGCCGCCCCGCGCCGTGCCTCCTCCCCTCTCCTTGCGGGTGCCTTGTCAGTGTGGCTCGTCGTCGCGGCGCTGCTGCTCATTCGTCCCGCCATCGTGCAGGGACCCGTGGATCACCCCTGGTCACCGAAACCGGAGAACGCCGAAGCGTCGCTTCGCTATGGGCTGTGGTTGGCGGATGGCCGTGTGCAGGAGTTTCTGCGGAGCCGTGGTCGGATGCCCTCCTTCCTGGCCGAGGCCGGCGTGGCGGACACTTCCTTGGCGCTTGTCGTGGAACTGAGGACGCAATACCGCCTTGAGGGGCGCGATGGCCCACTCGAGCTCGAACTCGCGAGCAGCATGGCAGCGGACAGCTTTCTGGGCGCGAGCCGCGATCAACTCCGCGGGAAGTAACCGCTCCTTACCAGCAAGCGATGGCGCCCTCGGTGATCAGGGCACGATGCGGGGCGATGGGGCCCTCACCACGAAAGATCCCGCACATCCGAGGCGCCACCATGTCGCTGCCGCCGGTGACCGTCGCGGACCAGGCCTGCGGGGAGAAACTCTCGAACTTGAAGGTGACCCCAGGAGATGGTGTGAAGGCGATCGCTGTCGGCGACCCTTTCGCGTCGAAGGACTGGGCGAAGTCACCATACCGGGCCTGCCAGGCGCGCTGCGCCGCGTCAAATCGTTGCAAGTCGGACTTCAGCGTTGCGCGAGCATCCGTGTCCGCACGCCGTGCTAACGCAGCGCTCCCGATGAGGCCGACCACGCTCAGCAGGCCGGCGATCGTGAGCACCCGCAGGCGGAAGGTCCAGGGTCGAGCGGCGGTGGGAGAAGAAATGCCCATGGCCTACATAGTCACCCCGCGACGAGCATGGGACAATCCCCCTTGATCAATAGCAGGTGGGTGTGCCCGGATTGGTGACCTTCACGTCAGGTGAGTATCCAGGGCTCCCAACGAACACTCCACAAGTCGACGCACCGGACTGCGTCACGAGGGGATTGGTCACCACCGCAGACCACCCCGGACCGGTGCTGGAGTGATAGGTAATGACGAGCACATTTCCCGGACTCGGGGTAAAGGCGAGTCGACCAGCTCCTCCGGTCGCCTGGATTTCCGGGCCACTGGCGAAGCCCCCCGCAAAGTCGTTCGTGACCGAATAGAATCCTTCTTGACTCGTCACCACATTCTTGAGGTCACTGATCATTGAAGCACGCAGGGCACGTCCACGCGTCTGACTCAGTCGTGGAATCGCCAGTAGCGCGAGGATGCCGATGATGACCATGACCACCAGCAGCTCGATGATCGTGAACCCCTGCGTCCTCTGTCGCATCGCGTCTCCGTGGTAGGGCCGATACTCGGGCCGGGACTCGAACCCGGACGGGGTTGCCCCCTGGGGATTTTAAGTCCCCTGCGTCTGCCATTTCGCCACCCGAGCCAGCTGACTTCAATATGGGCAGGTCACCCGCCCCTGCCGAGTGCGCTATCTTGAACGGCCATGATCGCTCGCCTCGTCCCTGCCCTGCTGATCCTCGCCCCGGTTGGAGTGGTGTCAGCCCAGCTCCCGCTGCTGACCGCCCCCAGCGGCACCCTCCGTATTGAACTCGGCGGGGCATTCCATCCGACCGATATGCTCCGCGTCGATGGTGCACGCATGCGGCTCGGGGAACGCCTCAGCACGGCGACGCTGGATGCCACCGCCACCCCGCTCGTCAGCGCGCTGGAGGCCGGGATGGGCTCCCTCCTCGGCCGCCCCGTGTCCGGATATTCCCTCGGGGGAATCCAGGCCGAGGCCGAGCAGCAGCGAGGAGTCGCAAGTATCGGGCTCGGGTTGGGCATTTCTCGCCGCGTGACCCTGTCCGCACGGATTCCGTTCGTTTCTACCCGCACCCAGCTCCGCCTCACCACCTCCGGTACTGGGGCAAATGTCGGCATCAATCCCGCCGATCAGTCGTTGGGAACCGCCGGCGGCAGAGACCAGACCACCGCGTTCTTCACCTCCTTCGATGCAGCCCTGACGAGCCTGAACAGCCGGATCACCGACGGCGCATTCACGACGCCCACTGCCCGTGCGCTTGCCGACCAGACGCTCGCCGAGGGCACCGCGCTCCGGAACGGACTGTTTGCACTGCTCGCGGATCCGGTGCGCAGCAGCGCGGTGTTGCCAACACTCGCCAGCACCGACGGCGCCGCCCTGCTCGAACGGATCGCCGCGCTGGACGGCATCTTGGGGACCGACCTCAACGGCACCCGCATCAACGCGAGCCCTGCCCTCCCGGCAGTCCCCCTGTCATCGAGCGCGCTCGATGCGCTGCTCCGCGCGCCGACAGGCTTTGATCTCACGGCGCCTGAGGACTTGCCACTCGTCTCGCTCGGTGACATCGAACTCGGGATGACCGCGGAGTTGTTACGGCGGGGTGCGGTCGGCGATCCGCGGTGGCTTGGTCTCTGGGCGCATGTCGGTGCCCGGCTCTCCACCGGCAAACTCCCGCGAGCCACCCTGCTGCTCGACCAAGGGAGCGGCGAGGGCCAACCCGATATTGAGTTCGGTGCGACGGGGGAATTCGGGCGAGGGTCGTTCGGGCTCCGCGCGAGTGCGCTGTTGACCACACAGCTCGCCGGCACTGCACTGGAACGCCTCGGCAGCCGAGACCAACTGCTGCGGCCCGCACGCTCCGTCACACTGCTCAGTCGAAACCCTGGGGACCTGATCACCATCACCGCGGAACCGTTCATGCGGATCGCGCCGCACTTTGCGCTGACCGGAATGCTGCAGCACCAACGTCGGGGCACCGACGCACTGACGCTGGCAGACCCCCTCAACACCGGTGAGAGCATCGATCTGCAATCGTTCGTTGCTGGCACTGGCGCAAACGCGACCCGCATTGGGATCGGACTCAGCTACGCTCACGACGGACTGAATCGGGAAGGGATCCTGAAGATGCCAGTCGAGGCGGGGTTCGCCATCGAACGCACCATCTCCAGTAGTTCCGGCGTCGTCGCGCTGCCGTTGACGAGTCGGATTGTCTTTCGGGTCTACAAGCCAGTCAGCGGGCGCTGACCCCGCCATCCAGCAGCGCACGCGCGAGTCCAATCGCCGCGTCCCCCGCACCACCCAACATGCGCGCTAACTCCAACACACGGTCCTCACCGTGGAGGCGCTCCACATCGGAGGTTGCGACACCGTCCCGCGTGGCCTTGGCGATCCGGAGATGGCGATCGCCCTGCGCCGCAATCTGGGGAAGGTGCGTGATCACCAACACTTGATGCTGTGCCGCGACCTGAGCCAGTGCCGCACCGACGCGTCCACCCACTTCACCGCCAATCCCTTGATCGATCTCGTCGAAGACCAGCGTCGGCACCGCATCCTCACGCGCCAGCACGACCTTCAGCGCGAGCATCAATCGTGAGAGTTCGCCACCAGAGGCAACCCGCGCCAACGGTCGCGGCTCCATCCCCGCATTGAGCTGCACGAGGAAGACGATCTCCTCCGCTCCGTGCTCGCCAACCGCAGCATTCTGCTGAAGCTCTACGTCGAACCGGCCGCCGACCAATCCCAATTCGGGGAGCAACCGCGTCACCTCCCGGCCAAGCCGAGTACCCGCGACCTCGCGCCCTGCGGTGAGCGCCGCAGCGAGGCTCGCGAGCCCCGAGTTGGCCGCACCGAGACGTGCTTCCAACGCCCGAAGATCAAATTCGGCGGAGTCGATCAAGTCGAGTTCGGCGCGCGCCGCGTCGCGAGTGGCAAGCACCGCGTCGAGGGTCCCGCCGTGCTTTCGCTTGAGCGTATAGAGCAGATCTCGGCGTGACTCCAGCTCACCCAATCGCGTCGGCTCCTCCGCGAGTGTCCCGGCGTACTGACTCGCGAGCCGCGCCAATTCGTCCAACTGTGCGTAGGCGCCGTCGAGCAACTCGCGCCACGCGCCGAGGGCGGGATCATGCCGCTCCAACGCGTTGAGGGCGCGTTCTGCCTGTCCGAGCGCTCGGCGCGCGCTGCCCTCGTCCCCGTCCAGCGCCTCCGCCAATCGGCGGGCTTCTTCGCCCAGTACGCCAGCATGCGAGAGCCGGACGACCTCCGCATCCAGCTGATCGTCTTCTCCCGCGATCACCTTGGCGCCATCCACTTCATCCACGACATGGCGCAACCAATCGGCGCGCCGTTCGGCGGCGTCACGCCGCGCGGCCAACGCATCGCGCTCCGCACGGAGGAGGCCGAGATCGCGCCAGGCATCGGCGACGGCCTTGGCGGCGGGAGCGGTATCACCGAAGGCGTCGAGGAGGTCCCGCTGGGCGCCACCCTCCAACAACTGCAGCGTCTGGTGCTGTCCGTGGAGATCGACGAGTGTCGCACCGATTGTTGCCAGGACACCGGCCGTTGTCGGAGAGCCGTTGATCCATGCCCGTGACCGACCTTCGGCGGTGACTTCGCGTCGGATCACCAATGGGTCTTCGGCATCGAGGCCTGAGGCATCGAGCGCGTCTCGTGTCGCGCGAGGTACCGGCGAGATTACGCCCTCGACAATGGCCTTCGTGGCACCGGGTCGCACAGCGGCTCGATCGGCACGATCGCCGAGCAGGAGCGCGAGCGCGTCGACCAACATCGACTTCCCTGCGCCGGTCTCACCGGTCAGGATGTTCAACCCGTCCGCGAGCTCGAGCGTGACGTCGGCAATCGTGGTGAGGTCTCGCACGCGGAGTGAGCTGAGCATCACACTCCTCGATCGGAGAGGTCGCCCCAGTGCAATTTCTCGCGGAGTCTCGGGAAGAACGCGGGCTCACCGAAGCGCACGAGGATCACGCGCCACGGCGCGGGTCGGACTTCGAGGGCGCATCCTGCGCCAAGCGGTGCAGTGTCCTGGCCATCGAAGGAGACGAGCAGATCGGCGGCGCGCGGCTCGAGCGGTTCCACGCGAATCACGCTGTCGCCACGCGTCACGATCGGTCGCATACCCAGCGAGTGCGGACAGATCGGCGTGACCACCATGGCGTCTATCGTGGGGACGACCACGGGACCGCCTGCAGAGAGCGAATACGCCGTCGATCCCGTCGGCGATGCGACGACCAATCCATCGGCGGAGACCGGCCCCATCGGCTCGCCATCGACCATCACTTGGAACCGCACGACGCGGGCGACGCCACCCTTGTGCAGGACGACGTCGTTGAGGGCCGAGCGTTCGCTGAGGCGCACGCCAGCCTGATCACGCACGGAGGCCAGCAGCACGGAGCGCGGGGAGAGTCGGTGCCCTCCGGCGGCCACGGTAGTCAGCGCCTCGGCGACGCCATCACGCGCAATCGCGGTCAGGAATCCCACCCGTCCGAAATTGACGCCAAGAATCGGGACTTCGTGGTGATTGAGTTGACGCGCGCCTCGCAACAGCGTGCCGTCGCCACCCAGTGTCAGGAGCAGGTCGATCTGTGTCGGGTCGAAGGGAAGCAATGGCACGGGAGAGAGCTCGGCCAGCGCCTCGCCACCGGCGAGGCTCCAGCCATGGGCGGCGGCCAAGCGAGCCGTTTCTGCGAGGGCTCCTCGCAGGTCGGCGTAGCGCGTGTTCCCGACGATTCCGATCCGCAGGGGAGCCTCAGCGGACCGCGAGGGTGCGCCAAACTGCTGCGGCGCGCGTGGCAATGCCATCGGCCGTCAGCCCATACGCGGCAAGCTGTTCGGCACGCGGTGCCTGGAGAATCAATTCGTCCGCGATTCCCATGGCGATCACGCGAACTTCCGGATTGGTCCGTTGCATCCGCTCGGCGAGGGAGGCCCCGAAGCCATTGACGACCGTTCCCTCTTCCACCGTTACCAGAAGCCGGCAGTCGCGCGTCAGGGTCTCGAGCATGGCCTCGTCCATCGGCTTCACGAAGCGCGCATTGATGGCCGTCGCCTCGATGCCCTGGGTATGCAGCAATTCGGCAGCGGCCTGCGCAGGGAGTGCCATGGTGCCGACCCCGAGAATGGCCACATCGCGGCCAGGGGTCAGCACTTCCCACGTCCCATACGGTACCGCCGGGACCGACCCGACCGGGTTGGGGTCAGACGGTGCCTTGTCACGCGGGTACCGCACACAGGAGGGGCCGTCGTGCTCGAGGCCGGTCCGCAACAGTCCAACGAGTTCGTCGCCGTCCTTCGGCGCCATCACGGTCATGCCCGGCACCGCCAGCATGTAGGCGATGTCGTACAAGCCCATATGCGTCTGGCCATCCTCGCCCACCAAGCCGGCGCGATCCATCGCGAACACGACCGGCAAATGCTGCACCGCGATGTCGTGAATGATGTTGTCGTATGCACGCTGCAAGAAGGTCGAGTAGATCGCGACGATCGGCTTGATCCCCTGCGTCGCGAGGCCGCCGGCGAAAGTGACGGCGTGGCCTTCCGCGATGCCGACATCGAAGAAGCGGTCCGGGTGCGCCTTCTGAAAGACGTTGGTCCCGGTCCCACTTGGCATGGCCGCGGTGATCACGACGAGGTCCTCGTGTTCGTTGCCGAGCGCGACAAGGGTGTCGCCGAACACCTGGGTCCAAGTCGGCGGACCGCTCGCCTTCTTGCGTGCTTCGCCGGTGATGGGATCGTACGCCGCGAGCCCGTGCCACTTTTCGCGGTTTGCCTCGGCGAAGGAGAACCCCTTCCCCTTCTCGGTGATCACGTGGATCACACGGGGGCCTTCCAGGTCTCGGACAAACGCCAGCGTGTCGGTCAGCTTCTCGAGATCGTGTCCGTCAATCGGGCCGAAGTACCGGAACCCGAGCTCTTCGAAGAGCATGCCTTCCGAAAAGAGATTCTTGGCGGACTCTTCGACATTCTTGGCGAACTCGACGACGCCGTCGCCGAAGACATGGCCGAGCTTGTGGGTCACGCGCTTGATATGATCGCGCAGCTTGTTGGTGCGCGGATTCGCGACAATACCACCGAGCATCTTCGAGATGCCCCCGACATTGGGCGAGATGCTCATCCCGTTGTCATTCACGATCAGGATGATGTCACGATCCGAATGCCCGGCGTTATTCATCCCCTCATAGGAGAGGCCGCAGGTGAGGGCGCCGTCCCCGACGACCGCGATCACCTTGTTCTTCTCTCCCTTCAAGTCGCGCGCGGTCGCCATCCCGAGGGCAGCCGACATTGCCGTTCCGGCGTGACCGGCACCGAACTGGTCGTGCTCGCTCTCATCGCGTTTCAGGAAGCCTGAAATCCCTCCAGCGGACCGCAGGGTCGGGAACGCCACGTTGCGACCCGTCAGCAGCTTCCACGCATACGCCTGATGTCCGACATCCCAGAGGACCTTGTCCGTGGGCGAATCGAACTCGTAGAGGAGGGCGATCGTGAGCTCCACCACACCTAGGGACGCGCCGATATGGCCGCCCGTGATCGAACAGCGCTCGATCAGCCTGTCACGAATTTCCTGAGCCAGCTGCGGCAGCTGGTCTCGGGAGAGCTGCTTCAGGTCGGCAGGGCCCTCGATGCGCGACAGGAGGGACACGTGTGCTCCCGGAGAATGAGTAGTCATGAGGCTCTTGTCACAATATACCGCGCCAGGGCGGCCAAAGATTCAGTCTGGACACCCGACACCTCGAGTGCCCGGATCGCCAACTGCTCGTGGCGCGCCGCCTCTGCCCGCGCACCCTCCACTCCCAGGAGGCCGACGTAGGTGGATTTCGCGAGCGCCGCGTCGCGCCCAGCGGTCTTTCCCAGGGTCTCCGAGGTGGCCGTTGCGTCCAGGACATCGTCCGCCACCTGGAAGGCCAGCCCAATTTCCTCGCCATACGCCCGCAGGGCAAATACCTGCTCCGGCGTGGCGCGGGCGGCGATCCCTCCGATAACGACCGCGGCACGGATCAGTGCGCCGGTCTTGCCTTGATGGACGGCCACCAAGCCCGGAAGATCGAGGTGGGCCCCCTCCGCCTCCAGATCGAGCCACTGTCCGCCGACCATGCCCCGGATCCCGCCCGCCTCGAGCAGCTCGACTGCCAGACTCTGCTGTTCCTCGGCGGAGAGCCCCAGGGAATTGCCAGCCTTGGAGAGGACTTCCGCGGCGAGGGGGACGAGGAGAAACCCGACCCGGGTCGCCGTCGCGACGTCAAAGGCACAGTGGGTGGTCGGCCGCCCACGCCGCAGCTTGTCGTCATCCATGCACGGGAGATCGTCATGCACGAGCGAGTAGGTATGGACGATCTCAACGGCGGTGGCGACATCCACTGCGGTCAGGGGATCGCCGCCGACGGCTCGCACTGCGGCAAGAACGAGTGCGGGGCGCACCCGCTTGCCGGGGCTCCGGAGGGCATACGCCAAGGCTTCCCCGAGTTGTCCGGGGACCTCGTGCGACATCCGCTGGGCCCACGCCTCCAATCGAGCGTCGACGAGCTCGCGTGCCTCCTCAACCAACCGGAGAGCGTGACCACTCGGGTGATCAGCCATCCATGGGTTCGAGGCGGAGTGCGCCCGTGTCACCGGATTCCTCAAGCACTTGCAGGACCCGCGCTTCGGCCACCGAGAGGCGCGCCTGGGCGGCCTTGAGCCGTGTCACGCCCTCCTCGAAGAGCTGCAAGGCAGACTCGAGTGCCAGATCGTCATCTTCGAGGCGACGGACAATTTCCTCGAGTCGTGTGAGGTCCTCACCCAAGGTCGGGGTGCTGCTCATGATGCCTCCGTGCGGGCCGTGATCGATCCGTCCGCAAGAGTCAGAGTGAATGGGGTTCCGGGAACGAAGTCGGCGCGCCGTCGCAACAGTCTGCCTTCTTCGCCGCGTGCCATGGCATAACCACGCCCGAGCACGGCGAGCGGCGAGAGCGCATCGAGTTGCGCCGCGAGGCGACCGAGATCGGCGTGGGTCTCCGCGACCCGCCGCCGCATCGCCGGGGCGAGGCGCCCCTGCACGCGTGCGAGCCGTTCGCGCGGCGCCCGGGCATGGCGTTCCAGCGCGAGCGGCAATCGTGCCTCCACGCGCAACAACCGACGCTCGGCGGTGCGGACCTGTTCCAGGAGGGCATTGCCGAGCCGATCGCGTGTCCGAACAAGTCGGGACTGCATCCCGGCCACCTGTGCCAGGGTACGGGAGCCGAGAGCGTCGCGCAGTGCCGCAACGCGAGCCTCCACCTCGCGACGATCCGGCAACGCAAACTCGGCAGCCTGCGATGGTGTGGCAGCACGCACGTCGGCAACCAGGTCCGCCAGGGTCACGTCGACCTCGTGCCCCACGGCGCTGATCACGGGGACCGGGCACGCCGCAATGGCGCGGCAGACCGCTTCGGTATTGAAGGCGGCGAGATCCTCGCGTGCTCCGCCGCCGCGCCCGATGATGCAGCAATCGATCGCGTCGAGTCGGGCCACGCGCCCAAGCGCGGCGACGAGTTCGGCGGGGGCGCCCTCGCCCTGCACCGTGCTGTTGATCACCAGCAATTCGATCCCGGGCCACCGCCGCTTCGCCACCGTGATGATGTCATGCACGGCGGCACCGGCGATCGAGGTGATCACGGCGATACGAAGTGGAAAGGGGGGAAGCGGTCGCTTGCGCGCGGGATCGAGCAGGCCATCCGCGAGCAGTGCCTGCTTGGCGCGTTCGATGGCTTGGGCCGCCGCGCCGACTCCGGCCGCGCTGACCACACGCGTCACGTTGAAGCGGAGCGCTGTCCGTTCCTCCCACACGTTGGGCGTGCCGAAGGCGAAGACTTCCTGCCCTTCCTCCAGGGGCGCGGGGAGCCGCGCGGCCGAGAATTTCCAGAGGGTGCAGTCGACCTTCGCCGATTCATCCCGCAGGCCGAAGTACCAATGCCCACTCGGATAGCGCTTCACCCCGACCAGCTCGCCTCGGACCCAGACGGGCTCCGCCCCCTCCTCGACGGTGCGCTTGATCGCGCGCGCCAGCCGAGAAACGGACCACGCCTCGTCGGGAGAAGTCACCTACCCTGCTGCCGCAGCGTCGCCGCTTGCAGCGTGTTGCTGAGGAGCATCGCGATGGTCATTGGTCCGACGCCGCCGGGCACCGGCGTGATCGCCCCAGCGACCTTCGACACCTCGTCGAAGGCGACATCACCGCAGACCCGATACCCCTTCGGCAGCGAGGCATCGTCCACGCGATTGATGCCGACGTCGATCACCGTCGCGCCGGGCTTCACGGCGTCCGCCCCGATCATCTCCGCGCGGCCGATGGCGACGACGAGAATATCGGCGCTGCGGCACATGCCCGCGAGGTCGCGGGTGCGCGAGTGTGTCACGGTCACGGTGGCATCGCCGCCAGGGCCGGATTGAATCAACAGGTTTGCCATCGGTCGACCGACGATGGTGGAACGCCCGACAATCACCGCATGGGCGCCTCGAGTCTCCACACCCGAACGGAGCAACATCTGTTGAATGCCGGCGGGCGTCGCGGGCTTGAAGGCGGTTGGATCGCCGAGCACCAGCTTGCCGACATTTACCGGATGGAATCCATCGACGTCCTTCGCGGGATCGATGCGACGCAGCACCTTGTCGGTGTCGATATGCGCCGGGACCGGCAACTGGACGAGCAGACCGTGAATCAGCGGATCGGCATTGACGCGATCGATGGTGGCCAGCAGGTCTGCCTCCGTCGTATCCGCGGGGAGAATGATGGTCTCGGAGTGCATGCCGGCTTCCTTGCATGCCTTCCCCTTCGAGCGGACGTAGATGGAGGAGGCGGGATCCTCGCCGACCAGAATGACCGCCAGTCCAGGCACGATGCCGTGCGCGCTGAGGGCAGCCACCTGCTCGGCGACTTCCGCCCGGATTGTCTTCGCGATCGCCACCCCATCAATGATTGTCGCACTCATTTTGCCACGTCCGTTGCTCGAGTCTCACGAATGACAGTCACCCGGATCTGTCCGGGGTACTGCAGCTCTTGTTCGATGCGCCGGGCAATCGTCTCCGAGAGCTCCTGCGCCGCCGCGTCGTCCACTTTCTCCGGGCGGACGATGACGCGCACTTCCCTTCCCGCTTGAATCACCGTCGTCTTCTCGACGCCGGGATACCCTCCGGCGATTTCCTCCAACTTCGTCAGCCGCTTGACGTATGTCTCGAACGCTTCGCGGCGTGCGCCGGGCCGTGAGCCGCTGACGCTGTCGGACGCCTGCACCAGAACGGACTCACTGCTCTCGTGAGGGACATCGTCGTGGTGGGCCTCGATGCAGTTCAGCACCGCCTCGGACTCCCCATGCCGACGACAGACCTCCACGCCGAGCTGGACATGCGTCCCTTCGTGCTCGTGCGTCAGCACCTTGCCAATATCATGCAGGAGACCCGCGCGCCGGGCGAGCGCCACATCAAGGTGCAGTTCGGCGGCCATCATGCCGGCCAACCACGAGACTTCCTTGGAGTGTTCGTAGAGGTTCTGCCCGTAGGAGCTGCGATACCGCATCCGACCGACCAAGCGGATCAATTCCGGATGCAGACCATTGACCCCAACATCATACGCCGCCCGCTCGCCCAGTTCGGTCAGCTGGGCATCGAGTTCTTTCTGGGCCTTGGCGACCACTTCTTCGATGCGGCCTGGATGAATGCGGCCATCGGTGACGAGCGCATCGAGCGCCCGTCTGGCGATCTCGCGACGCACCGGGTCGAAACAGGAAATCACCACGGTATCCGGTGTGTCGTCGATGATGACATCGACCCCGGTCGCCAATTCGAATGCACGAATGTTGCGCCCCTCGCGCCCGATGATGCGTCCCTTCATTTCATCGTTGGGCAGCGAGACGGCGGAGACCGTCGTCTCGGCGGTGTACTCTGCGGCGAGGCGTTGCGTGGTCATGGCAAGGAGGCGGCGCGCCTCCCGATCGGCATCCCGGCGCGCCCGCTCCTTGATGTCCCGTGCCCCGGCAGCAGCCTGGGTGCGAGCCTCATCTTCCACCTGCTGGCGCACTTCCCGCGCGGCATCCTCGGCGGTGAGCCCAGCGACGCGTTCTAGGCGCTGCTGCAGTTCTCCCTCCAGCTGGCCGAGGTCGAGCCGTGCCTGGACCAGCGCCTTTTCCCGGTCAGCAACCGCGGCCTGCTGCTGTTCGACCGCCCGCTCTTCCGCGCGCACGCGATCCTTCCGCTCGGAGAGTTGTTCCTCGCGATCCCCAAGCCGTCGTTCGACCTTCTCAATTTCTTCGCGGCGACGTTCAACCTCGCGCGCAGCCTCTTCCTTGAGTGCGAGGGCCTCAGCACGGGCGGTGACGATGGTGCCTTCACGCAGCACCGCCGCATCACGTTCCGCTGCGGCGATCATCTCGGATGCTTCGCGCCGCGACTGATCCCCGAGCGCGCGGAGGTTCCGCGCGCTCCGTGCAAGGACGAGATTCCACAACAACATGCCGATGGGGACGCCCACCACCACACCGGTGCCGAGGGCGATCAAGAGGTTCAAGTCAATCATTTATGTCCTCGACCAGCGCCTGGCGGCGCCAGCATGGGTCACTCGCTCACGCCTCCACGGGGGCCGCGCTTGGCAGGCGGCAGGAGGCGACTCAGATCATCCGACAATGCGGTCAAGCGGGTCGCCACTTCCCCATCCGCCCGACGAGCACGAAAGAGCTCATCGGTCACGGCCAGGCCCGCCAGAATCGCTGCCTTGTGTGCCTCGAGGGTCGGCAACATCGCCCGGATCCCCCGAAGTTTATCATCGAGATAGGCAGCAACATCTCGAGTGTATTCCACCGGCAGTTCGGAGCGAACCACCAAGTCCTCACCACCCACGTGCACCCGGACGGAATGCTTCGGTGCCTCACTCATGAGCGCACCTCCGCCCCATACTCCTCTTCGAGGAATGCCAGCCGCTGCTGCAAGCGCACGACCATTTCGCGTGCACGATCCACCCGAGCCCGCAACTCCAAGTTCTCCCGTTGGAGATCGAGCGTCCGCGCCTGCATCCCCACGACCTGCTGACCCGGCACCATGCCATCCTGCGCCTTGAGTCCCTGCAGCTCCGTCTCTGCCTTCAGACAGCGCCGGCGCCACCCTGCAAGCTCATCGGTCAGGTGCCGAAGCACCCGCTCGAGTTCTTGCAGTGCCGGGAGGTCAGGACGAACGTAGGGTGACGTCAAGCTCGCGCTCCAAAGAGGTCATCAGCCGGCCGAGGCCCTGCTCAACCTCGGCATCCGTCAGGGTCCGATCCGAGGCGCGGAAGACGAGGCGAATGGCCACGCTCCGACGGCCCTCAGGAAGATTCTTGCCTCGGTACTCATCCACCACCGTAACCGACCGCAATTCATGCCGCTGTCCACGTTGCATCAGCAGCGCGGTGACCTGCTCCACCGCAGTGCCCATCGGCAACAGCAACGCGAGGTCGCGTGTCGCAGCGGGATACGCCGGCACCGGAACGAATGGCACGACAGGCGCTGGGGTCATTGCCACCGCGACTTCACCACCGAAGAGTGGTGCCGCCCACGGTGGGGCATCGGCCGAAAGCTGCCTGCAGTGGCCCACCACGGTGCCATCCCCAAGACGGGCAACCCAGCCGCCCTCCTCAACTTGGACCGCCGCGGAGGGATTCGCCAGAGCAACGAGCCGCTCGAAGAGGGCCCGCGCGTCCCAGCGGTCCCAGAGTGCGGGCTTGCCACCATCGGACCAGTGCATCGGAGCCCGCGCCCCAGTCACGACAAACCCGGCCTGCAGCGCCTCCGTGGGGCGTCCGCCAGGCTCACCCTTGGCGAATATCGTCCCCACCTCGAAAAGCCTGATATCAGCCGTGTGGAGCGCCCAGTTGGCCTCGATCTCTCCCACGAGCGAGGGCAGCAGGGCATCCCGAAGCACGCTGTGATCCGCCGAGAGAGGGTTCAGCAGGCGGGGGGCTCCCGGACCTCCTGTGGCCACCATCGGAAGCGTCATCACTTCGGAAAGCCCCTGCGACGCCAGCCCGAGCCGGATCCGCGCCATGGCGCCCCAAGCTGCGTCGTCCTGTCTGGCGCCCGGACGGAAGCCACGAAGATCCGTCGGGATCTTGTCGTAGCCGTACAGCCGGGCAATTTCCTCGACGAGATCGATCTCCGTCTGGATATCGGGACGCCAGCCCGGAACGTCGACCGCCATCCGGCCGTCATCCGGCTTGGAGACCACCGTGGCACCGAGCGCGACGAGTTGCTTCTCGATCTCGATCCATGGCAGTGCCACACCGAGCACCTGCGACACCCGCGATGGACGGAGGAAGATCCGCGGCGGGAAGCTCGGGGCCGGAAAGCAATCCACCGTCGCATTGTCCACGGCGCCACCGGCCACCGTCAGCACGATCCGAATCGCGCGACGGAAAGCATCCACTGCACCCCACCGATCCGTGCCACGCTCGAATCGCTGTGAGGCATCGGTCGACAGATTGGCAGCGCGACGCGCCGAACGCACTCGCGACGGTTCGAACCAGGCGCACTCGAGAAAGAGATCGGTGGTCGTCCCGCTGACCTCGGTCTCCTCACCGCCCATCACGCCGGCGATGCCAATGACCCGCTCCGCATCGGCAATCACCAACGTGCCGGCAGCGAGCTTGCGTGTCACGCCATCGAGCGTTACCAACGCCTCACCCTCACGCGCGGCACGGACAATCACGGCAGGACCACGCAGCGTCGCCGCGTCGTACGCGTGCATCGGCTGATTGAGCTCGAGCATGACATAGTTCGTGACGTCAACCACGTTGTTGATGGAGCGAACCCCTGCCCCTTCGAGTCGGCGCACCAACCAGGCCGGCGATGGGCCGATCTTCACACCGCGAATCGTCGCGCCAAGGAATCGGCCGCAGCCACTGTCGGCGATCGCGAGACGTACGCCACCCACGATGGCCTCATCCCCGTAACGGACGGGCGGCGGCAGGTCGATCTCGACAAGCTCCGGAATCTCCGGCAAGCGATACGCGATGCCATAGGCGTGCGCCAGCTCGCGCGCGACACCCTTGTGGCACATCAGATCGGGGCGATTCGGCGTCACGTCGACGTCGAGCCGTTCATCCGGTGCGTCCATGATCTCCAGCAACGGCGTGCCGGGTGCGGCATCCGTCTCGAGCGTCAGGATGCCATCGTGCTCCTGGCCGAGGCCGAGTTCCCGTGCGGAACAGAGCATCCCTTCGGACGCCTCGCCGCGGAGCTTCCGCTTCTCAATCACCAATCCGCCCGGCATCACGGTGCCGAGTCTGGCGAACGGATACTTGTGCCCGGCCGTGACATTCGGCGCGCCGCAGACGACTTGCGACAGCGTACCGGTGCCATCGTCAACGCTGGTGACACGCAGCTTGTCGGCATTCGGGTGCGGCCGGACTTCGGTCACGAGGCCAACCACAAACGGCGACAGATCACCGCCGAGCGATTCGATGCCATCAACGGGCGCACCGAGCATGCCGAGGCGCGCGGAGACGTCGGCGGACTGCAAGGGGCGGCGGAGGAATCCCTCGAGCCATTCGCGCGAGATCTTCATCGGCCCACTCCACCGAACTGCGTCAGTACGCGCATGTCGCCGCCGTAGAGCAATCGGATATCGTGCAATCCGTAGCGCTGCATCGCGATCCGTTGCGGGCCCATTCCGAACGCGAAGCCAGTCCACCGTTCCGGATCGAGGCCGGCGTCACGCAGCACGTTCTCGTGCACCATGCCGCAGCCGAGAATTTCCATCCATCCCGTGCCCTTGCATGCCGCGCATCCTGCCCCATCACAGAGCCGGCAACCGACATCCATCTCCGCCGACGGTTCCGTGAATGGGAAGAACGACGGCCGGAAGCGGACGCGCGTGTCGGCGCCGAGGAAGCGTTGCGCGAAGTGCGTCAGGGTCGCCTTGAGGTCGACGAAGGTGATGCCCTCGTCGACCGCGAGTCCTTCGATCTGCGAGAAGGCGGGCGCGTGCGACGGATCGAACGCATCATTGCGATAGACCGTGCCCGGAATCACCACACGGTACGGCGGCGGGCCGTCACGCATCACGCGAATCTGCACCGGTGACGTATGGGTGCGCAGCAGCATCCGCTCGCCGACCGGACGCGATGCGCCTTCCGGGTCGAGGTAGAGCGTGTCGTGCATATCCATCGCCGGATGGTCGGGCGGGAAGTTCAGCGCGATGAAATTGTGCTGCTCATCCTCTGCCTCCGGGCCGAGGGCGACGGCGAAGCCGAGCCCGCGGAAGATCTCGACGATCTCATCCACGACGACCGTGACGGGATGCAGCGTCCCGGGCCACTGCGCGCGGCCGGGCATCGAGAAGTCGACGTCCCGGTTCGCATTGGCACTGGTGGCCTGCGCGAGCTCGGCGCGACGCGCCTCGACGGCGGCTTCCAATTCATTCTTCAGGACGTTGAGGGCGCCCCCCATGGCGCGCTTCTCCTCGATGGGCAGCGCGGCGAGCCCCTTGAGGCGCATGGTCAGTTCGCCCTGCTTGCGACCAAGCAGTGCGACCGCCTCGGCTTCAAGCGCCTCGGCATCAAGGGTGGGGATGGCGGCAAGTCGCGCGCGCAACGGCGCGAGCGACGAATGATCAGGCGACTCGGACACGACGGCTCCGGCAAGTACGGCGGGAAGCACAAGGGGCCGGCCGTGCAACGACGGACGGCCCCACGAGCACAGCACAGCGACCGATCAGGCCGCCTGGTGCGCCTTCGCCACCTCGGCCAGCGCCGCGAACGCATCCGCGTCGTTGACGGCCAGGTCAGCGAGGACCTTCCGGTTGATCTCGACGCCGGCAGCCTTGAGGCCCGCCATCATCCGCGAATACGAGATCTCGTGCATTCGCGCCGCAGCGCCGATCCGGACGATCCAGAGGCGACGGAAATCGCCCTTCTTCTTCTTCCGGTCGCGATAGGCATACGCCATTCCGCGTTCGACATTTTCCTTGGCAGCCTTGTAGAGCTTGCTCCGGGCGCCGAAGCCACCCTTCGCTGCCGCCATGATCTTCTTTTTGCGCGCGTGGTGCGCGGGACCGTTCTTGACGCGTGACATGGTCTAATCTCCTCAGGCCTGAAGCAGCTTGATGGTACGCGGATAGTCGGCCGACGACACCAGCGCGGACTTGCCGAGCTGATTCTTCCGCTTCTGCGTCTTCTTGGTCAGAATGTGCCGCTTGTTCGCTTGGGACCGCTTGATCTTGCCGGTGCCCGTAATCGTGAACCGCTTCATGGCGGCGCGCTTGGTCTTCTGCTTCGGCATAACGTTCTCCAAAGTTGCTATCAGGGTCCGACGCGTTATTTCGGCGCGAGGACCATGATCATGTTGCGTCCATCCAGCTTGGCGTCCTGCTCGACCTTGCCGACATCGACCAGGGCAGCGGCCACGCGATCGAGCACGGCCTTGCCGAGCTCGGTGTGGGCCATCTGACGCCCACGGAACATCATCGTGACCTTGACCTTGTTCCCTTCACCCAGGAACTCCCGGGCGTGGCGGGTCTTGAAGTCAAAATCGTGATCGTCGATCCCCGGACGATACTTCACTTCCTTCAGGTGGATCACATGCTGCTTCTTCTTGGCTGCACGCGCCGCCTTCGCTTCCTCGAACTTGTACTTGCCGTAGTCCATGATCTTGACCACGGGGGGTCGGGCCATCGGAGCAACCTCAACCAAATCGAGGCCCCGCTCCGCTGCAGCCGCCAGCGCTTCCTCAAGCGGAAGGACACCGAGCTGCTCACCCTCACCGGTCACGACTCGCACAGGCGAGATTCGGATTTGCCGGTTGACCCGCACGCGACGATCTCGATCAAAGCTGGACAGTGGCAGTTCCTCCGTTCGAGCAAAAAAAGACACCCCGCGTTTGGCAGGGTGTCAAAAGAGGTGCACCGCGGTCCCATGGGACCGGATGCTTATGACTCTCAGACCGCCTTTGCCACGTCCTTCGGCTTGGGGTGGGACGGCTTTCCCGTCCTCTTGTAACAGGCGGAGTATAGGGGGTGGTGGTGGGGACGTCAAGGGGGGAGCAGGAGAGAGGAGAACCGGGGACCGGGGACCTTCCGCTGCGGCCGCCCATCCCTGGCCCTTCGGCTGCGGCCGTCAGGCCGCAGCGGTCTGAACCTACCGCTTCATCGTATCGCCAATCAGGGCTCCGATGACGCCAAGTGGCATCCCAATAACACCGCTGAGCAGGAAGGAGTTCGTGAACTTCTCCTTGGTAGAGACGGCGGGCTCCCCACCGTTGCTGAAGCCGAGCAAAGTCCCGAGGACGACCCCGGTACCCACCCCCATCCACAGCCCATTCTGCCAGTACGTCGGCTGCCTCGTGGAGTCCGCGAACTGGAGCCGCTCCAGGTTCTTCTGTGAGATCGCGGACGGAGCCGGGATCACCAGCCTCAGGGCCGCTGAGGTCGGCTGAATGCGGAGGGAGGGCGAGTTCGCCTGCTGGGCGCCGGCGCCTGATGCAGAGACCAGGAGCAGCAGAAGAACGGCAGCAATTCGAGACATCGGGTACCACCTGTCGGGCGGTCGTTCGGGGGACCAGAAAGATACCCCTCACCCCTCACCCGTTCACAGAACGGGCGAGGCATGCCTCGCCCCTAGAAGGATTCGTTGTCCTGTTCCCTGTTCCCTGTTCCCTCACTTCCCCGTCAAGCGTTCGCCCAACTCCACGCCTCGCTCCCCCTGCACCAATCTCCCCCCCACCGTCTCGGCGTCATGCTCAAAGACGATCCGCCAACCCTCCGCGATCCCGCGGGTGTAGAGCGCCCGCTTGCTCTCCAGCGTCCGGAGCGGCTCGACATCGTACCCCATGATCCAGGGGAGCGGGAGATGGTGGGCCGTCGGGATGGTGTCGGCCGGGTAGAGGAGCCCCTCCCCTGCACTCTCGATCAACACCGACATGTGCCAAGGAGTGTGCCCTGGTGTGACGATGACACCGATGCCCGGCACGATCGTGCCGGCGGGACCGTCGATCAGTTCGAGCTTCCCGGCGTTCATGAGCGGGTGGTAGTTGTCGGGGAGGTAACTGGCCGAGGTGCGCTCATTGGCGGTGTTGGCCCAGTCGAACTCGCGTCGGTGCGCGATGTAGCGCGCGTTCGGGAAGGCGAGTTGCACCCGCCGCTCGGCGTCGTCGGCCGCGATGAAGGTGTTGCCGCCGGCATGATCGAAGTGGAGATGGGTATCGAGCACGATGGCGATGTCAGCCGGCGAATGTCCCAGTTCCGCGAGCGCATCCTCGAGCGCGGTCCGGCCATTGGCGCCGGCGTTCTCGACACCGTAGATGTCGTGGAACTTGGCCGAGTCCTTGTTGCCGAGTCCGGTATCGACCAATACCAAACCGTCATCGTGCTCGATCAACAACGGTCGCATGGTGAGCGGAATCCGATTCCGCGCGTCAGCCCCAATTCGACGTTCCCAGAGCGGCTTCGGCACGACGCCGAACATCGCGCCGCCATCGAGCTGCTGCATTCCCGCATCGAGTGCGTGCACAGTGAGTTTGCCGACTTGCAGCGTCGTGACACGACTCATACCGGCAACTCCGCGACGGGGGTCCGGTGCATCGTCTCGAGATCCTGCAGCGTGCGGATCTCCTTCTCGGCCGCCACGCTCAGGAGCCGTTCGAGCAGCATGCCGGTCACCACCGCGTCGCCGGCCGCGCGGTGGCGTGCCGCGTTCTCCAGCCCAAAGCGTTCTGCCAAGGCGCCGAGTGAGTACGACTGCTCTCCGCGATAGAGGCGGCGTGCCAAGCGGACCGTGCAGAGCCGCGGGCCATCCAGCACCAGACCCTTTGCACGCTTGACCTCCGCGCCCACGAAGCCCCAATCGAATCGGGCGTTGTGCGCCACGAAGACTCGACCAGCCAGTGCGTCCACCACGCCGTCCGCAATGTCCGCAAAGGTTGGCGCGGTCTTCACCATCGCGTCACTGATACCGGTCAGTTCTTGGATACGTCCGGGGATCGGGCGACCCGGATTCACCAGCGAATCGAACACCACCTCACGACGTGTTCCATGCACCACCACGACGGCGATCTCGGTGATCCGATCGTCCACCGTCGGTTGCATTCCGGTGGTCTCCACGTCGACCACGGCGAACGCGCATTCGCCGAGCAGCGGGGATCCCTGCGCCGCGGCGGCCAGCGCCCAGCGTCCGTCCGACTGTTGACGCACCCGCGGATCCGAGCCGAGCAAGGCCACGGCGAGCCGATCCGCCACTGCACGCGGGGCATTCGGGAGGCCAAGCACCTGAGTCGCCACTCCCTCGGCGTCCAGCGGTCCGTCGAGCAGGAGCGTGAGCGCTCGATCGATCAGCGTACCCGAGGGAACGGCCGAGAGGCCGGTCACGCTGATTCCGCGCGGTTGTCGGAGCGGTGTTTGATAGCGTAGGAGAGCGTTTCGAGCTCGACGGCGAGGTTCACGTTCTTCACTTCGACTCCTTCGGGGACCTGCAACTGGACAGGCGCGAAATTCAGGACGGCGGTGACACCGGCAGCGACCAGTCGATCGACGAGCCCCTGCGCCGGGTCGGCGGGGGTGACGAGAATCGCCAGATCGACCCGCTGCTGCTTCACCACCTTCTCCAGATGACGGACGTCCTCCACCACCAATCCACCCCAGCGCTGACCGATTTTCGCCGGATCCTTCTCGAGGACGGCGACCACGTCGAAGCCGCGCTCATTGAATCCGGAGAACTGCACCAAGGCGCCGGCGAGTCGACCCGCCCCGACCATGATCACCCGGTAGCGGCGATTCAGGCCAAGGATATCACGAAGTTCCCTCGCCAGCGCATGGACGTCATAGCCGAGCCCTCGCTTCCCGAAGGACCCGAAAAAGGACAAATCCTTCCGGACCTGGGCCGAGGTGGTCCCTGCCCGGTGCGCCAAGGCCTTTGAGGAAAGGGTGTCGGCGCCTTGTGCCTCGAATTCCTCGAGAAAGCGGAGGTAGATCGCGAGGCGGCGCACGGTCGAGTCGGCGATCTTGCGGGGGAGCATTTGTGAAATGTTTCACGAGCGGTTGGGTGGGGCAACCCCGAACGCGAGCGCGGCCACCCCGGAATCGGAGTGGCCGCGTCATCTACCCCGCCCGCCCACCTAGGCGACCGGCCAGAGCCATCCGAAGACACCACCGGTGACGGCGCCGTACAGGAGGGCATCGAAGGTCCCCTTGAGCGCCAATCCGGCCCCCCGCTTGTACCAGATCGTGAGGGGCCATGCTCCCATGCCGTAGCAGAGGAAGGCCGTCGTCCCCGCAAAACGGAACGCCTCCAGGTACTCGACGCCGGGCGCCAGTGCGCGGGACGCCATGTACGCGCAGGCCACCCCAACTGCGAGCAGGAAGATGAACCAATGCACGAACGTTGTTCCCATGAGGAAAGGGCCGTTCGGCATCACCGTCATCGTCATCACGGGCCCGTTGGCCAGCTTTTCTTTGAATTCCGGGGTCTCCATCTCCTTCATGTCGAAGGAACGTGGCAGCATGTAATCACCCGGGGGAATCGCGAACGGCCGGAGCGCCTCCTGAACCCGGTCCTGATTAGGCACAGGCGGATAGTCTCCCTTGTGCCAGGGGAGGACCATGTGGACGAGGCTGCTGGTCAGGAAGACGGCCACCGCCGACACAACGATCGGCAGCCAGAGCGACGTGATGGTCACCATAGAAGGGCTCCTGAGAGGGGGGACCCTTGACGATAACGCGCGCCGCCGAAACGGAACAGAGGGGCGCGTGCGGAAGGTGCTACCAGTCGACCGAGCGGTAGTCCTTGAGAAATTGTCCCCAGACGTGCGTGCCCGTGTTGATGCCATCGATGATCGGATCAACGATCCGAGCTGCGCCGTCGATGATGTCGAGCGGCGGGTGGAAGCGATGCTCCGCAGTCTTCGCAGCCGCAATCTCGAACGGGTCCTCGTCCGTCACCCAGCCGGTGTCGACTGAGTTCATGTGGATGCCGTCCTTGTAGTAGTCCGCCGCCGATGTGCGCGTCATCATGTTCAACGCGGCCTTGGCCATGTTGGTGTGCGGATGGCGCGTGGTCTTGAATCGGCGATAGAACTGTCCTTCCACGGCCGAGACGTTGACGATGTGCTTGTCCCGATTGGGAGTCCGATTCATCAACGGACGCAACCGAGCGTTCAGCACGAATGGTGCAACCGCGTTGACGAGCTGGACCTCGAGCAGTTCGACAGTCGAGACTTCATGCAGGTGGAGGCGCCACGAATTGCGTCCGCGAAGATCCACTTGCTGCATGTCGAGGTCGAGCTCCCCTTCCGGGAAGAGGTGTGCTTGCCCCAGCAGTTCCTCGGCGAGGAGCGGCACCTGGGAGAGCGCCGCGGCGTGCGTCAGCCCCGGAATCTCGCTCACCAGATCGTCCAGCACGGGCATCCCGTCATTGCTGGCCGAGAGCTGCTTCGCCTCGCGCATCCCTTCCAACGGGTGCAGGAGCTTGCGTGCGGGTGAGGGCATCTCATTCAGCGAAGAGAGTTCCTGCGCCATCATGTGACGATAGAAGTCCGGCGGACGCCGAACCGTCTGGCAGGCGTTGCTGATGATGAAGTCGAGGCGATCACATTCCGTCGAGAGCCGGTGACAGAGCGCTTCGATGCTCGGTGTGTGCCGAAGATCGAGTCCCACAATCTCCAACCGATTCGACCACTCCGCAAAATCCGGCTCGCGGGAGTACCGAACGGCCGAGTCCCGCGGAAAGCGCGTCGTCACGATGAGTCGTGCGCCAGCGCGCAACAACTTCAATCCAGCCTGGTAACCGATCTTGACGCGACCACCGGTGAGCAGCGCGACGCGCCCACTCAGATCGGCGAGTTCCGTGCGCTTCGTGAAGTTGAACTCAGCGCAACTCGGGCAAAGCTGATCGTAGAAATGGTGGACCGCGTTGAAGTCCTGCTTGCAGACGTAGCAGTTCTGCGGATCCACTGCCTCACGGAAGTCGGGATCGTCCTCCACTTCCTGAGGCGTCACCGGATTCGCGAGGAAGTAGTTCGGCGTTGCCACCCCGGCGCGGGTCCGGCTCTGCCGAATCCCGGTGTTCGACAGCACGCTCTCCTCCACGTGCACCTTCTCCGCCTTGCGCTTCCGCGCGGCGGCCTTGACCAGTTGCCGCCGAGCGAAGGCGTCCGGGGCATAGACCTTCCCGGCAGCGTTCAACAAGCGGTGGCGGACATCGTCGCTGAGATGCACCAAGATCCCGCGATCCTCGATGATCGCTTCAAGGAGGCGCGCCGCGTCGGCAATACGTTCCAATTCTTCCGGGCTGGGGGCCTCGGGAGAGACAAAGTCGGGGGTCGTCATGGGGGACAGACTAACAGACCGGGCGGGCGAGGCAAAGGGATCGGCGATACTATTGAAGCAATACCTCCCATTCCGAGGCGTCGTGACTGCCCCAGAGCTCACTTTCCTGACTCGCGACCCTGCCGTGCGGCAGGCCTATGCGGCCGATGCCTCCGGGCTCGCCCTGCTCCCCGAGGCCGTCGCCCGACCGACCTCTGCGCCGGAGGTGGTCGCGCTCATGCAGCAGGCCGCCGCCACCAAGACGCCAGTCACCGCCGCCGGCGGGCAGAGCAGCATGACGGGAGGGTCGATCACCGACCAGGGGACACTGCTGTCGCTGCGTGGCATGGCTCGGATTCTGGACATCGATCCCGTCCGCCGCACGGCGCGCGTCGAACCCGGCATTCTCGTTGGTGACCTCAAGCGCGCGTTGGCCGCGGAGGGCCTGCTCTTCGCTCCCGATCCGACGAGCGAAGAGGAGGCCGCCCTCGGTGGGGCGATCGCGTGCAACGCGTCGGGGGCCCGCTCGCTTCGTTATGGTGCCACGCGTCGGCACATCACCGGTTTGAGCGTCGTACTCGCCTCCGGTGAGCAGGTCGAGCTCTCCCGCACGCGCCTCGAGAAGAACACCGTCGGCTACGCCGCAATCCACGACCCGATCGATTGGTTCATTGGCAGCGAGGGGACACTTGGCGTCGTGGTTGCCGCGGAGCTTTCCCTGCTTCCCTTGCCGGAGCGGGTCACCGGCCTCGGCCTCCCCTTCCCCGGCGACGCCGAGGCGCTGGCCTTTGTAGTCGCCGCCCGTGAAGCGATGACGCGCGGGGTCATCGCGCCACGGTGTCTTGAGTTTCTGGACGCGGAAGCATTGGCGGTCGTCCGATCGCAGGAAGGAGGAAGCAATTGGCTGGGCCAGGCCTTCGTGTATACGGAGGAGGAGTCTCCCGGGGACGCAGAACTCGACTTCGATCGCTGGTTGGCGCTGGCGGAAGCCCATGGCGCAATGGCCGAGGACGTGCTGGTCTTCGACAACGACGCCACGATCCGCACCGCGCGTCTGCTCCGGCATGCGGTGCCCGCCACGATGCTCGAACGCGGGCATGCGTTCATGGCCGATGGCGGCCGGCGCCTCGCCACCGATTGGGCGGTGCCGTATCCCAGACTCGCCGAGGCAATCGGGATCGCGCGCGCGGCAGTCGCGGAGCACGGCGTCGTAACCCCGACGATCTACGGGCATGCCGGCAATGGACATCCGCATATGGATTTCGTTGCCCGGAACGCGGACGAGGTTCATGCGATCGAGGAGACGATTGCTGCCATCCTGCGACCGATTCTCGCCATGGGAGGCACCGTCGCGGCGGAGCATGGCATCGGCAAAATCAAGCATCGGTGGATGAGCATGCAGTTGAGCGCCCAGCAGCGCGCCGTAATGCTGGGAATCAAGGCAGCGTTGGATCCGGACGGGTTGATGGCGCCGGGAAATATTTTTTGAGTCGTGAGTCGTGAGAAGCGAGTCGTGAGAGCGTCGTAGAGTCATGAAGTCGTAGGGGTCGTAGGTCGTAAGCTCTATTCAGCTGCGGCCGTCAGGCCGCAGCGAGATCAGGACACCCCGATCTCCCGCCCTGCCTGAAAAAGGCTAGATTTCTCGGATCCCCACCCCATCCTGTTGCCACCCCGCGGAGGTTCGCGTGTTCCCACCGGTCCGGCTGCTGTCTTTTGTCGTCATTGCCGCCCTGGCGTCATCCCCTGCTTTGGGGCAGACCCGTGCCACGGCTGGCCCCACCGCAGGGCCGGTTGACACCGCGGCGTGGCGTGGCTTGGAGTGGCGCATGCTGGGACCCGCTCGCACCGGGCGGATGACGTCGGTGGTTGGCTCCACCCAGCGGCCGGACGAGTACTATGTCGGCACGACGGGTGGCGGAGTATGGAAGACGGCCGATGGGGGCAAGACGTGGAACCCGATGACCGACGCGTATTTCGGGGGGACGATCGGTGCGGTCGACGTGTTCCGCGGGAATCCGGACATTGTCTGGGCCGGCGGCGGTGAAACACCGATTCGTGGCAACGTCTCGCATGGCGATGGCGTCTGGAAGTCGTTGGACGCCGGCAAGACCTGGCAGTACATGGGCCTGCGTGAGACGCAATACATCTCCCGCATCGCGACGCACCCGACCAATCCTGACATCGCGTATGTCGGAGCCTTGGGCCATGTCTTTGGTCCCAATGCGGAGCGCGGTGTCTTTCGCACGCGGGACGGTGGGAAGAGTTGGCAGAACGTCCTTTTCAAGAATGACTCGACTGGCGTCGCAGATCTGGTGATGGATCCGAAGGATCCCAACGTCTTGTACGCCGGCTTCTGGCAGGCGGGTCGGACGCCGTGGATGCTGGTGAGCGGCGGTGCCGGGAGCGGGCTCTGGAAGAGCACCGACGGCGGCGATCACTGGACCGAGTTGACGCGGGCGCCAGGCTTGCCGAGCGGGATCTGGGGCAACATCGGGCTGGCCGTCTCGCCGGCGAACTCGCAGCGGATCTGGGCGATCATCGAGGCGGAGGATGGTGGCGTCTATCGCTCCGATGACGGCGGCGCGAACTGGAAGTACCTCAACAAGGATCGCAACCTTCGGCAACGTGCCTGGTACTACACCAAGCTGACCGCTGACCCGCTTGACACCAACGTGGTCTACGCCGGCAACGTGGGCGGCTACATCTCGAAGGATGGTGGCATCACCTTCCAGAGTGGCCTCGGCAACGGCGACACCCACCAGTATTGGATCGACCCGACCAATCCGAAGCGGATCGCGGTCGCTGGAGATCCCGGGATTACGATCTCACTCGACGGCACCCTCACGCGCGCCAACCTGCCCACCGGCCAGTACTACCACGTCCATTTGACCAACGCGAATCCGTATGACGTGTGCGGCGCGGCACAGGACGGTGGAGTCGACTGCTTCCCGATCCGTGCGGCTGGTGGTGGCGGGCGCGGCGGCTTCGGTGGAGGAGGCGCGGGCGGACGTGGCGGCGCGGCGACGCCTGCTGCACCAGCGAGTCAATGGAATTTCACGACCCGCTATGGCGGCGCTGGTGGCGAGTCCGGCTATGTCGCGTCGGACCCCTTGGATCCTGACGTCACGTTTGGAGGCAACTACAGTGGCGTCCTCCAGATGCAGAACAAGCGCACCGGTGAATCGATGCGGCTCGATCCGTGGCCGCTCAACCCCATGGGCCACGACGCGATCGATTCCAAGTACCGGATGCAGTGGACTTTCCCGATCATGAACTCCACGCATGACCCCAAGACGTTGTGGGTCGGATCAAATGTCCTCTTCAAGTCGAAGGATCTGGGACAGAATTGGACCATCGTCTCGCCAGACCTGACGCGCAACGATCCGGCGACGCTCGGCCCGTCAGGTGGGCCACTGACCAAGGACCAGACCTCCGTCGAGTACTACGCCACCATCTTCGCGGTGCAAGAGTCCCCCGTGACACCGGGGTTGGTGTGGACGGGTTCCGACGACGGCCTGATTCACCTCTCACGCAACGCGAACGCGGTGAAGCCGGTGTGGGTCAACGTCACCCCGAAGGATCTGCCGAAGTGGAGCCGGATCTCGATCGTGGAGCCGTCGCGCACCAAGCCGGGGACGATGTACTTCGCCGCCAATCGCTATCAGCTCGACGACTTCACCCCGTACCTCTACAAGACGACCGACTACGGCGTCACGTGGCACAAGATCGTGTCGGGGATTCCCGCGACAGAGTTCACCCGCGCGATCCGTGAGGACCTCCAGCGCCCTGGGATGCTCTACGCCGCCACCGAGCGCAGCATCTACATCTCCTACGACGCCGGAGAGCACTGGCAGCCGATGACGCTCAACTTGCCTCCGGTTCCGGTCCACGACATCGCGTTGCGCGATGACGACATCGTGATCGCGACGATGGGG
>JAHECN010000106.1 GCA_024641735.1 Gemmatimonadota bacterium | reverse complement strand
GGCGATGACGGCAACCCCACCCGTTCCGATCGCCTCCCGCCTAGATTCCACTATCCCGTCGCACCCACCCCAACCCCGGCCAGACTCCCGTGATCTCCCCACGCCCGTTCCACCCCTGGCACGATATCCCCGCCGGCCCGAACCCGCCAGACGTCGTCACCGCCATCATCGAGATCCCCGCCAACGGACGCAACAAGTACGAACTCGACAAGGAACTCGGCGTGTTCAAGCTGGACCGCGTGCTCCACAGTGCCGTCCACTACCCCGGCGACTACGGCTTCATCCCGCGCACCCTCGGCGATGACGGCGACCCGCTCGACGTGATCGTCCTCATGAGTGTGCCGGTCTTTACCGGATGCCTGGTCGAAGTGCGCCCCGTGGGCGTCTTTCTCCTGATCGACCGTGGCGAACGCGACGAGAAGATCATCGCGGTCCCCACGAGCGATCCCTTTGCCGGATCGATCAAGGACCTGAGCGACATCCGACCCCACGCACTCCGTGAGATCGAACACTTCTTTCAGGTCTACAAGGATCTGGAAGGGACGCGAACGGAAAGCGGCGGCTTCCAGGATGCCGCCGCCGCGCGCCGTTTCATTCTTCAGGCTGTCGGTGACTACGAAAAGCGATTCCCGACGGAACAGCCGTAACGATCAACTCCCGTCGCGCAACGCGATGGGCTTGTCCAGCACCTCGCGCCAGATGATCGCCTGCCGCAGCGCCGCCGCGCGAGTGGAATGGGCCACTCGCACCGCAGCCACCTTCCGAATCCGTGCGTCAAACTGGCGGTGATCCTCCGGATTCCAGGCACGATTCCGCGCCTGTGCGACCTCGACTCGCCGCTCCGCCACCGCGAGCGCATCGTCATCGCGATCGATGAGAACACGCTCGGCGCGTTGTGTCTCCGGTCGAATGAAGACGTTGGCGTCGACCTCGAGTGACTCCCGCTCTTCGACATCCCACGCGTCCTTCTCCTGCGGTGCCGGCAACCGAATCGGTTCGTAATCGTCGACCGACATCCGTTCCGCAGGATTGGCCTCCTCCTCCTCGAGTTGCCCCTGCATTTCCCGCAACAACTCATCCATCGTGGTCGGTTGCGGACGCCCCTGCGGCGTGGGACGACTCGGCGCACCCTGCCCTTTCCCGCCCACCTTCTTGAGGAGGGCGAGTCCGAGGTACACGATCAGCAGGATGACATAGGAGTCGATTGCCGCCATTGAATCAGCTCGCCCCGTCACTCGGCAGGTCGCCGCCCTTGGCGATCGCATGACGCATTTCAGTGTCGGCCTGGATGTTCTTGTAGCGCTGGAAATCCATGATGCCGAGGTGGCCACTGCGGAATGCCTCCGCGATGGCCATCGGGATCAGCGCCTCGGCGGCAACCAACTTCGCCTGCTCGCGGACGACTTCCGCCTTGTACTCCTGCTCCACGGCGACCGCCAACGCGCGACGCTCTTCCGCCTTCGCCTGCGCGATCCGCTTGTCGGCCTCGGCCTGATCGGTCTGCAACTCGGCCCCGATGTTCTTGCCAACGTCCACGTCAGCCACATCGATCGAGAGAATCTCGAACGCGGTGCCGGCGTCGAGTCCCTTGGCCAGCACCGTCTTCGAGATCATGTCCGGATTCTCAAGCACCGCCTTGTGCGATTCCGCCGAACCGATCGTGCTCACAATTCCCTCGCCCACGCGGGCAAGAATCGTTTCCTCACCGGCACCACCGACCAACCGATTCACGTTGGCACGCACCGTGACGCGCGCCATCGCCAGGAGCTGAATGCCGTCCTTCGCCATCGCCGCCACCTTGGGCGTGGTAATGACCTTCGGGTTGACGCTCACCTGCACGGCCTCGAGAACGTCACGACCGGCGAGGTCAATCGCGGTGGCCTGCTTGAAGGAGAGGGGAATCCCGGCCTTGTCCGCTGAAATCAGCGCGATCACGACACGCGAGACATTGCCGCCCGAGAGGAAGTGGGCCTCGAGTTCGTTGATGCCAAGCGTGAGCCCGGCCTTGGAGGCGGTGATCAACGGCTCGACGATCCGGGTCGGATCGACCTTCCGGAAGCGCATACCGAAGAGCGTCATGAAGGGCACACGCACACCGGACGCTGCGGCACGAATCCAGAGGCCAATCGGGATGAAGCGGAAGAAGATTGTGATCGCCAACAGGGCGAGGACGAAGAAGACCAGCAACATGGCCAGTCCGGCAGAATCGTTATTCATGGACAGCACTCGTCTGAGTCAGGGTGTGTGGTGCGTCGGGCGCCAAGCGCACGATGTGACGATAGCCTTCGGCGCGAATCACCGTCACGGTGGCCCCCGCCTTGACGAACTCGCCCTCGGTGACGACGTCGATCCGCTCGCCGGCGATCTCCGCAGTCCCGGAGGGTCGCAGGTCGGTGAGCGTCTTGCCGCTCGCCCCAACCAAGTCGTCACGTTGCGGGGCGGAGATATATCCCTCGCCGCTCGCGACGCCGTCGTGCAGGAGGAGTCCGGAGAAGCGATCGGAGTTGGGAAGATGTCGGAGCCAGGCGAAGAAGACGGCGCCCGTCACGACCAGAGACACGCCAAGAATGGAGAACGCATTCACGAGATCCGCCCCTGTAGGGGCCGTCCCAACGAGCGCCAGGACAGTGGCGCCGCCGAGAAAGCAGATGCCCAATATTCCTGCGATGCCAAATCCCGGGAGGACGAAGACCTCCACCGCGATCGCCAGCAGGCCGAGCGCAAGCAGGATGATCTCTTCCCAACCCGCAAGACCGAGCAGGAACGAAGAACCGAAAAAGAGGCCGAGCGATGCCAGCGAGACGAGGCCACCCAGGCCGAACGCGCCGGACTTGATCTCAAAAATGAGACCGAGCATGCCGAGCGACAGGAGCAGTGGCGAGACGATCGGATTGCTCAGGAATCGGACGACAGATTCCGCCCACGTCAGGTCGATGAACTGGACCTCCGCATCCGGGAGATCGATCGCAGCAAGGACCGCTTCAATCGTGGCAGCCTCACCCTCGGCGAACCCTGCCGCGGTGGCTTCCGACGTGCTCATCGTCAACAGCTTTCCGGCCGGGGCGAGGGCGACATCGATGGTCTCGTCCACCATCGCCTCGGCCAGCTGCGGATTCCGTCCGCGGGATTCCGCAAGGGACCGGAACTCTGCGCGCATGGCACTGACCATCTTCTCGGACGCTTTGGTTCCGGCTCCGTCTACTGGGGTCGCGGCGCCCATCACGCCCGAGGGTGCCATGTAAATGCGTTGGGCGGCCAGGGCGATCAGCGCGCCGGCACTGTAGGCACGCGGGTGGACCCATGCCGTCACGGGTACGGTCGAACGGCCGATGGCATCGGCGATACGTTCTGCCGCATCGATCCGACCACCTGGAGTGTCGATGTCGAGGATGACGCCAGCGGCACCGGCCGCTTCCGCGGCGGCAATCGCTCGCGCGATATACGGCGCGAGCCCGTTCTCGATCACACCCGTGACCGGGACCCGATACACCACGGGACGCTGCGCCACCGCGATTGACGTGGTAGCCAGCATCCCGAGCAACAGCAATCCCGCAACCCGCTTCATCCCGCGACTCCCTTCAGAAGTATCCCTGACAAGGAATCTAGCGGGAGTCCGATCTGGTGGGGCGCTAGGGCCGTCCCGCGGGGGGACCGTTCGCTTGGCGATTCTGCTGCAGTTCCCGGATCCGCTCCAGCAAACGATCGCGCAATTGCAGGTACTGCGCCCGCTGCACCGGGGAGAGAATCGGCTGCAAGTCCCGGATTTCGTCCCGGAAGGCTTCGGCGTAGGAGATCCGATTCTGGGTAATTCGATCCACCAGCCTGTTCAGCGAGTCCGTGTTGGCGGCAACGCCGGGTCGGAGTTGCTGCATGAGAGCCATCTGCGACGCCTGCTGTTCTTCTTCCAGGGTGCGCCGCCGTTGTCCGGCCGCCGTCACAATCTTCGACATCCTGTCGGACTGGTCTGCTGTGAGCGCCAGATCCAGCGTGGCGCGCCGCATGAAGGACTCCTCGATCTGCCCACGGAGCGCAGCGGCGCGTGGCGGCGGTTGCCGTCCCTGCGCGAGGAGCGGCACCGCAAGCAGCGTCATCACGGCGGTCAGGGCGATTCGGTTCATCATCAGGTCATCCCTCCACATCATCCAAGAGTGCGTCCAGTTCTGCCTCAGTCAGTTCCCCAAGTCGGGGAATCGGCCCCGGCGTGAGCGTCTTCTGTTCTTCGGTCAAGGACGCCAAGACAATCTTGAGTTCGTCCTCCAACAGTGCATCGAGTTCCGGGATCGCGGTCGTGGTGCGGGCCGGGACCGCTGCGACTGCCACCGGATCATCGGTCCGGATGCTGTAGGCGACCAGCGCGATGCCTGCCGCTGCCGCGAGACCGACCAGCCCCCGCGTCCAGGTCCGGCGTCGCGAGGCGATCGCGACGACCTTCCCCTCCTCCCGGCCCACCGCGCTGACTGCCGCAGCGATCCGGTCGAGATCCAGGACCGGAGCCGGTCGGGCCGAGGAGAGCACTGCGGCGACCAGCGCATACTCGTCGCGACACTCCGCGCACTGGGCGAAGTGCAGCGCCTCCTCGGCGTCCCACACGACGTCCCCGCGTGCAACCGCCGGCATCTGGTCAGAAAGGGCTTCGCAGATCATTGGACCAACTCCTTCAGGCGACGAACGGCATGGTGATAGTGCACCCGCGCTGCTCCGGGTGTCGTGTCGAGCGCGGTGGCAATCTCCGCGTACTCCAGCCCCTGCTCCACCCGAAGCAGAAAGACCTCACGCTGCAGCCGCGGCAAAGCGGCGATTCCCGCTTGAATTCGCTCGGCGGTCTCATCGGCGGCGAACTGGGAGGCCGGATCGGCTGAGGCGACGAGGTCGTGATCTTCGAGTGCCACCATCTGCCGGCCACGACGAGCACGGAATCCATCCTTCAACAGATTGCTGGCGATCCTGAACAGCCAGCCCCGAAAGGACCCGTCCTGACGCCATCCATGCAGGCTTCGAAAGGCCCGGATGAACGTCTCCTGAACCAAATCTTCGACATCGCCGCTATCCGCCCCCCCGGACGAGAGGTAGCGACCGAGCGCGGCCCCGTGCCGGCGGACCAGTTGGGTCGCCGCAAACTCATCACCCTGACGCCAAGCGGCGACGAGATCGGGGTCATTCGGGAGGTCTGCGGCCAAGGAGGTCATTGCCAAGGGGACGAGAGAAGGGGAGAATTGTTAACAGAAGAGAGACGAGAGACGAGAGAAGAGAATTCGGGGAACCGTGGACGCCGGGCGACAGCGGTCAGAGGGTCAGCAGCATTGCCATCAGGGAGCACGGCCGACCCCAGCCTTGTGCACAACCTCCACATCCTGTTGTAAACATTGTGGATAGATCGTGTGCATTAAAGTACTTTCCACCTCGTCCACACCATTTCCACGCCTCTCCACACGGGGTCTCCACATGCTGGTGATTGGCCACAGGGGAGCATCCGGGCACGCTCTCGAAAATAGCCTGAGAGCCTTCGAGCTGTGCGTCAGCGACCCCACATTGCGTTGCGATGGCGTGGAGCTGGACGTGCACACGACTGCCGATGGCGAGCTCGTCGTGCATCACGACGCAGAGATCCCGGGACAAGGTCCTATCGATGCCATGACCATGGGAGAGCTCCGCGCGCTCTCACTCGCGGACGGAAGCCCGATCCCGAGTTTGGCTGACGCCTTGGCGATCTTGGAACCGATCGAGGTCTTCATCGAAGCCAAGGGACTGCCAGCGGCTGGCATGAGCTCGCTCCTCGCGATCGTGGCGGGTCATCGCTTCCCCGCCCGGCTGCATGTGCATGCCTTCGACCACCGGATCCTCCGTCGGCTCCGCGACCGGAGCGCCACGCTGTCACTCGGGGCCCTCTCCTCCTCGTACCCCCTCGATCCGGTCGGGCCGGTCCTCGCGGCAGGCGCCAACACGCTCTGGCAGGAGTGGCACCTGATTGACCAGCCACTCGTCGACGACTGCAGGGCTCGTGGCGTGCGGGTGATTGCCTGGACCGTGAATGATCGCGCCGTCGCAACCCGACTCGCGGCGATGGGAGTGGCGGGCGTCTGTGGCAACTGGCCGGAGCGGCTTCAGGACGTGTCATGAGTCGCTGGTCACGAGTCGTGAAGGGTGTGGCGATTCGAGCCAAGGAGGGCCATACTCTGGCATGACAGACTCCCCGCCCCCGGCGTCCCCCCTCGTGGATCTTCCCCCGGAAGCGTTCCGTGCCCTGGGCCGAGAGGCCGTCGACGTGATGACTGCCTTCTTCGAGGGGATCGACTCCGCTGCCCCCTTTCCGGCGCGCTCCCCCGAATCGGTCCACGCTCTCTTCGACGCGCCCGTCCCCGAAGTCGGGGAAGACGCCCACGCGATCCTCGCGGACTGGAACACCAAGATTCTCCCCAACTCCTCGGTCCTCGGTCACCCCAAGTGGTTCGGGTTCGTGAATGGCTCGGGATCGCAGATTGGGGCCATCGCCGACGCGCTGGCCTCGACACTGAACCCCAATCTTGGGGGATGGAAGGCAGCGCCGGCGGCCACTGAAATCGAACGGCGCACGGTCTCCTGGTTGAGTGAACTCATCGGCTATGGGAAGGAATCGAGCGGCCTCTTCTTGAGTGGTGGCACGATGGCGAATATGGCCGCGCTCCGCACTGCGCTCTGCGACGCGGCGACCTGGGATGTCACGGCGGACGGACTCCAGGGATCAGGCAGTAGTCGGCACCTGACCGTGTACATGGCGGACCACGAAACCCATGTCTCGTTGCCTGCCGCCGTCGACTTCCTCGGGCTGGGTCGCAACAGTATTCGCAAGGTACCGAGCCTTCCCGATTTCACGATGGACGTGGCGGCACTCGATCGGATGCTCGAGGAGGACACCGCGGCCGGGATGACACCCTTCTGCATTGTCGGTCACGGTGGCTCCATCAACGTGGGTGCGATCGACAATTTCGCCGCGATTGCCGATGTGGCCGCCCGTCGCAATATCTGGTTCCATGTGGATGGGGCATGCGGAGCGCTCGGCGCGATGCTTCCCGAGTTGGTCCATCGCTATGACGGGATGGCGCGAGCGGACTCGGTATCGTTCGATGCACACAAGTGGCTCGGCGTGCCGTACGAGGCCGCATGCCTGCTCGTGCGAGATCCGCTCGCCCTGCCCAAGGCCTTTGCGACGACCGCCACCTACCTGCAGAGTTCGCTGCCGAGCGAGTACACCGGCCTGAACTACTTCGACTACGGCCCGCAGCTCTCCCGAGGGTGGCGTGCGTTGAAGGTCTGGATGTCGCTGCGATTCTACGGCGCCGAAGGGTACCGGGCGATCTTCCGTCAGACCATTGCCTGTGCAAAGCACCTGCACCGTGAAGTCGCACGCTCCGACGACTTCGAGGTGGTCCAGCCGGAACCGGAGCTGTACATCTATGCCTTCCGCTACGCGCCGGTCGCGTTGCGCGGCGATGACGCCGCTCTGGACACGCTCAACCAACGGATCGCCGACGAACTGCTCCGGCGGAAGGTGGCATTCGTCATGACGACTCGGATCCGAGGCCGCGTGACCCAGCGGCTGTCGATCTGCTCACATCGGACGACGCTGCGGGATATTGATGAGACGCTGGCGGCGATGCGGGAGGTGGGGGAGGAATTGAGTCGGGAGTCGTGAGTCGTTTGTGGCGAGAATTGCGAAGGCCGGCCCCCCAATCGGGAGGCCGGCCTTTTCAATTCTCACGACTCGTGACTCACGACTCGTCTCTACTGCGCAGCCACCTTCGGATACACCGAGATCTGCTGCCGAGCCTTGTTCTTCCGCTCGAACTTGACGACGCCGTCGATGTACGTGTGCAGCGAGTCGTCCTTGGCGCGGAAGACGTTCTTGCCCGGGTGGAACTTGGTGCCGCGCTGCTTGACGAGGATGCTCCCTGCCGTCACGCTCTCGCCACCGAAGTGCTTCACGCCGAGGTATTGCGGATTGGAATCGCGGCCGTTGCGGCTTGAGCCAACGCCTTTTTTATGTGCCATGAGTTACCTCAGCCCGTCACAACGTCAGTAATGCGCACATCGGTGTGCTTCTGCCGATGTCCGGTCTTGCGGCGATAGCCCTTCCGGCGCTTGAACTTGAAGACGTAGATCTTCTCATCCTTGCCGTGCTTCACCACTTCGGCCGAGACCTTCGCGCCTGCGACGGTCGGAGTGCCGGTGGTGATGCTGTCGCCGTTCGACGTCAGGAGAACGTCATCGAAAGTGAGCGTGTCGCCCGCTTCCTTGCCGTCCATGAAGGGCAAGCGTACCGTCGCGCCCTTGACGGCACGAAACTGCTTCCCCAAAGCCTTGAAAATCACGTACATAGAACCCTTCTTGGTCCAATGAGTCCGAGATACCTAGCCCGGAAGTATAGCCAGCCTGTCCCTGCTGGGCAACCCCAAGCTATGCCACGGCATAGAGTTCGGTGACGTCCCGGCCGGCAGGTCGGGACATCAGCCGGAATTCATCCAGACGAAGCATTGGATCGTCCCGGATTTCCAGCTCGATCCCGCCCTGCCGACCGAGGGTTGCCACCAACTTGGGCTCCTCCTCGAGGAGATAGAGCGCCACGTCGGGATGGAGTCGGATCGCCAGCCGGCGCTCCTTCTTCTCCACGGCGGCCCGGAGGAGGGCCCGTTCCAGTCGACGGGAGACGACCTCAGGGGAGAAGACCCGCCCGGTCCCGCTGCAGGTGAGGCATTCCCGGGTCATCGACGCCCAGAGTGAGGGGCGGACCCGCTGCCGGGTCATCTCGATCAGACCAAGCTCGGAAACGGCAAACGCCCGGGTTCTGGCGCGGTCGTAGCCCAACTGCGTCCGGAGCTCCTGCAGGACTCGCTCCCGGTTGCCCCGCGACTCCATATCAATGAAGTCCACCACGATGATACCGCCGACATCGCGCAGGCGGATCTGACGGGCGATCTCACGCGCCGCCTCCACATTGGTCCGCAGGATGGTCTTCTCGGGATCCCGCTTGCCGATATAACGCCCGGTGTT
>JAHECN010000105.1 GCA_024641735.1 Gemmatimonadota bacterium | reverse complement strand
ATTGGAGCTGGTTCGGATTGGTCCCGCGCTCCGCCCAGAGTTCGCTGCGTGGCGATATGGGCGCGAGTTGTCGCACCACCGGAGACCGCTGCTGGCGCAGGCTGGCGACGGAGGTGGAGTGGCGGGGTTGGCCAGCCGCGTTGCTGGTGCGATCGGGGGCTTGCTGGCGCTCCCCTTCCTGGATGTCGCCGTGCGCCCGCGTCACGCCTTCCGCCGCGCGCGGCTCGTGCGCGACCCCAACTCAGGCCACCTCCTCCGGGTGCATGAGATGGCGATGGTCCAGTCGACGTTGATTCACGATGACGCAGGTTGGCGCCTCGAAATCCCCTACCGCTCGGGGGTCGAGGAGTTGTTGGGTGAGGACCCGCTCGTACTCTCATCCATTCGTGACTACCCTGCCTTTGGCTTCTTCCGGGGCAACCACCTGCTTGATGGGCTGGGTCGTGTGCTGCCGAGTCTGGAGCGCGGCCGGCCTAGACCACCCGCCGTCGCGGAGGCGACGCGGCTGCTGGAGCGAACGCTGGGTTCGTCCGAAGAGCTCCTGAGTTACGTGACAGGCTCTCCGCTCCGCTACCACGCGAAGGGAGAGTTTCCCTTGGCGCATGTCCCGAGTGAGGTTCGACTCGCGTTGGAGATGGCGTCCCATGAGGAAGGCGAACGCCGGGCACTCGCCGGCGAACTGAAGCTGCTGGAGCGCGAGTGGCGCGATGCAGAACGACTGGCGAAGATTGCGGATGGTTTGGCGTTGGAAGGGTCGTGAGTCGTTGGTCGTGAGTCACGAGAGGCACAAATCCTAGTCGTATTGCGGGAGCATCATCGGAATGACTGACATCCTGATTCTTGGCTTTGGTGCCGCTCGCGTGGTGGTCCCGCTCGTTGCCCTCTGCTGGGTGGCGAGCGTGGTCCAGCGCGACGCCTCGTTGGTGGACCGGATCTGGGGGCTCGGCTTCGTCTGTGCCGCCTGGTACTTCTGGCACACGACGCGTGGGGGAGCGGGTGCCCCGGATCTGCTGCTGCTCGGTATGGTGACACTCTGGGGGCTGCGCCTCAGTGCCCACATTACGTGGCGCAACTGGGGGCACGGCGAAGATCCTCGCTACGCCGCCATGCGCGCCCGCAACAGCGCAGGGTGGTGGTGGCAAAACTTCTATACCGTCTTCGTGCTGCAAGGGGTGCTGATCCTGATCATCGCCCTCCCGCTTGCCGCCGCCATTCCGACCACCGGGCCGACCTGGGCCCGCTCCCTTGGTGCGCTGCTCTGGGCGATCGGATTCGCTTTCGAAGCCGGCGGCGATTGGCAGCTGGCGCGATTCCGTGGTAACCCCGCCAATCGAGGAACGGTGCTCGACACCGGATTCTGGCGATACACTCGCCACCCGAACTACTTCGGCGATGCCCTGCAGTGGTGGGCGTTCTGGATCTTCGCGCTCGGTGTGGGGGCCTGGTGGACGGTCGTCGGCCCGCTGGTGATCACGGGACTGCTCCTCAAGGTCTCGGGTGTCACGCTGCTGGAATCGGCCCTGGTGGAGTCCAAACCGGCCTACCGCGACTACATCCGGCGGACCTCCGCATTCCTCCCGTGGCCGCCGCGCCCCTGATTACGTTTGGGGCGTAGTCCAGCTTCTCGTTCTCGTCTCTCTTTTCTCGGTTCTTCTCCATGTCGCTCGTTCGTATCGAAGATCTCCGCCACCACGCCGGTGACACCGTCACTGTTCAGGGATGGGTCACCACGACTCGTTCCTCCGGCAAGATTGCCTTCTGCGTCATGCGGGACGGCACCGGCTACCTGCAGGCGGTCTTCCCGAAGGCGGAAGTGGTCGAGGGGGCGTGGGAGCGCTTCGCCACATTGACGCAGGAAGCTTGCGTCTCCGTGACCGGCGTGGTGCGGGAGGATGCACGCGCACCGGGGGGCTATGAGCTGACGGCAAGCGATGTGGTGGTGACGGCGCCGAGTGTCGATTTTCCCATTTCGCCGAAGGAACACGGCACCGCTTTCCTGATGGAGAACCGGCACCTCTGGTTGCGGTCGCGGAAGCAGGTTGCGATCGCCAGGATCCGCAGCGAGATCGAGCAGGCGATTCACGACTTCTATTACGAACGCGGCTTCATCCGCACCGACGCCCCGATTCTCTCCGGTGCCATTGGCGAAGACGCCGGTGAACTCTTCGCGACGCAGTACTTCGACCTCGGGCAAGCGTATCTCGCGCAGACTGGACAGCTCTACATCGAGGCCACGGCGGCCGCACACGGCAAGGTCTATTGCTTCGGTCCGACGTTCCGCGCCGAGAAGAGCAAGACACGCCGGCACCTGACCGAGTTCTGGATGTGCGAGCCGGAGGTGGCGTTCGCCGATACGAATGACAACATGCGGCTGCAGGAAGATTTTCTCTGTCACATCGTCGGGCGCGTGTTGGAGCGCCGACCTGAGGAATTGAAGGAACTGGAACGCGACCTCGCGCCGCTGCAGAACGTCACGGGTCCCTTCCCGCGGATCACGTACTCGGACGCCATTACGGCGCTCCAGGCGCAGGGCAGTGATATCCAGTGGGGCGCCGATCTCGGCGCTGACGACGAGACCGCACTCGCCAAGGCTTACGACAAGCCGCTCTTCGTGATGAATTATCCGAAGGAAGTGAAGGCGTTCTACATGAAGGAGAATCCGGACGATCCGCGCACCGTGCTCAACAACGACTGCCTCGCCCCCGAAGGCTATGGCGAGATCATCGGCGGATCACAGCGCGAGGACGACTACGACAAGTTGCTGCAGCGCATCAACGCGCAGGGCCTCGACCCCGCGACGTACTCGTGGTATCTCGACCTCCGGAAGTACGGTGGCTTCGTCCACTCCGGCTTCGGCCTCGGTCTCGAGCGCACCGTGGCCTGGATCTGCGGGATTCCGCATATTCGGGAGACGATTGCGTTTCCAAGGCAGATTCACAGACTCTATCCATAACGAGAAATGAGAGAGGAGAAAGGAGAGAGGAGGACTAGCTGATTCTCTCTTCGCTCTTCTCTCCTCTCTCCTCTCTCTTGACCTCCTCCCAAATCACATCCAGCTCCTCCAAGCTCGCCTTGCCGAGGACCACGCCGCGTTCGGCGGCGATGGACTCGATGGATTCGAATCGACGCAGAAATTTCTGGTTGGCACGGTCCAGGGCGGCACCCGGCTGCACCCCGGCCTTTCGGGCGAGGTTGACCACCGCGAAGAGGAGGTCGCCGAGTTCATCGGTGAGCGCCTCGTGGGCCGTCGCCCCGAGGGTCAGCTCCACCTCGACCTCCGCAAGCTCCTCGTGGACTTTCTGGAGCGGCCCGACGGTGTCGGGCCAGTCGAAGCCGACGCCAGCGGCCTTCTCCTGGAGTCGGTAGGCGAGCAGGAGCTCGGGCAGGGAAGTGGGCAGACCGGCCAGGACGCCTTGGCCCTTCGGGCGTTCTCGTGCCTTCAGCGTCTCCCAGCGCTCCCCCTCGCCGAGGTCAAAAAGGTGGGGATGGCGCCGCCGCATCTTGGCGACCAGGTCCTCTGCGATCTCGTCCGGGCTAAATTCCCCTGTCTCCTTGCCAAGCACGAGTTGCCAGGCGAGGTGCAGCATCAGGTCGCCGACCTCCTCCCGGATGGCCGCAGGGTCGTCTCCGCCGAGGGCGGCGGCGAGTTCATGGGCCTCCTCGATGAGGTAGGGGCGCAGGGTCTGGCGGGTCTGGACCCGGTCCCAGGCACATCGGTCCCTGAGGTCGGCCACCATCGCCACGGCGCGGTCGAGCGCTGATTCGTCTTGCATCCACTCTCCGGGAGTCCTAGTCTCTGATCGTGCGAAATCCCCTGACCCCTGACACGTCTAGGGCGTGGGTCGACGTGGACCTCGATGCTGTGGTCCGCAACGCCCGCTCCTATGCGGCCCGTACCGGGGCCCCGCTCCTGCCGATGGTCAAGGCCGATGCCTACGGTCTTGGCGCGGTCGCGATCGCACGTGCCCTCGCGACGGTCGAGCCGTGGGGCTATGGCGTCGGCACCGTGGACGAAGCGCGGGAACTCCACCTCAATCGCATCCATCGCCCGATTCTCATCTGCACCCCGCTGCTGCCCGAGCTGGCCCAGTCGGTCGCCATCGTCGCCGCACGGCCGAGCATTGGCGACCTGGACGCGCTCCGAGCGTGGCTCGCGGTGGGTGCGCTCCCCTTCCATGTCGAGATCGACACAGGAATGGGACGTGCCGGTCTGCGTTGGGACGATGTCGCACAACTGCTGGAAGCGCGTAATCTGCTTGCTGACGCTGCAGGATGGGAGGGTGTCTATACCCATTTCCACTCCGCGGAACGTGACCCGGCCGCCACCGCAGAGCAATGGCGTCGCTTTCAGGAAGCGATCACGGCACTCGGCCGTCGGCCGCTTCTCGTGCACGCTGCCAATTCCGCGGCGGGTGCCTACGACACGGCATACGCCGGCGACCTCGCACGACCTGGAATTCACTTGTATGGCGGTACCGTCTCGAACCTCGATTCCGTTCCGGTCGTCACGGTGTCCGCGCGGGTTGTCGCGGTGCGCCGACTCCCGGCCGGCGCGACGGTCAGCTACGACGCGACGTGGCGGGCACCGCACCCCACGACAATCGCAACGCTCGCGATCGGGTACGGCGATGGCGTCCCACGCCGGCTCTCGAACGGGGGTGCCGTCGAACTTCTCGGCCACCGGCTGCGGATCGCGGGGCGCGTGACGATGGATCAACTGATGGTGGACGCCGGAGACCTCCCGGTCGCCGTGGGCGACGTCGCCACGCTGATTGGTGGGCTGGTGACGCTGGATGAGCAGGCAGGACTCGCGGGGACGATTTCCTACGAACTTCTCACTGGGCTCGGGGCTCGCCTCCCGCGCCGTTATCACAGGGCACCATGAATCAACATTTTGCTTCTCTCCTCCTCGGCCTCGCTGGCCAAGCCAACGCGGCGCTCGACGGTGAACTTCCGCCGGGGGCGGCCGAAGCCGGAACCACCGACGCGAAGCAGCTCGCCAAGGCGTTGATTGACACGCTTGGTGCGTTGGAAGAACGGACGCGCGGCAACCTGGAGGCCGACGAGGCCAAGTTGCTCGAGCAGATCCTGACGGCACTCCGATTCCGATTCGCCACCGGGAAGCCTGCGTGAGCCGCCGCGCTGCGCTGATCGTCCTGGATGGCCTCGGGGTGGGGCCGACCCGCGACACCGCCGCGTACGGAGATGTGGGGAGTGCAACGCTCGGCAACGTGCTCCGCGCCTCACCCGGATTGTCGCTCCCGAACATGGCAGCCCTCGGTTTTGGCCATTGTGCGGACAGCGGGATCCCCAAGGTGGAGTCCCCGGCTGGCGCATTTGGCGTGGCGCATCCCCGGGCGGCCGGCAAGGACAGCACGGCCGGGCACTGGGAACTCTGCGGACTCCCCCTCACGGATCCCTTCCCGACCTATCCGAATGGTTTCCCTGGGGAACTCCTCGCCCATTTCTGCCACCGCACCCGGCGAGGGGTGATTGGGAACGTCGCGTCGTCGGGCACTGCGATCCTCGATCAGCTTGGCGACGAACATGTCCGGACCGGCGACTGGATCGTGTACACCTCGGCGGATTCCGTCTTCCAGGTTGCCGCGCACGAGGAGATAGTGCCGTTGGCGGAGCTCTACGCCGCCTGCCAGATCGCCCGCGAATTGCTGGTTGGCGAACACGGCGTGTCTCGGGTCATTGCCCGGCCCTTCGTCGGGACGCCGGGTGCCTGGGCACGGACTTCACACCGGAAGGACTTCTCCCGGGAGCCGATTGGGCCAACGCTGCTGGATCGGCTGGGGGACGCTTTTGTGCCGGTCGTCGGGGTGGGAAAGGTGGACGATCTCTTCGCCGGACGGGGAGTCCGCTCGATCCACACTGCGACGAATGCCGATGCCTACGCATTGATCGAAGGGGGACTTCAAGCGATGCACCGCGGCTTCCTCTTCGCCAACGTGATCGAGTTTGACCAAAGTTGGGGCCACCGCAACGATGTGGCGGGCTTTGCGGGCGGGTTGGCCGAGTTGGATCGGTGGATTCCCCGCCTGCTGAGGCAGGTTCGGGAGGACGACCTGATTATCTTCACCGCCGACCATGGCAATGACCCGACGACTCCCTCGACGGACCATTCCAGGGAGTGCGTGCCGGTGATTGTGGTCGGTCCTCGGGTCCGGCCGGTGGCATTGGGGGAGTTGGACACCTTTGCCGATATCGGCCAGACTATCGCCGAGTTTCTCGGCGTGCGGCCGCTGGTGGCTGGTACGTCCTTTCTGGAGCGTGTGTGGAGCCACTGACGACCCTGCGGGCAGCTGCCGAAGCGGTGATGGAACGGGCGTATGCTCCCTATTCCGGTTTTCGGGTGGGTGCCGCGTTGGAGACCGACGAGGGCGATATCGTCGTTGGCTGCAATGTGGAGAACGCGTCCTACGGGTTGACGATCTGCGCGGAACGGACCGCCATCGCCACCGCCGTTGCCGCCGGGAGTCGACGGTTCACCCAGCTGGTGCTGGTGAGCGACGCCGCCGAGCCGGTGGCACCGTGTGGTGCGTGCCGACAAGTGCTCGCAGAATTTGCGCCCGAATTGCGCATCCTCAGTTGTGCTGGATCAGAGACCAAGGAGTGGACCATTCGCGACCTGTTGCCTGATGCATTTACCGGAGACGCACTCACATGATGCGCCGCAGCCTTCTCCTGGCGGCGGCCGTGTTGGGTGTGACGGCGTGCACCGAAAAGCTGACGTCCCCGGCAGATTGCCCCGCCCTCTGCCCAGGCGGCTCGGCGGTCTTCATTGATACGGTCATCACGGCCACGATTGGTCTGGATTCCTCCTACGCGGGCTACGTCGCCAACAACGAACTACTGTCGCTGCTGATTGGGAATGGCGGTGCCTACGGCAATTCACGTGGCATTATCCGCTTCGTCTCACGTGGTGATTCAGCCATCATTGCCGATACCTCCCGTGCGCTGAGGGTGGACTCGGCCGTCATCTCGATCTCCCTCCAGAACCACGACACGACGGCGACGAACACGGTCCTGGAGATGTATCGCCTCCCGCTGTCCATTGATTCGATGTCGACGGTGGCGCAGGTCGATGCGGCAATGACCCCCGGCAATTTGTTGCAGGAGTTCAGCCTTCCCCCGACGCTGCGTAGAGGCACACTCGCGGCGTTGTTCACCGGCGCGGAACTCGCCAAGCTCAGCTTTGTGCCAAGTGATTCGACCCGATTGGCGATCGGTATCCGAGTGCGTTCCGATGGTCCCACCGGAGTTCGGATCGGAACTGCGGCGTCGGGAGTTCAGGGTGCACTCGTGACCTGGTACACGACCGCAACGGCGGTCACCGACACGATCCTCCGCAAGCAGTTGCTCACCCGTGTCACGGAGCGGAATTCCACCATCCGGACTGCGCAGTCGTCGCCTCCTTCCGCGGACTTGCTGGCCGTTGGCGGCTCCCCGGTTGCCCGAAGCTTTGTCCGGTTCACGCTCCCGCCGTCGCTCAAGGATTCCGCGACCATCATCCGGGCCACGCTGGAGCTGACGCTGGACTCCCCGCTCTTCGGGATTCCGGCCGACACGTCCACGCTCATCATGCGTCCTGTGCTCACCTCGCTCGGACCCAAGTCCCCGGTTACGACCGATGTCTTTGAGGGAGCGTTCCTGCTCCCCGGGCTGACCAGCATCTCGGCGGAGGTCGCCTCGTTGGTGCGCCTCTGGCAAGGGGTAAACGGGCTCCCGCCGATCATCCGGTTGCAGCTCGGCGAAGAAGGCGGGACGTTCATCGCTCCGGCCTTCCGGTCGACCCGCTCGGCCACCGGGATTCCGAGACTCCGCATCACGTTCCGGCGCGGCTTCGCCTTCGAGGGCTTCTGATGAAACGCCGCATTCTGATCGTGCTGCTTGCTTCTGCCGCTGGCTTCTCTCCGTCGCTCGAGGCCCAGTCGTCCCAGTTTGGGGTTCGCGGCCTCGGGCTGCCGGGTCGCTCCGCCTCGGCGCGGACCTTGGCTACCGGCGGTGCCCTCGGCCTCTTTGATGGGCATTCGAGCCAGAATCCGGCCAGCCTTGCGACCCTGAGTGCCACCACGACTGTCTTCACGATGACGAACGCCTACCGGACCTCGACCAATCCGTCAGGCTCCTCGTCGGGACAGAACTCGCGGTTCCCGCAGACGCTGGTGGCCGGTCCAGTCCCGAACTCCCGCTTCGTGCTCGGCGTGTCGTATTCGTTGTTCGCGGATCGGGACTTTCAGCTCATCTCCACCGGTGTCGATTCACCGCGTGGCGCCCCAATCAGTGTCACGGACACGCTGACGTCCCGCGGTGGGATCGCCGATCTGCGTGTGGCAACGGCATACGCTATCTCGCCGCGCTTCATTATCGGTGGCGGCATTCACTTCCTCACGGGCTCAAACCGGATGGCCACGCGGCGCGTGTGGGGGGATCCAGACTACGCGGCGTTGGAAGAGACTGCCGAGCTGTCGTACCACACGGTGGGATTTTCCGGTGGTGTCCTGTTGCGCCCGACACCGCGGATTGACCTCGCGGCCTCGGTCCGACGCTATGGGACGCTGAAGATTGAGCGCGACTCCACTCCGACCGCCGACGTCTCCATGCCGATGACGATCAGCGGCGGGCTTCGACTCCACCTTGCCCAGGCGATTGACGTGGCTGGACAGGCGACGATGCGGAATTGGTCGCGCGCCAACGCGGGACTCGTCGGGGCGGGTGCGGTTGGTGCGCGTGACACCAAGGAATTCTCTGGCGGCATCGAGTACTTCCGAAACGTGCGGCGGCCCGAGAACAAGCCAATCCGTGTCGGCATTCGCTATGCCGAGCTCCCCTTCTTGCTCGATACCTCCGGGCAACCGAAGGAGATCGGCGTGTCGATCGGCAGCGGCATTCGCTTCGCGCGCGACCTTGGGGGCATCGATGTCGCCCTCGAGCGGATGAAGCGCACACAGGGAAGTGCCTATTCCGAGACCGGATGGCATGTCACCATCGGCATCTCGGTTCGCCCGGGAAGCTGAGGGCTGCGGATGAAGCGTGTCTAC
>JAHECN010000245.1 GCA_024641735.1 Gemmatimonadota bacterium | reverse complement strand
GTCGGCCAGGTTCTCCCGGCACACCAGAACAGTGCACGCGTCGTGATCACGGTCACCAAGGGGAATGGCGTGATTCGGCTCGGTGAGGATGGGCCCCAGCAACTGCGCGAGGGCGATGTGGTGCGCATTGAACGCAAGATGCTGCATGCGCTTGAGGCACCGACGGAGCCGATGCAAGTGCACGTCACGATGGTCACTGCCTGCTGCGACTGCTGCTGATGGACGCCTCTGTCATCCGCTTTCTCAAGGCGTCCCTCTGCTGGTTGACGCTTGGCGTCACACTCGGCGTGGGGATGGCCATCGTCCCGGAGTGGGTTCGGTATCGGCCGGCCCATGTGCACATGCTGCTGTTGGGCTTCGTGACCATGATGATCTCAGGCGTCGCCTACCATGTCTTTCCGCGCTTCGCCTCAACGCCACTCTACTCCGCGAAGCTCGCTGCTGCGCACCTCTGGCTGGCCAACATCGGCTTGATCGTCCTGGTCTGCGGCTTTGTGGGCCGCGCGCACAATCTGATGCATGCCACGCGACTGCTCGGGCTTGGGGGTGTGCTCTCCGCGCTCGGCGCGTACGCCTTGGCCTGGAATCTCTGGCAGACGCTCCGGCGGGCGGCCATGCTCCCGAGTCGCCTCCCGCCGGTCCGCCCGATGCCGGTGATGGATCGGCCGACCGGGTCGTAGGGGGTGTCAGCCCTCACGCGACGCTTCCTCTTTTCGGCAGCCTCCTTTCTGGCAGGCGGCATCGCACTCGGGCTCTGGTTGCTGATCGGTCGCGAGTTGGGTGGCCAATGGCCGGCGCCGCATCTCGCGAGTGCGCACGCCCATCTCCTGCTGGTCGGTGCCGTGATGCCCACGATCCTGGGCGTGGCGCTCTGGCTCTTCCCCCGTCCTCTGCGGGACGACCCCCGCCCCAAGGCGTGGCACGGGGAGGCGGCGTGGTGGTGTCTCACACTGGGCACCGCGGCACGTGCCGTTGGTGAAATCGCCCGGGCCTCGAGCGGAGCGATGGTGTGGCGCTGGCTCACGGTCGGGGGCGGTGTCCTGCAGGTCGCTGGGCTGTGCTTCGGGCTGCTGGCGCTGCGGCCGCGAATGCGGATTGGGCGAGAGGTGAGTCGTGAGTCGTAGGTCGTAGGTCGTAAGTCGTAAGTCGTAGGGGCGACGCAGGCGTCGCCCCCTGTCGTAAAGGTCGTAAGGTCGTTGGTGCTGCTGTCCCGTTCCCTGTTCCCTGTTCCCCCTCACCCCTCACCCCTTATTCCGCCCTGTGACAACCGTCACGGCGCCCCCCCCTGCCCCCGACGATTCTCCCTCTGTGCCACCGCGAGTGCGGGATGGCACCTGACCGGCCCTCCGGGGCCCCATCGTATGAGGCGGGCATGTCCCATCGCACTATTTGTCAGGCCACCTTGCTCAGCGCCGTCGCATTGATGGCGATGGGATGTGGCGCCCCCAAACCGGCAGGCGATCTCGTGAGCGGTGACGCCGCGCGGCGCGTCTACGTCGCCCCGGGCGAGCACGACGAGTTCTATTCGTTCATGTCGGGCGGATTCAGCGGTCAGATGACCGTGTATGGCCTTCCATCGGGTCGTCTCTTGAAGACGATCCCGGTCTTCTCGCAATTCCCCGAGACTGGCTACGGCTACACCGAGGAGTCGAAGGCGATGCTGGAGACCTCCTACGGCTTCGTGCCGTGGGATGACACGCACCATCCGCAGCTCTCCAAGACCGCGGGGATGCCGGACGGCCGGTGGTTGTTTGTGAACGGCAACAATACCCCCCGGATCGCGCGGCTCGATCTGACCACCTTCGAGACCGACGAAATTCTGGAGATTCCCAATGCGGCGGGTGGGCACGCCTCCCCGTTCGTGACGGCGAACTCCGAGTACGTCGTCTCGGCGATTCGATTCTCGCTGCCGGTCCCGAACAAGGACGTGCCGATCGAGACCTACAAGCAGAATTTCAAGGGCTCGCTCTCGTTCGTGAAGGCGGATGAACCTGGAAAGATGGACATCGCCTTCCAGATCCTGATGCCGGGCTACAACTACGACCTCGGCCGCGCCGGCAAGGCGAAGTCCGAAGGATGGTTCTTCTTCACGTCCTACAACTCGGAGCAGGCCTACACCAAGCTCGAATTGAACGCCTCGAAGAACGACAAGGACTACATCGCGGCGGTGAACTGGAAGCTGGCCGAAAAGTGCGTGGCGGATGGCAAGGCCGCGTCGGCACCGGCGAAGTACCGCCACAACACCGTGGACCCGAAGACTCGGATCGCCAAGAGCGAGCTCATGACATCGGTGAAGATGTTGCTGCCGACCGCGTGTCCGGGCAGTGTCTACTTCCTGCCCACGCCGAAGTCTCCGCATGGCGTCGATATCGATCCGACGGGGGAGTGGATCGTTGGCGGTGGCAAGCTCGCCGCGGTGATTCCGGTGCATTCGTTCAGCAAGATGATCAAGGCGATTGACGCCAAGGACTTCGATGGCGAGCTCGAGGGAATTCCCATCCTGAAGTATGA
>JAHECN010000244.1 GCA_024641735.1 Gemmatimonadota bacterium | reverse complement strand
AAAAGCGTCGGGCCGATATCGAAGGAACACCATGCGTAGGCGTTCAGGACTCGGCGGAGTCTGCCCTGGGCATCGCGCACGCGTCCGCGGGTCAGCGGCGCGTAGCACTCCCGCGTGATGCGGACGTTCCAGTCGTGGTCCGGGGTCGCCGAGAGTTCACGCGGCACCAACTCCAACCAGGGGTCGGTGCGAGGCGGCTGATAGAAATGGCCATGCAAGACGAGCTGTCGTACCGATGCGCTCACGGGGCAACGACGTCCGAGGCGGCCGCGATCGCGCCGATCAATTCGGGGAAGGGGCCGTCGATGCGTTCGAGCGTCGCGGCATGCGCACGCGCCCAGCTGCTGTCACGCTCCGGGTGCTCCAAGGCCGCGAGCAATTGCTCCAGCGCATCGCAGTGCTCGACAAAACGCTTGGTGGCGTAGTCGCCTGCCGCGCCGGTGCTGATGATGAATTGCCAGTCGGAGGATTGTGCCAAGAGGAGTTCTCTAGCCGCCTGCTCCAGCACTGGCAGCAAGGCAATGTGCTCCAAGGCCTCGGGGACGGCATTCCAGAACCGATCCTCCAGTGGCCAGAGACGCTCCCACGTCCACGCGGTCTCGTCGTTGAGCCACATCGAGAAATCACCGTTGGCGCCCCAGGATCCCTGTGCCAACTTGATCGCGGTCGTCGGTGGGGAGGTGGCAAGATGTTGCCCCGCGGTCATCGGTCGAACGCGTGCGTGCGCGGCGAGGTCACCGAACAGTGTCTCGATGAAGTCCACGCCTTCGAACCACCAATGTCCGAACAGCTCCGTGTCGAAGGGAGCCACGATCGCGACGTCGCCCACCTGCGCAGCGTCATCGATGCTCTCGAGCAGAGCCGTGAAGTGTTCGGCATGGGCGGTGACCGCTACGCTGGCGGCCTCCGGCTGATACGGGGTTTTGTCGCCCAGGTCTGCCTTCGTGTCGGTCACGGCCCAGAGTTTCAGTCCGCCGGGGTAGCGGATCTTGTGGAACTCCAGGTAGCGACCGTCGCCGGGATAGCCGCCGTGTCGGCTCCAGACTTGTGCGGTCGCGCGTGGGTCGCGCACCAGCACGTGCAGGGGACGACCACGCTTCTGCTGGCCCAATTGATAGGCGCGGTAGGGTGAGCGTGCACCACCGGGCCTCGTTGGCGAGGCATCCAGTCCGTAGAGGTCGGACGCTTCGCCGGCTTCGGCGAGGTGCGCATCCACGAAGAACCATCGGAACCCGGCATGGCGCAGGTGGTCCTCGATCCCGCGACGGTCCGCCACGGCCTGGGCTGCCGGAAGTGGCTGCCACGGGCCACGCGGCCGATAGGCACACTCGGGGACCCAGCAGCCGTGCGGCAGTTCGCCAAAGTGGCGCGCGTGCTCGGCGCGCCCAACCAGGAGCTGGAGGCGAATGCTCTCGTCGCGTCCGAGGAGCGGAAGAAATCCATGGGTCGCCGCGGAGGAGATCAATTCGAGGCGCCCAGCCTGCGCGTGGCGGCGGAACTCCGCGATCAGGTCCCCATCCAGCTCCTTCCAGAGATCGCGTAGCGACCGGACGTGCTGCTGCCACCAGGGGATCGCCGGCAGGAGCTCCGTGTCCCCGGTCTCGCGCAGTGAGGCCGGGGCATCGTGCAGTGTCTCGAGTCGATGCGCGAAGTAGGCGTCGAGTTCCTCGCGGAACGACGGATGCGCCAGCTGAGCGGCGAGGATGGGCGTCACACCGAGCGTAATCGGCGTGGCAATCCCTTCCGCCTCGAGTCGGCGAAGGGCGGCCACCAACGGCAAATAGGTGTCGAGTGCGGCTTCACAGAGCCAATCGGATCCATGCGGCCAACGCCCGTGGTGGAGTACCCACGGGAGGTGACTGTGCAGCGTCAGGACGAAGCCCAGGCTCATCTCAGCATGTCCGCGCGATGATGAATCGCATTGGTGTAGATCTCAAGATACTTCTCCGCGACCCGATCCCATCCGAAGTCACGCGCCATCGCCTCACGCTGCATCTCCTGCCACGCTGCCGGTACCCGCAATTCGGTGAGGGCGCGCCACATGGCGCCCACCAAGGCACGATCCTCGAAGGCGTCGAAGAGGAAGCCGGTGACGCCATCGTCAATGGTATCCGCCAATCCGCCGACGCGACGCGCGACCGGGATGGTTCCGTAGCGCTGCGCACGCATTTGCGTCAATCCGCAGGGTTCGTACTGCGAGGGCATCAGGAAGATGTCCGCCCCGGCCATTAGCAGATGCTCGAGGTCGTCCGCGAACTTTGTTTCCACGCCGATCCGGTGGGGCATCGCCGCGCGCAATTGCGCGAGCGCCTCTTCGAAGCGGGCTTCACCACTGCCGAGAAAGATGAACTGGGCGTTGAGGTGGAAGAGTGCATGATTCCGCACGACAATTTCCAGCCCTTTCTGCGTCACCATCCGTCCGGCCAGTGCGACCACGGGGACGAAGGGGTTGTCAGGGAGTCCGAAGCGACGCTGCAGGTCTGCCTTGCAGGCGTGCTTGCCCGTGAGATCCTCGGG
>JAHECN010000243.1 GCA_024641735.1 Gemmatimonadota bacterium | reverse complement strand
TTCCGCGCTGGTGGCGATCGTCGTGCTGCCGGTCGGAATCCTGGTGTCATTCCTTGTGATGCGGCTCCTCGGGATCAGCGCCAACATCATGAGTCTCGGCGGCATCGCGATCGCGATCGGCGTGATGGTCGATGGCTCGGTGGTGATGGTCGAGAACATGCACAAACACCTCGAACGCGCCGCGCCAGAGACGTCACGCTGGCAGATCGCGCTCGAGAGTGCCCGGCAGGTCGGGCCACCGTTGTTCTACTCGTTGCTGATCATCATGGTCTCCTTCCTCCCGGTCTTCTCGCTCACGGCGCAGGAGGGGCGGCTCTTCAAGCCGCTCGCCTTCACGAAGACCTTCGCGATGGGTGCGGCGGCCTTCCTCTCGGTCACGCTTGTCCCGGTCCTCATGGGGTACCTGATTCGGGGGAAGATTCGCCCGGAACGCGACAACCCACTGAACAGGGCCCTTCAGGCGGGATACCGGCCGATCATCGCCTTCACATTGCGGCGTCCATGGGCGATTGTGCTCGGGAGCCTGTTGATTCTCGGAGCGACGATCTGGCCTTGGCGTCAGCTGGGCAGCGAATTCATGCCCGTGTTGCACGAAGGCTCCGTGCTCTTCATGCCGACGACGGTGCCCGGGGTGTCGATCGCGCAGGCGAACGAGATCATGCGGAAGCAGGACAGCATCCTCGCCGCCTTCCCGGAGGTCGAGCGTGTGCTCGGCAAGGTCGGTCGCGCCAACACTGCGACCGACCCGGCACCGCTTGACATGTACGAGACGACCATCACGCTGAAACCGGAATCGGAGTGGCGTTCTGGGCTGACCTATGACGGCCTGCTGGCCCAGATGGACACGGCGGTCCGCCTGCCCGGCGTCACCAATGCCTGGACGATGCCGATCAAGGGACGGATCGATATGCTCGCCACCGGGATCCGGACGGCCGTGGGCGTGAAGATCTTTGGTCCGGATCTGGACACCCTGCAAATGCTCGGCGAGCGCGTCGAACAGATCATTCAGGGTGTGCCGGGGACGCGAAGCGCCTTCGCGGAGCGCGGCGTCTCGGGGTACTACGTCGACATCGACATCAATCGCGCCGAGGCGGCGCGCTACGGGCTGAACGTGGGGGAAATCCATGACGCCATCATGGCCACGGTGGGAGGTGTCGATGCGGCCAGTACGGTGGAGGGACGCGAGCGCTACACCGTGAACGTCCGCTATCCGCGGGAACTGCGCGACGACGTCCAGAAGCTCCGCGAAGTAATATTGCCAACTATGAGTGGGGCTCAGATTCCGCTCGGACAGGTGGCCTCGGTGGCCGTGCATCAGGGGCCGATGGCCGTGAAGACGGAAAACGCCTTCCCGGTCACCACGGTCTTCATCGACATCGACGGCTCGGATGTCGGTGGCTACGTGCGTGCCGCGCAGCAAGCCGTGGGCACTGGTCTCACGCTCCCTGCGGGATACACACTGCAGTGGAGTGGTCAGTACGAGTTCATGCAGCGCGTTGGGGAGAGCTTGAAGGTGGTGGTGCCGTTGACGCTCGGCATCATCTTCCTCTTGCTCTATCTCAACTTCCGCGGTGTGACGGAATCGTTGATGGTGATGCTGTCGGTGCCGTTCGCCTTGGTAGGCGGAGTCTGGTATCTCTGGTTCGCGGGATACAACACCAGCGTCGCCGTATGGGTTGGCTTCATTGCCCTTGCGGGCGTGGCGGCGGAAACCGGCGTCGTGATGTTGATCTATCTGGACGAGGCGTTCCATCGCGCTGGCGTCGAGGGACGAATGCGAAACGGCACCGATGTGGCGGCCGCGGTGCAGGAAGGGGCCGTGGATCGGTTGCGGCCGAAGATGATGACGGTCGTGGCCACCACCCTCGGGCTCGCTCCGATCCTCTGGAGCACGGGCACTGGAGCTGATGTCATGAAGCGGATCGCGGCGCCGATGGTGGGCGGGATGATCAGCTCGACCATTCTGACTCTGGTCGTGATCCCGGCGATCTATCTGATCTGGCGGCGCGGCCAGGTGGCGTGCCAGTCGGGAGGTGCAGAGGCCGTCCACGCGCCCTGATGACGAGCGGTAATGTTAGGATTCGAATGTGGAGCGAAGCTGTCCAGGGCGAACGATGAGGCGGGAGAATACGTGGAGCATGGTGCGATGACGGATGTGGAACCCGGAAACCCCGGCCTCGGCCCCATCATCCTCGATGGCCGCCGACTAGCCCATGCCCGCGCCCCGGAACTTGCCGCGCGGGCCGCAGCGGTCACCAAACGCCTCGGCCGCCGGCCACGGCTTGGCTTGCTGGCCTTTCCGGACGCCGAGGGCACGCCGCCGTGGGCGGACCGAAAGGTCCGCGCCGGTGCCGCCGCAGGGGTTGAAGTGGTGCCGCTCATTCTTCCGTCGGGAATGGACACGGATGCCGCAAAGCGGGCGTTTGCATTTCTGCTGGCCGACGGTCCCCACGACGCGATCTTCCTCGAGTTTCCGTTCCCACCGAACATCGATGGCGATGCACTGGCCGCATTGATTCCGGA
>JAHECN010000104.1:3665-9286 GCA_024641735.1 Gemmatimonadota bacterium | reverse complement strand
GGGGAAGCCGAAGTGATGGAAGTCTTCAAGGTGAGTCGCGTCGGCACCATCGCGGGTTCGATGGTCCGCAGCGGCGTGATTCCGAAGACGGCACTCGCGCGCGTCGTGCGCGATGGTGTCATCGTCTACACCGGCGCGTTGTCGTCGCTCAAGCGATTCAAGGATGACGCCAAGGAAGTGCGCGAAGGCCTCGAGTGCGGCATCGGCATCGAGAACTTCAACGACATCAAGGTCGGTGACCGGATCGAGGCGTTCCGGACGGAAGAGGTCAAGCGTACCTTGGCCGCCTCCGCCGCGCAGGATTAGTCATGGCAGGGAAGGGGAATTCACGGCGCCCAGAACAAGTGGCGGAGACCATCCGTGCGGTGCTTGCCGAGGCGTTGTTGCGGGGCGAAGTCCGCGATCCTCGGGTCGGGATGGTGACGTTGAGTTCCGTCGAGATCACGCGCGACCTCTCCCATGCGACCGTGCGGGTCGCACCGCATGGTGAGCCGGAGGAGCGCGAGGCGGCGGTCGAGGGGCTCAAGTCGGCGTCGGGGTTTCTCCGAGGGATTGTGGCCAAAGCACTGACCACACGGATCACACCGGAGTTGCATTTTGTGCTCGATCGCGGGTTGGAGCATGCGCAGCAGATTGACCGGTTGTTGGCCGGATTGAAGAACGAGGAGGAGGCCTCCTGAACGGGGGGTTGCTCATTGACAAGCCCGTCGGCTGGACCTCGCACGATGTGGTGGCGGTGGTTCGTCGGCAGTTGGGAATGCGTGCGGTCGGGCATGCGGGAACTCTGGACCCCTTCGCCTCTGGACTGTTGGTCGTCCTGGTGGGACGCGCGACCCGGTTGGCGCGCTTCGTCGAGGCGGAACAGAAGGTCTACGAGGCCGTCGTGCGCTTCGGCGTCGCCACGGACACAGGAGACCCGACCGGAACGGTCACCGCCGAGGCAGTGCCCAACGCATGGCCCACTAGGCACGAGCTCGAGTCCGCCATCAGCGCGATGGTTGGCCGGCAGTTGCAGGTGCCGCCGGCCTACTCGGCGAAGCATGTCGGGGGAAAGCGTGCCTATGCCTTGGCACGAGCGGGAGAGCGGGTCGAGTTGCCGCCAGTCGAGGTGATGATCCATGAGATCCTCCTCGGGGCGTGGACGCCGCCGCGACTCGTGCTGACCGCGACGGTGGGACGCGGGACCTACTTGCGGAGTGTGGCAACGGATCTTGGGGAGCGACTGGGGTTGCCGTCGCACTGCGAAGCGTTGCGCCGCACCGCGATCGGGAGCTGGCAGGTCACCGATGCCGTGAGCCCCGAAGCCGTGACCCGCGAGGTCGTTCGCCCGCCCGCGGAGATGGTGGGTGGCATGCGCCGAATTGCCGTGGCCGCCGAGGAGCGTCGACTGCTCGGCTTCGGTCGCGCAATTCCGCAACAGGAACTGGCCGACGGCTATGGTGCCTTGATCAGCGACGATGGGACGCTGGTGGCGGTTGCGGCGGGGGTCGATGGCATGTGGCAACCCGAAGTCGTGTTGGAGCCTGCCGCGTGACGCGGGATGGCAGTGTGGTGACGGTCGGGACCTTTGATGGCGTCCATTTGGGTCACCGTGCGGTGTTGGATGAGATCACGCGCCGTGCGGCGTTGAGTGGGCGTCGGAGCGTCCTGGTGACGTTCGAGCCCCATCCGCTGGAGGTCGTGAATCCGGCGGCGGCGCCGTCGCGATTGACCACCGCCGAAGAACGCCTCGCGGTCTTGGCCACGAGCGCGCTCGATCAGGTCGTAGTACTGCGGTTCGATCGCGCGATGGCCGCGCTGTCGCCCACGCAGTTTCTGGATGAGGTGTTGCGGCCAACCTGTGACTTGCGCGAACTGGTGATTGGTCACGATCATGGCTTCGGCCGTGGCCGGCAAGGCGATGTCACCACGTTGCAGGAGCTTGGCCGGGAGCGAGGCATTCCCGTGGATGTCGTGGATCAGGTCGCCTTGCCGGGTGGCGTCGCTGTCTCGAGTAGTGTGATTCGGCGTGCGATCGCCGGCGGTGACCTCGAAGCGGCGGCGAAGATGCTCGGGCGGCCGTACGCGGTGGATGGCGTGGTGGAACGAGGGGAACAGCGGGGTCGAACGATCGGGTACCCGACGATCAACCTTGCAGCCCCACCGCGCAAATTGCTCCCTCCCGACGGCGTGTATGCCGTCGTTGTGGATACACCCGCCGGACGGTTCGGCGGCATGATGAACCAGGGCCATCGTCCGACCTTTTCGGATGGGCGGCGGGCCCTGGAGGTTCACCTCTTCGAATTCGAGGGGAACCTGTACGATCGGCGAGTCACCATCCAATGGGTGGCAGCTCTCCGTGATATCCGCCGCTTCGATGACGCGGCACACCTCCAGGCACAGTTGGAGGAAGATCAGCACCGCGCCCGGACCATGCTGGCCGTGGCGCACCCGGACCTTGAAGCGCCCGTACGGGCGTCCGAGTGACGATGTTCGCATCTATTCGCAACCGTATGATTCTGATCGCCGTGCTCGTGCTCGGCTCGATCATCTCGCTCCTCCCGCGGACCGTGAACCTGCGCGAGCGTGATGCCAATGGCATCATGCAGGACGTGCAGACACGGCGCGTGCCGCTCAAGCGCGGCCTCGACCTGCAGGGAGGAATGCACCTGGGCCTCGAGCTCGACCAGTCGGAGCGCGTGTCGTCCGACGTGAGTCGCGACATCGACCTCGCCCTCACGGTCCTGCGGAAGCGGATCGATGAGTTCGGTGTCACCGAGCCGGTCATCCAGAAGGTCGGCACCGACCGCATCGTGGTGGAGCTCGCGGGGATCAAGGATCCCGAGCGCGCCAAGGCCATCGTGCAGCAGAATGCCTTCCTCGAATTCCGGATGACCGACAAGACCGGCGCCTTCGAGAACGTGATCCCGTCGATGGACCGCGCGCTCGCGCAGCTCGGCGTCAAGCCGAGCGGCAATGCGCCGACGGCCACGACCGGGATCGACGCGCTGCTCGGAGGAGATTCCGCCAAGGCCGCCGGTGACAGCACGGCTGCCGACTCCGCCGCCACCAAGTCGGGACCGATCCTCGCGGCGTTGATCCAGCCGGCCACCACGCTCGGCATCACGACGCCCGGCGCGTTCGTCGTCTCGGAATCGTCCTATCTCCGCGTCGACTCGATGCTGCGGCTGCCGGAGATTCGGCGCCTGATGCCGCGCGGGATCGAAGTGAAGTGGGATCAGTCCGCCACGGGCGGCTTGGAATCGATGCGCATGCTCTATGCCCTTGAGGTCAAGCCGATCGTCACGGGGACGTCGCTGGTCGATGCGAACGCGCAGATCGACCCGATGACGAATCGCCCGATCGTGGTCTTCGATCTCGATCGCGCCGGTGGACGGCGCTTCGGGCAGGAGACGGGGCGTCGCGTCGGCGACTTCATGGCGATCGTCCTCGACGGCTACGTCCAAGGGGCGCCGCCGGTCATTCAGAGCCGGATCGATCGCCGCGGACAGATCGAGCTCTCGGGGCGGACGATTGTTGAGGCGCAGGACCTCGCGCTGACGCTCAAGGCCGGTGCCCTGCCGTTCTCGCTCAAGATCGTCGAGCAGGGTCAGGTCGGTGCGTCGCTGGGTGAGGACTCAATTCGCGGCGGCATCACGGCAGGGCTGGTCGGCACGGCGCTCGTGATTCTGATCATGATCGGGTACTACCGGATGTCGGGGGCACTGGCCGTGCTGGCGCTCTCGCTCTACATCCTCTTCACGCTAGCGGGGCTCTCGGCCATTGATGCCACGCTGACGCTGCCCGGCCTCGCCGGTATCGTCCTCTCGATCGGCATCGCGGTCGACGCGAACGTGCTGATCTTCGAGCGCATTCGCGAGGAATTGATCGCCGGGCGAACCGTGCGCGTGGCGGTGCAGGAAGGCTTCCAGCACGCCATGTCGGCCATCGTGGACTCGAACGTGTCCACGGTGCTGACCGCTGCGTTCCTCTTCCAGTTCGGTACGGGGCCAGTCAAGGGCTTCGCTGTCACGCTCATCATGGGCATCATCGCCTCGATGATCACCGCGATTTTCGTCACCAAGACATTCTTCCTCGTCTGGCTTGAGCGGAAGCCCGCCGCCACCACGCTGAGCATCTGACCATGATCCGACTTTTTGCAAACGCCAGCTACGACTTCATCGCTTTCCGAAAGAAGGCGTTCACTTGGACCATCGCCCTGCTCGTCATCGGCCTGATCTCGCTCGCAGTGCGCGGGGTCACGCAGTCGATCGAGTTTACCGGCGGTACTCTGGTCCAGTTCACGACTACCCAGGCCATCGACGTCGAGGCGCTCCGCAAGGGTCTCGAAGGGGCCGGGGTCACTGGCGCTGAAATTCAGCGCTTCGGGAAGGAGAACGAGTACGTCGTGCGTGCGCGGACCGCGATCGCGGGTACCGACGCGGACAACACCGAGGCGACGGCCAAGGCCGTCTACGCCGCGATTGAACAGGTCGCGGGAGCCGGTGCGTTCACCCCAGGCTCCTCCGCGGCCGTTGGCCCGAAGGTCGGTGGTGAACTTCGGACGCAGGCTCTCTCGGCGATTCTGCTTTCCTTCTTTGCCGTCTTGGCCTACTTGGCGTACCGGTTCGAGTGGCGCTTCGGACTCGCGGCCGTCATCGCCACGGCCCACGACATCATCCTGACCGTCTGCTTCATCGCCATCATGCGGATCGAAGTGTCGCTGGTCGTGGTGGCCGCCGTGCTCTCCATGGTCGGCTACTCCTTGAACGACACCATCATCATCTTCGACCGGGTGCGTGAAAACCTGCACAAGTTCCGGCGGAATCAGTTGGTGCAGGTGTTGAACCTGTCGATCAATGAGACCTTGCCGCGCTCCGTGCTGACGCACACCACCACGCTGGCGACACTGACGGCGTTGGCGGTCTTTGGTGGCGAAGTGATCCGTCCGTTCGCCCTCGTGATGGCGTTCGGTGTCTTCACCGGCACCTTCTCCTCGATCTTCATTGCGGCGCCAGTGCTGCTGATCATCGAGAACAAGTGGCCAGGTGTGGACGGCCGCGGTGTCAAGTTGAAGGGCAATGTGGTCGGTTCGCGGGGCGGGGCCGTCCCCTCGGCCTGAACGTGATCGATACCCACTGCCATCTCGCGGACGCGGCCTTTGCTGCGGACCGCGAGGCTACAGTGGAGCGCATGCACGCCGCTGGGGTCACGCGGGCCCTGGTGATTGAATCCGTGACCGCCCAGCTCGAGGACACCCTCGGCTGGGCTGTTGCGTACCCGGGACTCGCCGTCGCGACCGGGTGCCATCCCCACGACGCCGCCCACTGGGGTCCGGCACTCGCGGGTCGGCTGGCAGAGGTGTGGGGGCACCCGCTGGTTCGTGCCGCGGGAGAAATGGGGCTCGACTACCACTACGATCTTTCGCCTCGCGACGTCCAGCGTGTTGCCTTCTCGGAGCAGCTGGCACGCGCCGTGTCCGTGGGGCTCCCGGTGATCATTCATGCCCGCGACGCGGACGCAGATGTCGCCGCGATCCTCCGGGAACAACCGACCGCGACGGTCGTGCTGCATTCCTTTTCCAGTGGGTCGGTGCTGCGCGACGCGGGGCTGGAGGAGGGGTGGTACTTTTCCTTCAGCGG
>JAHECN010000104.1:0-3565 GCA_024641735.1 Gemmatimonadota bacterium | reverse complement strand
CAGATGTCGCCGCGATCCTCCGGGAACAACCGACCGCGACGGTCGTGCTGCATTCCTTTTCCAGTGGGTCGGTGCTGCGCGACGCGGGGCTGGAGGAGGGGTGGTACTTTTCCTTCAGCGGCATGGTGACATTCCGCAACTGGACCCAACAGGACACCATGCGCGCGGTCGCTCCCGAGCGGCTCCTGATCGAAACCGACGCTCCGTACCTGGCCCCCGTGCCATACCGAGGAAAGCGGAACGAACCCGGGTTCGTCACGGAAGTCGCCCGCACACTCGCTGAGGTCCGCGGCATCCCGTTGGAGGAACTTGCCACCGTCACGACAGCAAACGCCCTTCGACTCTTCTGGCCGAACGAGGAGTAGATTCGTCGACTGGCGACCTACGACCTACGACCTACGACCCACGACTCGAGACCATCATGCATCTCATCGCCACTCCCGACGCTCCCGCCGCCATCGGCCCCTATTCGCAGGGCATGGTGGTCAACGGCATGCTGTACACGGCCGGACAAATCGCACTTGATCCGGCCACGATGGAAGTGGTTGCCGGCGGCATCACCGAACAGAGCGAACAGGTTTTCAAGAATCTGCGCGCGGTCCTCGCTGCGGCCGGGATGACTTTCGCCGACGTGATCAAGACCACGGTGTTCCTGCGGGACATGGCAGAATTCACCGCGATGAACGCCGTCTATGCCGCTGCCTTCGGTGAGCATCGCCCGGCGCGCAGTACCGTGGCGGTGGCCGGTCTGCCCAAGGATGTCCGAGTGGAGATCGAGTTGGTCGCCATCGCGCCTGACGCTGTTCGGGGCTCGTGATCCGCACGTGACCGCTCCCGATCGTTCGGGGTGGGCGGCGCGGCTGTTGCCGCGACGGGCGCGCCGCCTGATTTTCGTTCCGCAACGCCTCGCCGAAAACGCGTGGGACCAATTTGTCGATTGGTTCAACGCACTCGATCTGTCCGAAAATGCGGTCTTGCTCGCCTTCGCCGTCGCCGTCGGTGCCGTTGGTGCGTTGGGCGTGGTGGGCTTCTACAAACTGATCGATCTGGCGTATGCGGCCTTCTTCGAATGGCCGTTCTCCTGGCTTCCACCCGTTGCACCCTATCTGACTCGCCCCATCATCACTGGGATCGCCTTTCTGACGGCGTGGTGGCTGATGCGGCGCTTCGCACCGGGCGAGGACGGCATGACCGTCCCCGACCTCCAGCGTCGCGTTGTCCGCCTCGGTGGCCGCATTCCCGTGCGGCCAGCGGTGGTGCGGACGGTTGCCTCCGCGGTGACTCTGGGCGGCGGTGGGTCGGTTGGCTCGGAAGGCCCTGTGGCCGTGCTTGGCGCCGCCGCGGGCTCCAGTGTCTCACGCATCTTTCGATTCGGTCCGGATCGCACCACACTGCTCGTCGGAGCGGGCGCTGCGGCGGCCATCTCCGCGGCGTTCAACGCGCCGCTTGCCGGCGCCTTCTTCGCCTTGGAAGAAGTCCTCGGGGGATTGGCCATCGGCGCCTTCCCGGTCGTCGTCGTCGCGAGTGTCGTCGCCGCGGTCATTTCCCGTGCGCTGCTCGGCAACCACCCGGCGTTCCCGATTCCCGAGGAGTACTCCTACCGTCACTCGAGTGAAGTGCTACTCGCCTATCCACTGCTCGGTGTGCTGGTCGGCTTGGTGGCAGCGGGTTTCGTCGCGATCTATTTCCGGACCGGTCGCGCCGACGTCTCGGCCCGTCGCACGCTCGCGGGTGGCGCGTTGGTCGGATTGATCGTCGCGGCCTCTGGGGGATTGCTGGTCGGACGTGGTCACCTGTCCATCCCGCTCGATTCATTCATGACGATGACGTGGTGGGCACTCGGCCTGTTGGCGGTGGGGAAGATTCTTGCGACGTCGGTAACACTTGGGTGGGGTGGCTCAGGCGGCATCTTCACGCCGTCCCTTTACGTCGGGGCGGCCACTGGGGCCGCGTTCGGCGCCGGGCTGTCCTCGCTCCTGCCAGATGCGGGGATCCAACCCGCCGCCTATGCGCTGGTCGGGATGGGCGCGATGGTCGCCGCGGGCACCGGTGCGCCGATCACGGGCATCCTGATGGTGTTCGAGGTGACCGACGACTCCGCCATCATGCTGCCGCTGATGGTGTGCACCGCTGTCGCCGTGTTGGTCGCCCGACACGTCAGCCGCGACAACTTGTATAGCGGGTGGTTGCGTCGGCGTGGCATCCACTTGGAGCATGGTCTCGATCGCGACGCGCTCGCGGCACTCACGGTCGCCGATGCCGTCAACCGGAAGATGGCCCTCGTCCCGGGCGACACGACGTTGGCCGCCATGGTGGAGCGTCATGCCTGGTCCGATCAGACCGTCTTCCCGGTCGTGGACCAACAACAACATTTACTCGGGGTCTTGACGGCTCGCATGTTGGGCGAGGCCTCTCGCGATCCCGTATTGGCGGCGCGCACGGCGGAAGAAGCGTGCGGGCCCGCGGAGGCCGTCACCCTCGATATCGATCTCCGTGAGGTGGTCCGGCGCCTCGGCGTGCTCGGCGTGGCAGCGCTCCCGGTCGTGGACGGCCCTGAGGGTCGGGTGCTCGGGACGATCGGTCGAGCGAGCGTCCTGGAGCGGTATGGCCGGTCGCTCGTCAAGGAAGAGGGGTTGGGGAACCGATGAAGTCCTGTCACTATTCCACGATGCGCTTCTGCCTCTTGCTCCTGCTGGCTGCCGGATTCGTCGGACAGGTCAGCGCCCAGACGAACACTCCTCCGGCACCGGAGACCATCGTCTCCCGCCCGTCACCACTCGGCTACTTCTTCCGCTCGCTGGTGATTCCAGGGTGGGGGCAGGCGGCGCTCGATCGCAAGCTGAGTGGTGGACTCTTCTTGGCGTTTGAGGGGGTTGCGGTCGGAATGGCGCTCAAGGCAAGCCATGAGATGCGCTATCTGGAGCGCACCGAATCCGGTCGCCTCGAATCCAAACGCGCCGAGCGCTCAGACTGGCTCTTTCTCATTGGCGTCAACCATCTCTTCGCGGGAATGGAGGCCTACGTCTCCGCCAACCTCTTCGATTTCCCGGGCGAACTGCGCGCGCAACGATTGCCCGATGGTCGTCGTGGTCTCGGCCTCACGCTGCCGCTCCCCCGATGACCGTCTCGCCACCGATTGGGGTGTTCGATTCCGGCATCGGCGGACTGACCGTCGTCCGTGCCATCCATGCGGTGCTGCCAGGAGAGTCCACGCTCTACCTCGGGGATACGGCGCGTGTCCCCTATGGCTCCAAGTCTCCGGCGACGGTTCGACGGTACGCGCGTGAGATCCTGGCGTGGCTCGAAGACCACGGTGTCAAGGCCGTCGTGGTGGCATGCAATACGGCGACCGCCCACGCGCTCGATGATCTCCGCGATGTGGCCCGCGTCCCTGTCATTGGTGTCATCACGCCGGGTGCGCGCGCGGCAGCCGCGGCGACGCGTGGCGGCACCGTCGGCGTGATCGGCACCGCGGGAACGATCCTCTCCGGCGCCTATCGGCGTGCCTTGGAAGAGATCCGCCCCGGCATCACCGTGGTGGAGCAGGCCTGCCCGCTCTTTGTGC
>JAHECN010000103.1 GCA_024641735.1 Gemmatimonadota bacterium | reverse complement strand
CCGATTGGCTCTGCCCAACGCACTGCATTGAGCCGGCCATCTGCCCGGCGATTGCGGCGCCACGCACCTGGGAGATGAGCGACGCGGTGACGACGTGGACGGAAGCCCTCCGGCGTGAGCGGCCGACCGCAGGCCCCGCACGCTTTCCCTGCCGCCACGTGGTGCATGGGGTGGGGATGTACCCGGCGGAGCTCGCGTTCCGAGGCTTCGCGGCCTGGCAGGCACAGTTCGCCGAGACGCCGGATGGTGCGGATCTCGTGGTTGGCTCGGTCTCGTCGTGTCATGGGGCGGTGGGAATTCTCCGGGCAGAATCGCGGCGGCCTGCGGCGGGCACTGCAGGGGATGGGTGAGCCTATCTTTCAGGACAGGATGTCTGGGCGGAGCCGCATCGCTTCGCGTGACCAATTTGACGGCTGGAGTGGGATGTGATTGACGGAACAGACACGGCGACAGCGCCGGAGAACGTGGTAATCATCGGGTCGGGGCCGGCGGCGTGGACCGCTGCAGTCTACGCCGCGCGTGCAAACCTCCATCCGCTCGTCTTTGAAGGGGAGCCCTCCCGCGAGATGATCCCCGGTGGACAGCTCATGTGGACGACCGACATCGACAACTACCCCGGATTCGAGGAAGGGATTGACGGGCAGACGCTGATGGCTCGGATGAAGACGCAAGCCGAACGGTTCGGCACGCGTGTCATTGGCGAGAACATCGCATCCGTCGATTTCTCTCAGCGACCCTTTGTCCTGCGGCCGAGTTGGAGTGCCCCGATCACCACCCACGCGGTCATCGTGGCGACGGGTGCGCGCGCGATCTGGCTTGATGTGCCAAACGAGGCGCGGCTCGCCCAGTCCGGTGGCGGCGTGTCCGCGTGCGCCGTCTGCGATGGCGCCTTGCCGTTCTTCCGGAACAAGGTGTTGGCGGTCGTCGGTGGCGGTGATTCGGCGATGGAAGAGGCCACCTATCTGACGAAGTTCGCGAGCGAGGTCGTGATCATCCATCGCCGGGATGCCTTCCGCGCGTCCAAGGTGATGATCGAGCGTGCGCTGAAGAATCCGAAGATCCGCGTGCTCTGGAATAGCACCGTAACGGAAGTCCTTGGTGGCGACGAAATCACCGGCCTGAAGCTCAAGGACACCGTGACCGGGGCGGCGAGTGAGCTGACGGTCGGTGGACTCTTCGTCGCGATCGGTCATACGCCCAACACGGCGTTTCTCGATGGGCAGCTCGCTGCGACGCCGGGCGGATACCTCGTGACTCCGACGCCATGGCGCACCGCGACGAACATTGCCGGGGTCTTCGCCGCGGGCGACGTGATGGATGAGTACTATCGGCAGGCGATCACCTCCGCCGGGACGGGGTGCATGGCAGCGCTTGAAGCGGAACGGTGGCTGGCCGAAGAGGGTCTCGAGTCCGAGGCACCCGCGTCGAACGGTGCGGCGTGAACATTCCGGCGAGCCCGGCTGTGCAGAAGGTGACGACGAGCGCCTTCCAGGAGAATTGCTGGTTGGTGTGGGATCCGGCGTCGCGTGAGGCGGTTGTGGTCGATCCGGGGGAGGGGAGTGAGGAAATTCTCGCGGCCCTCGACACCCTAAATCTCACCGTCTCCGCGATCTGGCTGACGCACGCGCACATTGATCATGTGCTCGGTCTCACCGCGCTGCGGGAGGCCACCGGCGCAGCGGTCTCGCTGCACCCGGATGACCGACGCTGGTACGATGCGCTCCCCGAACAAGGGCGCTTCTTCGGCGTGAGCGGGCTGGAGCCGCTCGAGCCGCCAGAATATGAGCTCGCCGAGGGTGACGTCGTCGCTGTCGGACCGTGGTCGTTCCAGGTCCGGCATGCGCCGGGTCATGCCCCGGGACACGTCGCGTTCATCGGCCATGGATTGGCGATTTCCGGGGACCTCCTCTTTGAGGACTCTATCGGGCGCACCGACTTGGCTGGAGGCGATTCGGCCGCGTTGATGGAGAGCATCGAGCGCGTGCTGCTCTCGCTTCCGGATGACACGCGGGTCCTTCCAGGCCATGGCGAGGAAACCACGATTGGCCGGGAACGACGCCAGAACCCCTTCCTGCGCTCCCGGTAGCCGGCGGGACGCTTCAGGATCCCGCGCAGCGGTTATAGGTTCCCCGCGGCCCTTGGGCCGGAACCCCGAACGAGGACACGACACTCCGATGACTTTCCGCACTGAAAAGGACCCACTGGGCGAGAAGCAGGTCCCTGCCGAAGCACTGTATGGCATCCAGACCCTCCGCGCCGTCGAAAACTTTCCGATCTCCGGCTTGGCGCCGTTGCCAGGCTTTGTCGAAGCCGTTGTCCTGATCAAGCGCGCGGCCGCCGACACCCACAAGACGACCGGACGACTGGAAGCCCCGTACGCCGATGCCATCATGCAGGCCGCAGACGAGGTGCTGGCTGGTCAGCACCGGAATCAATTCGTCGTGGACCCGTATCAGGCAGGTGCCGGCACGTCGCACAACATGAATGTCAACGAGGTATTGGCGAACCGTGCGAACGAACTGCTCGGTGCCCCGCGCGGGGCCTACGCCCCGGTGCACCCGAACGATCACGTCAACATGGCGCAGTCCACCAACGACGTCATCCCGACGTCGATGCGCCTCGCCACGTTGCGGGCGTTGCCGAAGTTGTTGCAGGCACTCGATGGGTTGGCCGACGCGTTCCTCGGCAAGGGGGAGCAGTTCGACCACGTTCTGAAGTCGGGACGAACACACCTGCAGGACGCAACGCCGATCCGACTGGGCCAGGAATTCACGGCGTACGGACGGACCGTAGCGCGGCATCGGGCCAAGCTGGCGCAGGCGGCAGAATGGCTCCGCCCGATGAACATCGGCGGCAGCGCCGTTGGCACGGGATTGAACGTCGAACCGCAGTATCCTGCCATGATGGTTGAGCGCCTCAGCGCCCTCACCGGCCTTCCGCTTGAAGTGTCGGAGGATCGGATCCAGCTGATGCAGTCGATGGGGGACATCGCGACGTTCAGCGGCGCGTACCGCGCGTTGACGCTCGATCTCTGCAAGATCGCGGATGACATCCGATTGCTGGCGTCCGGCCCTCGGACGGGGCTGGCTGAGATCATCCTCCCCGCGGTGCAACCGGGTTCCTCAATCATGCCGGGGAAGGTGAATCCGTCGATTGTCGAGATGGTGAACCAGGTCTGCTACCAGGCGATCGGATTGGACACGACGGTGGCGATGGCGGCAAAGGCCGGCGAGCTGGAACTGAACGTCATGATGCCGGTGATCACGCACAACATCCTCTTCGGCATGGAGATCATGTCCAACGCCGTCCGGATGTTTGACGAAAAGTGTGTCCGTGGCATCGAAGCCGACGAAGCGATGTGTGCCCATTGGCTGGAGCGCTCGCCCGCGCTGGTGACGGCGCTGATGCCGAAGATTGGCTACGCCGAAGCGGCGAAGCTCTCGAAGGAGGCGCTGGCGACTGGCAAGACCGTGAAACAGCTGGTCACCGACAAGAAGGTGCTGGAAGGGAAGGAATTGGAAGAGACGCTGGATCTCCGCGCGATGACCGAGCTCGGCGTCCCCGGTGGCGGCAAGGGCGTGCCGATCAGCGGTTGACCGACAGCGCGCCGAGCCGGTGGTGGCGACTCGGCGTGCTGGCGCTGGCCGTCGTGGGCGGGATGTCCACGTGGTTCGCCGGCAGTGTGGCTGCCCCGCGATTTGCCCTCGACCTCGCCCTGACTCAGGGCGAGGTCGGGTCGCTTACCTCCGCGGTGCAACTCGGCTTCGTCGTCGGAACGCTCCTGATCGCCGTGCTCAACGTGGCGGACCTCGTTTCCGGTCGTGTGCTGTTCGGTGTGGCGGCGCTCGCGGCCGCGCTGGCCAATGCCGCTGCACTTCTGGCGCCTTCGTTTCTCCTCCTCCTCCTCTCCCGTGCGGTGACGGGCCTGGCACTCGCCGGGGTGTATCCACCGGCGATGAAGATGGCAGCCACCTGGTTTCGCTCCGCCCGCGGATTGGCAATCGGGGTGGTGGTGGGCGCGCTCACCATCGGGAAGGCGGTACCGTACCTTTTGGAGGGATTTCCGGAGCTGCCGCTCGGGCCGGTGATCCTTGTGCCATCGGTCGCAGCGGCCGTGGCGGGACTCCTGATCCTCACCATCTGGCGTGATGGACCCAACGCCTTCCCGGCGCGACCATTCAGTTGGGGGCTCGTCGGACAGGTCGTCCGTGATCCCGTTCTCCTCCGCGTGACCGGTGGCTACCTCGGGCACATGTGGGAGCTCTACGCATTCTGGGCTTGGGTCCCGGGATTTCTGACGGCCGCCGCTGTGGCTCGCGGTGAGCCGTCCGCTTCCCACGGTGTCCTCGCTTTCGCGATCATCGCCCTCGGCGCGTTGGGGTGTGTCGGCGGGGGACTGCTCGCCGATCGATGGGGCCGCCGGACGGTCGCGCGTGGCGCGATGATGGTGAGTGGGACACTGGCGGCGCTCAGCCCGTTCTTCTTTAACGCTCCCCGGTGGCTGCTCGTTCTCGCACTCGGAGCGTGGGGCATCGCGGTGATCGCGGACTCTGCCCAATTCTCCGCGCTGGCGACAGAGGTCGCACCGCCACACGCGGTCGGCACCGCGCTGACGCTGCAGACCTCACTCGGGTTCTTGCTTACGATTGTGAGTATTCAACTGGTGCCGATCTTGGCGGCAGCGGTCGGCTGGCGTTGGGCACTGGCTGGGCTGGCGCTGGGGCCGGCGGCTGGGACGTGGGCCTTGGGGGGTGACCGGACGGCGACCCGTCTTGGAACTACTCCGTCGGGGGCTCCACCTCAGGCAGCGTAAGTCCGGTCAGGAAGAAGGCGGCCAACTCGGCCCTCCCATGTTGCCCCGACTTGTTGTAGACGCTGACGGCGTGTTGCCGCACGGTCCGCTCACTGCGGCCGGTCTGTCCGGCGATCTGCTTGTGTCCCAGCCCCTGGAGTAGCAGCAGCGCAACTTCTCGCTCGCTCGGTGTCAGCTCCCAGCGCGTCATTTGGGCCGCCACCGCTTGTCCGAAGGAACGGAGCGCCTCCTCAGAGCTGGCCCGCCACGACTCCAGCTCCACCTGACGTGATGCGAGGGTAGCCTGCGTCGCACGCAATTCCGTGGTGACGCCGCGCCACCTCAGCCACAGGAGGGTGGCCATGGTCATGCTGGCCACCACCATGACGACTTCGAGCAGGACGTGCGCTGACCACCAGCTAGCGGGGTCGTCGAGCACGAGATCGGTGACCCCGCCGACCGCGACGAGCGTGAGAAGGCCGATGATCGCCCCCGCGAGGGGTGATTCATCGTCGATGGGGCCAGGGGTCTGAGGCATCCGGCAAATGTCGGAGGTTCCCACCCGGGCCACAAGGATGGCAAATGTCGGATGGTGTATTCGGGTTGCGGCTCCATCTTGCATCGTGGACCGGGGACCCGGTGCCATGCCGAACTCAAAATTGTTGGAGGACGCGATGTTTGCTGACTTGATCCCTGATCCGCTCCATCCCGCGGTGGTCCATCTGCCGATGGCCCTCGCGGTCCTGCTCCCCCTCTTTGCGGTTGGCGCATTGGTGGCGATTCGGCGGGGGGTGTCCCCGCGTGCTCCCTGGGCGCTCGTCGTCGGATTGACCGCGCTGCTTGCCGCGAGCGCATTGGTGGCCAAGGAAACGGGTGAGGATCAGGAGGACCGCGTGGAAAAGGTGGTGCCGAAGGCCGCCCTGCACGAGCACGAGGAGGCGGCGGATCGTTTCCTGGTGGTGGTGATTGCGGTCCTGGCGGTGAGTACGCTCGGGCTCCGTCGCGATCGCCTGGGTCAGGCCAGTCGGGTCGTCGCGACGATCGGGACCCTCGGCGTGCTGGCGGCAGGATGGGCGGTGGGGGAGGCCGGCGGCGAATTGGTATACCAGCATGGCGCCGCCTCGGCCTACGCCACGCCCGCCCCAAATGTGGTTTCTGAGGAGGATTGAGGTGGTCCTTTTCACCTGATACGTGACTTTCCACCGATCAAATGGCATATTCCACCCATGCGCGTAACCACATGGACTGAGTACTCATTGATCATCACCCTCAATCTTGCCAAGCGGCAGATTGAGGGTGCAGGACTGGTCTCTGCTCGCGAGATCGCGGAGACCGAGCGGCTTCCCGCGGACTATGTCGAGCAAATTTTGCTCAGACTCCGCCGAGCGGACTTGGTGGAATCGACCCGAGGGGCGAAGGGTGGGTATGCGCTGGCCAAGGAACCGGCCGCCATCAGTGTCTTCGATGTGATGACCGCGGCAGAGAACCAGACCTTCGAGCTCCCCTGTCACACGCATCCGATCGACGCGCCGCGTTGCATCCCGGGCGAGGATTGCACCATCCGGCCAATCTGGGTCTCTCTCAAGTCACGGATTGACGAGCTGCTCCTCTCCGTCACGCTGGCCGACCTCCTCACTGACGAACAGAAGGTGCAGGAGCTGGTCACGCTGCGACCCTTGAGCTGATTCGCGCGGCGATGTCCGCCGACCCCCGCGATGTCGATCCTCACTCCACCAGAACTGCAACGCTACGCACGCCACCTGACCCTGCCTGAGGTCGGAGTGGCGGGACAGGAGCGGTTGCGTGCGGCGCGGATCCTTCTCATTGGGGCCGGCGGACTTGGTTCGCCGGCCGCACTCTATTTGGCCGCCGCGGGCGTCGGGGTGCTGGGCATCGTGGATGCGGATGTCGTGGACCTCTCCAACTTGCAGCGGCAAGTCCTCCACGCGACGCCGGCCATCGGACATCCGAAGGTGGACTCCGCCAAGGTGCGCCTCGAAGGACTCAACCCTTTCGTCACGGTCGAACCCCACTCGGTACGTCTCACTGCCGCGAATGCGCGCGATATCATCCGCCAGTACGATCTCGTAATCGATGGCAGCGACAACTTTCCGACGCGCTATCTCGTCAATGACGCCGCGATCCTGGAGGGGAAGCCGCTTGTCTACGGCAGCATTTTTCGCTTCGATGGCCAGCTGTCGGTGTTCGGCGTTGCCGGCGGTCCCTGCTATCGCTGCCTCTTTGCGGAGCCGCCGGCGCCAGAGTTGGTGCCGAGCTGCGTGGAGGCGGGCGTGCTGGGGGTCCTTCCGGGCCTGATCGGCACCCTGCAGGCCCTCGAGGCGATCAAGTGGGTCCTTGGGGTGGGGGAGCTCGCGGTAGGGCGCCTGCTGCTGGTGGACGCCTTGGCGCTCCGGTTCCGGGAGATCCAGGTCGCCCGCGACCCCGCGTGCGTGGTATGCGGTGATGCCCCGACGTTGACCGCGTTGGTGGATTACGACGCGTTTTGTGGTGTGACGTCGCTCGCCACGGGCGATACTGGCGTCGAGACCGATGTGCACGCGCTGGTGCGCGCCCTCGGTGCCAGCGAACAACCTCTCCTCCTCGATGTCCGGGAGGAGTGGGAATTCGCGATCGCGGCCATTTCCGGGTCGCAGCTCGTTCCGTTGGGAGAGTTGCCCGCGCGGCTTCGGGAGATCCCATCGCAGCGCGCGATCGTCACGATCTGTCATCATGGAATGCGTTCCCTGGCTGCGCGTGATCTGTTGCTGCGCGCCGGATTCCCGCATGTGACAAGCCTCGCCGGCGGAGTGGACGCGTGGGCGAGGCTCGTGGACCAGACAATGCCGCGGTACTGACCTGCAAACTCGGTGCTGCGAGTGCCGAAGGGGGGACTCGAACCCCCACGGGCTTGCGCCCACTGCGCCCTGAACGCAGCGCGTCTACCAATTCCACCACTTCGGCAAGGCGGCAAACCTACTCCCCTCGCGTCCCAAGCGTCAAGCAGACGACCCCATCGTCCGTTACTTTTGGCAGGATGACTTCGAAGGCCGATACTCCCACAACCGACCGGAAAGCCCGAGTCGTCGTCGCCCGCAACCCAAAGGCGACCTACGACTACTTCGTCATCGACACCGTGGAAGCGGGGATCGTGTTGACGGGAACGGAAGTGAAGTCGCTCCGCCGTCGCGGGGCCTCGATCAAGGAGGCCTATGCCCGCGTGACCCGTGGCGAAGTCTGGCTGGAGGGGATGAACATCACCCCGTACGAGCAAGGCAATCGGTATAACCACGATCCGGTACGTTCGCGCAAACTGCTGTTGCATCGTCGCGAGATCGAGAAGCTGATTGGGGCGATCCAGCGTGATGGACTGACATTGGTGCCCCTGGAGCTCTACTTCAGCGGTGGGCGAGCCAAGATTCAGCTCGCGATGGCCCGGGGCAAGAAGGCCCACGACAAGCGTGAGACGATCAAGCGAAAGCTCGCTGATCGTGACATGGCCCGGGCCAAGGCGTGGAAAGGACGGATATGACACGGACCAGCCTGCTTCTCATCGGCGCGCTCCTGAGCACGTCGGGAACATCGCCCGCGAAGCTGACCGTCAGCTCGGTGCGCGGCGTGGTCACGGTCCCGTTGTCCAACCGGCCAGGGGAGGGCGCGCTCATCCCGGTCGGGTTGCTGGCGCGGGCACTCGCCGGGACCGTTCAGGATGGAGAGTGGGTCACCTTGGAGGCAGATGGGGGGCCATTCCGGTTCCTGGTCGGAACCACCCTGGTGCAGCGCGGGACACAGCTCCACAACCTCCCCGCCACCACGCGTCGCCGTGGCGACACGGTCTACATCCCCCTCGCGTTTCTTCCCGACGTCTTTGCCGATGCCGAACGCCCCGGGTGGGTCTGGACGGCGTCGACCGCGACCCTCGCCCAAGCACCGCTCGCTAAGCCTCTCGCTGTCCGACCTCCGCGCACCACCACCGGAGCAGAAGAACGCGCCCGCTTGCCAGACGGATTAAGGCCGGGCCACCAGGTCACGATCGACCCTGGACACGGTGGCACCGACACCGGCAACCCTGGGATCCACTTTCCCCGTGGCGTCAACGAAAAGCATGTGAACCTGGCCGTCTCCCTCGTCATTCGTGATGAGCTGGAACAACGCGGTGTCAAGGTACGGATGACGCGGACCACTGATACCCTGATCAACCTCGGTCAGCGCGCTCCGCGATTCTGCGGGTCGGAGTGTGATCTCTTTGTGTCGGTGCATGTGAACTCGCTCGATCCCAGGCCCGGCGCCAGCAAGGTGCGCGGCTTCGAGACATACTTTCTGTCGGACGCAAAGACCGCCGATGCCGCGCGTGTCGCCAAAATGGAGAACGACGCGATCCGTTTTGATCTGCCGGACGACAGTGCGCCGTCCCTGGGCAACCTCGACTTCATCCTGAAGGACTTGACCACCAATGAATTCCTGCGGGAATCCGCGCGCGCCGCGGAACTGGTGCAGTCACATCTTCGCGAGGTGCACTCGGGCCCAGA
>JAHECN010000102.1 GCA_024641735.1 Gemmatimonadota bacterium | reverse complement strand
TCCTGCGCCCGCTTCCCCGCGCTCAGGCCGCTCCGCCATTCGCCCAGGACCACACCGCGTTCCGCGATCACCTCGGCCGAATCGAATTGCACGCCGCTGGCCCAGTCCTGCAGGATGTCGAAGGCGCGTTCCACGAGCTCGGGTTTGTCGGTCGGCACCGGAAGGATGTAGGTCGTCTCGTCGAAGGACGTCGAAGCGTTGAGGTCCGCGCCGAAGCGGACACCGATCGACTCGAGGTATTGCACCAGATCGTTCTTCTTGAACCGGGTCGTGCCGTTGAACGCCATGTGCTCGACGAAGTGCGCCAAGCCAAGCTGGTCGGGGTCTTCGAGGATCGAGCCGGCGCGCACCACGAGTCGGAGTTCGAGCCGATCGGAGGGCTGGGCATTCTGGCGGACCCAGTAGCGCAGGCCATTCGACAGCACGCCGGTCCGGACCGCGCTGTCGGCAGGAATCAGCGCGTCAGGGGTTTGCGCCCCGAGTGGGCTCGCGGCGAGGAGCAGGAAGAGGAGACGGAGGCGCATGGCGGTTCCGGGATGAGGAATGCGTAAATATGGGCACAGTGGTCAGATCGTGATCTGCTGGACGTGAGGTGCACCATAGCGAGCCGCTGCCACCCGACACCGCAGGTTGGGCAGGAGTTGAACGTCACGCGCCGCATGGGAGTGCCCCGCGAGGACGTGCACCTGGTGGCGCGGGTGGTGTGAGGCGAAGTGTCGCAACACTGACCCAGTAGCCCCGGAGACGAGCAGGGGGTGCCATTCCACACGGGAAAGCCTCCCAGATGCGGGCAATGCCTCGACCAATGGTGGGACATGGGTTGCCACGAGAATCGTGGTGGCCATCGCCGCGGCTCGTTCGAGGAGGATGCGGAGGCGACCGGCATCGGCGTCTGCCAGGGCCCGCTTGACGGCGAGTTTGGTCAGCCGGTCGGGTTGTGTAGCAATCTCGGCGATGAGTTTGTCATCGTTCAGGACGAGCGGGGTCGTCAAGGGATCGCCATGGCGGCCATCGGCCCAGCCATCCACGCCGATGAGGGCCGTGGTGGCATCGAGTGGCACGACGCCGGCGGGCGGGAGCCACTGAATGTTTGGGCGAGCTGTGGCGAGCGCAATCACGGCATCACGAACGCCTCCCACACTGCCATGGTAGTGATCATGGTTTCCGAGGACGAACCAGAGCGGCGCAGCCGCGGCGTCGGCAAGTGCGATCAGGTCTGCGCTGAGGCGCGGTGCGGTCGAGATATCGCCGGTGACCAGCAGCGGAATCGTTGCCGACTGGCGCAGGTCCGCGTGGAGCCGCTCCACGGCAGCTGGGCTGGCGTGGTCGAGATGGAGGTCGGAGGCCCAGCGCAGTTGCGGCATCGATTTGCTGGTAAAGTGTTATCGAGTCTGGCCCGGAGTCTGGCGCGATTGACCAATTCTTATCAACTTGTTCCCGTAGTATCGCAGGACCCATCCCAATCACCCAGTCGGAGGTTATTCATGCGGATCCAGTCGATGTTGGCAGGTGCGGTGCTGATGTTGGGCGTGACGACTACCGTGAACGCGCAGGGGCTTAAGCTCGAGGAAATCCGGTTGAATGTTGCCACGGTCAACCTGAGCGGTGGGACCTCCGTCGACTTGGCGTTCCCAAGCTCTGCCTCAGCCGGGTTCTTCTTCAACGAGAACATGGCGCTGGAGCCGTCGGTCGGGATGTACGCGGTGAAGGGGTATAACCAGTTTGGCGCTGGTGCCGCCCTGGCCTACTACTTCAATGGCGGCCATGGCAAGGAAGGTCTCTTCGTTGCCCCGACTGTCGAGTTCTTCAAGGCCAAGGATGTCGATGCCAGCTTCAACTACGGCGGCGATGTCGGTTACAAGGTCGCGATGCGCGACAACATGTCGGTCCGTCTGGCGGGAACCGTTCGTGACGGCGATGATTACAACGACATCGCCTTCGGGGCCAGCCTCGGGTTCAGCTTCTACATCAACAAGTAATATCGCGCTGTAGCATCGATTCCACGCGGGGGCTCCCTCAACGGGGGGCCCCCGCGTCGCGTATGGAAGAGCAGTCGGTGTCATCTCGGCGCCACCAGAAGAGTCCAACCACCACGCAGGAGCTCCACATGCGGTTCCCCCTCCAACTCGCCAGTCTCGGCCTCCTTGCCGTCCTGGCCGCCCCCTCTTCGGCCGCGGCCCAGGGTGCCCGGCTCAGCTATATCGTTCAGGGCAGTTATGGCGGGGACATCGCAGGCACGGGGGAAGGCGCCATGGGCCTTGGCGGTGGGATCGGCTTTCCGCTTGCCAAGCGTGATGCCGGGGGTGGTGTGCGAGGCGTCGCCACCTTCGACTGGTACTTCCCGAAGGATGTGACCATTAACACGACTGCCCTGACGCCCACCTACTGGGAGTTCAACATCAACGGCGTGCTCGATGTGGCGAGTGTCCGTGGGCTCTACGTTGGGACCGGGATCAACTATACGACCTACTCCGTCGACGGGTCGCAGGTGGCCAACGCGGGTGGGACCGAGCTCGGTCTGAACATCCTCTCGGGCTTCAAGCTCGGTCGCGGTCATGGTGCGCCGTTCGCGCAGGCGCGGTTTGAACTCGGCGGCGGCAAGCAGCTGGTGCTGACGGGTGGGATTGAGTTTTAGTCGGAGAACGGAGAACGGAGAACGGAGAACGGAGAACGGCGAACGGTGAACGGGGGAAACGGGGGATTTTCAGCTGCGGCCGTCAGGCCGCAGAGACAGCGGTCCCCCCGTTAATATTCGCTTCCCCTGATTGGAGCTCCACTGCATGCTCGGCAATGTCGACGAAGCCTACGAGGCCCTGTACACGGGCAAGGGATACCAACACGAGATCGGGTTGGTGGACCATCTCCTCGACGTCCGGCTTCCAGCGCCTGACGAAGACGCCGAGCCGGAGCCGCGCCGCGTGCTGGAGATTGGGTGCGGTCCGGGGCTCCGCCTGATGGTCCTGCAACAGTGGCGCGGGAAATATCTACCGGAAGGGCTGGACCGTGACCCGGAACTGCTGCGACTCGCTCGCAAGCGGGTGCCCGATGTGCCACTACATCAGGGCGACATGCGCGACTTCCGTCTCGAGGGAAAATTCGCCGCGGTCCTCTGCCTCTTCGGGATGATCGGCTACCTCCGCACCACGGCCGAGATGACCAAGGCGCTGCTGCGCATGCATGAACACCTCGCGCCGGGAGGAGTCCTCCTGCTGGAGCCATGGCTTTCGGCGGAGCAGGTGACCGATGGTCATGTCAAGGCGGATCGTGCGGTTCGTCCCGGCTTGACGGTGCAGCGGATGAATTTCTCCCGGGTTATCGGCAACCGCTCCCTGATCGACATCCACTACTTGATCGGCGACGAGTATGGTGTGCGGCATGTCCAGGAGAAGAAGATGTTGACCATGTTCACGGACGAGGAGTATCGCATGGCACTCCGAGACGCCGGATTCGGGAACGTCGCCCTCGAAGCGTATGGTCCACAGGGCCGGGGGCTGTACGTAGCGCAGAGTTAGTCCTTCGATCGCCGTGCCGTGCCCCTGCGCCACCACCCCGGTAGCTTTCGTGGTGATGGCGCTTCCTATTGAACCACTGCTGCCGACGCTGTGCGACACGCTCTCCACCGAGCGTGCCGTCGTGCTGGTTGCCCCTCCGGGCGCAGGCAAGACGACCCGCGTCCCGTTGGCGCTGCTGGATGCGCCGTGGCTCGGCACGCAACGCATCTTGATGCTCGAACCACGACGGTTGGCGACGCGCGCAGCGGCGCGGCACATGGCCGCGCTGCTCGGCGAGCGCGTGGGGGAGCGCGTCGGCTACCGGATGCGTGGCGAGAGTCGGGTCGGACCACGCACGCGGATCGAAGTGGTGACCGAGGGTGTGCTCACGCGGATGCTGCAGCAGGACCCAGCACTCGAGGGTGTTGGGATTGTGATCTTCGACGAATTCCACGAACGCTCGCTGGTCGCGGACACCGGCTTGGCGCTGACGCTCGCGGCGGCGGAGCTCTTTCGCGAGGACCTCCGACTGCTGGTGATGTCCGCGACGCTGGATGGCGCAGCTGTGGCGGCGATGCTCGGGAATGCTCCCTTGTTGGAGAGTGCGGGGCGCGCCTATCCGGTCGAGACGCGTCACGCCACGCCTCCGCATGGCGTGCGCCCCGAGGCGCATGTAGCGCGCGTGATCCGGGAGACGTTGGCGCATGAAGAGGGATCGCTCCTGGTCTTTCTCCCTGGTGCTGGAGAGATCCGCCGTGTCGAGGCGTTCCTGCATGAGTCCGCACTTCCGCCGGATGTGCGTGTCACCCCGCTCCACGGCATGCTGGAGAGCGCTGCGCAGGATGCCGCGATTGCGCCGTCTCCGCCGGGGGAACGCAAGGTCGTCCTCGCGACCTCCATCGCGGAGACCTCACTGACCATCGATGGGATTCGGGTGGTAATCGACTCGGGGTGGATGCGGATTCCGCGCTTCTCCCCGCGCACCGGAATGACGCGTCTCGACACGGTGCGGGTTTCTCGTGCGTCCGCGGATCAGCGTCGCGGGCGTGCGGGGCGGTTGAGTCCAGGCATCTGTGTCCGCTGTTGGGGCGTGGCAGAGGAGGCGGGGTTGGTCCCATCCACGCGCGCCGAGATCTTGGACAGTGATCTCGCGCCGTTGGCGTTGGACCTGGCGTCGGCGGGATTCGCGGATCCTGATGCGCTGCGTTGGCTCGACCCACCTCCGGCGGCGGCCTTCCGGCAAGGGCGAGAGTTGTTGACGCTGCTCGGCGCACTCGACGCGACGGGGGCGCTGACGGTACATGGATCCGAGATGGCAACCCTTGGGACGCACCCGCGTCTGGCGCATCTGCTGCTTCGGGTGCGGGACGCGTCTGCTGCCACGGCCACGCGCGCTGCAGCACTGGTGGCGCTCCTCGACGAGCGCGATCCGTTGCGCGGGGATGGCATGGCTCCGCCCGCGGACGTCGCGTTGCGTCTCGATCTTGTGGCACGCGGGGGAAGGGGAGGTGCGGGTCAACTCGGGGTGTCGGTGGATCACGGCGCGCTGCAACGGGTGGTGACGGGTGCGGCCGGGTGGCGAACGCGCGTCGCGGGCTTCTCCACCTCGCGGGAGGAGTGGGGCGATGGGCTTCTCGTGGCGCTCGCGTATCCAGAGCGGGTCGCGCGACAGCGTGGCGGACCAGGGCGATTCGTGATGCGCAACGGACGCGGTGCCACCCTGCCGATCACGGATCCGCTCGCGCATGCCCCGTGGTTGGCGATCGCGGCATTGGATGACACGGGTCGGGACGGGCGCATCTACCTTGCGGCCGCACTCGATTTGGACGAACTGCTGCTCCATGCTGGTGAGCAGGTGGAGATCGTCGACGAAGTCGTCTGGGATGATGCTGCCGATGCCGTCGTCGCGCGCCGGCAACATCGTCTCGGGGCACACGTGCTGCGAGAGCAACCCCTGCGCGATGTGGATTCGGGGCGCGTGCAGTCGGCACTGCTCGACGTCATCGCTCAGCGCGGTATCGACGCGCTGCCGTGGAGCGAGGACGCCACCGCGTTGCGTCAGCGGATCGCGTTTCTGCACACGGTGGACGCGACGTGGCCTGATGTGAGTGACGAGGCGCTACAGGCGATGCTGGGCACCTGGCTCGGACCACAGCTCGTCGCGGTGCGTCGCATCGCAGCGATTCCACCGCATGCGCTGATCGAGGGGTTGTGGAGCCTGTGTGGGTGGGAGCAACGTCAGCAGCTTGCCGCGCTCGCCCCGGAGCGGATCGAGGTGCCGACGGGGTCTCTGATTCGGATTGACTACAGCGATCCGGCGGCGCCGGTGCTCGCCGTCCGACTCCAAGAACTATTCGGCATGCTGGAGACGCCGATGATTGCGGCGGGTCGCGTGCCGCTCACGCTCCACCTCCTCTCGCCCGCGCATCGCCCGATGCAGGTGACGCGGGATCTCGCCTCCTTCTGGGCCAACGGATACTTCGATGTGCGGAAGGACTTGCGCGGTCGGTATCCGAAGCATCATTGGCCAGAGGACCCACTGACCGCGGCCCCGATGCGTGGGGCCAAGCGACGGCGGTGAGTCCTACTTGTCCCTATGGTTTGAAGTTGCCGACGCCCTCGGCAGGCGTCCAGGGATTCTTTGGCTCGAAGTGCCGCCAGACCTGCGCCGCCACCTTCCGCAGCAACACGTACCCCTCGTTCGTCGCTCCATAGGACGTGTCACGCTGGTTCTTGGTAATCACGGCCACGACATAGTCCCCCGAGGGTGCGTTCACGAGCATGACTTCGGATCGCGAACGATCCACGCTCCCCTGCTTGGATGCGACCTGCACCCACGGCGGGATGGCCGAGAGTCCCTCGCCGGTGAAATAGATCCTGGTGAGGTGGCGATACATCTCCGCCGAGGCGGCGGGGGAAACCGCTGTACCGGCGCGGATGCGGACGAGCAGTTCGGCCATTTCGCGCGGTGTGGTCTGTCCCCATCCCATGGCGGTGCGGTTGCCTTCCCGCCCAGGAGTGCGCGAATTCATTCGCGTGGAGTCGAAGCCATTGGTCGCCAGCCAGTGGTTGATCACGGTTCCCCCACCCACCAGTCCCTGCAACCAGAGCGCGGCGGCGTTGTCGCTGGTCGTGATCATCATCAGCGCGGCCTGAGAGAGTGGCACTTTCACGGAGTCGCGCAGTTTGTCGAAGAGATCGTCCTCTCCGTTGTAGCGCAGCGAGTCGGTCCATGTCAGCGTTGTGTCAAAGCGGAGGGCACCCGCGTTGATCCGATCGAAGAGGGTGACGAGGATCGGGACCTTGATGAGGGAGGCGGTCGGGAAGAGCTCATCGGCTCGGATCGCGGCACCGCGTCCACTCTTGAGATGGCGGACATAGATGCCGACATCGCCCTGAAGCTCAGCCGCGAGGCGGGAAAGCTCGGCTTCCAGCACGGCGTCTCGCGTGACCGCGGGCCAGTGCGATTGCGCCGCCATTGAGGGGGCGATCAGGATGGCGAAGGAGGCGATGAGAGTGCGCATGGCGGCGTGGGGTTGGGGAATCTCCCAAGATAGCGCCGAAACCCGAGTCGGGGCCTGCGCGTACCACCTCACTATGACACTCTCCCCCGCACTCTTCGCCGCCATCGCCGTTGCGCTTCAGGGCCCCAATGTCCCCCCTACAGCAGGTCCGCCCATTCACAACGGTCGTGCCGGCGAACTTGCCGTTCGCCCACCACGGCTCTCGGGTCCCGTCGTGGTCGATGGTGTTCTCGATGAGCCGATGTGGGGATCGGCCTCGGTGCTGACGGGATTCTCGCAGTTCACGCCGATCGACGGGGTGGCTGCTGCCGACTCGACTGAGGTGCTGGTCTGGTACTCCGCCAGCGCGCTACACGTCGGGATCCGCGCCTTCGATGGCAGCGGCGCGGTCCGGTCCACCTTGGCCGATCGGGACAAGATCTTCAGCGACGACCATGTGCAGCTCTTCCTCTCGACCTTCAACGACGGCCGCCAGGCGTCGTTCTTCGCGGTCAACCCGCTCGGTATCCAGGCCGATGGGGCGGTGAACGAAGGTGGTCGCAGCGCGTGCAATGGTTTCAACTGCGCGACGCAGACCCGCGAAGGCCCGGACCTTTCGCAGGACTTCGTGTGGCAGTCCAAGGGCCGCCTCACGGCGACGGGGTACGAGGTCGAGGTCACCATTCCCTTCAAGAGCATTCGCTTTCAGCAGGGGAAGTCACAGACGTGGGGGATCAACGTCTTGCGGGTGGTGCAGCGGAGTGGGCAGGAACAGAGTTGGGCGCCCGCCAAGCGCGCCTCATCGTTTCTGTCGCAGTCCGGCAAGCTGGAGGGGCTGACTGACTTGCAGGCAGGCCTCGTGCTCGACGTGGTGCCGACGGTGACGTCGCGGGTGGATGGCGCCACCGGTGGCAGCAAATGGCAGTACGGGGGAGGGACGCCGGAAGTCGGCGGCAACGTCCGCTTCGGCCTCACCTCTAACTTGACGCTGAACGCGACGGCCAACCCCGACTTCTCCCAGGTCGAGAGCGATGCAGGCCAGTTTTCGTTCGATCCCCGGCAGGCGCTCTTCTTCGCCGAGCGGCGCCCCTTCTTTCTGGATGGCAACGAGCAGTTCGATGTCCCCAACCGGCTCGTCTACACACGACGGATCGTCCAGCCGGTGGTCGCCACCAAGTTGACCGGCAAGGTATCCGGGACGCAGATCGGGGTGATCGCGGCGGTGGACGAGAGGGTGGCGTCTCGTCACGGTGAGCATCCGCTCTTCGGCGTCTTGCGGCTCAGCCGAGACTTGGGTCCCGGTTCCCGCATCGGCGCGCTCTGGACGGAGCAGCAGGACGGTCCCGACGCCAATCGCGTCGTGGATGTCGACGGACGACTCGTGCTCGGGGGGATTCATTCCTTCACGGCGCAGGCGGCGCTCGCCCACGATGAGCGCGATGGTGTCACACGGAATGCTCCGCTCTGGTCGCTGGGCTATCGACGGGATGGGCGGGCGTTCCGTGCGCGGTACACGGTCGGAGGAATCGATCCCGACTTCCGGACGCGCTCGGGATTCATCAGTCGGACCGGCGTGGCGCAAGCCAATGTGGCCCACAGCTACACCTGGCTGCGCGCGGGCCGCACGGTGGAAGCCCTGACGGGCGAGGTCGTCCTCGATGGCACCTGGCAGTATGATGACTTCACGAGTGGTGGGGCGATGCAGGACCGCAAACTGCATTTCAACATGAATGCGCGCTTCAAGGGAGGCTGGACTGCCGGCGCCTCACTGCTCGACGAGAACTTCGGGTATGAGCCGGCCCTCTACAGCAACTACCGACTGCTGGACACGGATGGCGCGTTGTTGCCGTTCACCGGAACAGCACGAATTCCCAACCGTGACTACCTCGTCTCGCTGAACTCACCCGCGTTCCCGAAGGTGCAGTTCAATGCCTTCCTGCTCTGGGGCAAGGACGAGAATTTCCTGGAGTGGGCCTCGGGCGACATTCTCTGGATTACGGCAGGGGCGACCTTCCGGCCCACGTCGCAACTGCGTGTCAACCTGAATTTCAGCCGGCAATCGGTCAATCGTCCGACCGACGGCTCTCGCGTGCTGGTGCAAATGGTCCCGCGTGCCCGGGTGGAGTATCAGCTCTCGCGGTCGCTGCAGTTGCGCTTCGTCAGTCAGTATCCGATCGAAGAGGCTGCCGCGCTTCGTGACGATGGCCGCACCGGACTCCCGATCGTCTTCGCCAACGCCACGGGAGGCTATACGACAGCGGGGGCACGGCGGAGCGCGAATCTGCGCAATGATGTGCTGGTCTCGTATCTCCCCACGCCGGGTACAATCGTGTACGTCGGCTACGGCGCGTCCCACACCGAGCGCGATTTCACCGATCG
>JAHECN010000101.1 GCA_024641735.1 Gemmatimonadota bacterium | reverse complement strand
GCGCGCTCCGTGAGGCGATCCCTGCCTGGGCGACTGGGGCCTACGCGATTGGCGTGTTCGGCGGTGCGCTTGGCTCGATCGGGCTGTTGGTCCGGAAAGGATGGGCCACGCCGCTGTTCACCGTGTCCCTCCTTGGGATCCTTGCCCAAATGGGGCACGCGTTCTTCTTGAGCGACATGATCGCGGTCCTCGGCATGGGCTCAGTGATCTTGCCGCTGTTCATCATCGCCGTCGCCGTCTACCTCGTGCAGTTCTCCCGCGCGGCGCACGATCGGGGCTTGATCGGGTAGCGGCCCGCGGAGCCGCGTCGCGCATAGGACCGAACCCTCGGTCAGAAGTTGGTGGTGCCGTGCAACTCTCTCACAGCGGAAGGGACCATGCCGAAGTTTGTGATCGAACGTGACATTCCAGGAGTCGGAGGTTCCTCCTCCGAACAATTGAAGGCCATCAGCCAGACATCGTGTGGGGTCCTTTCCAACCTGGGACCCGAGATCACCTGGCTCGAGAGCTACGTGACGGCCGACAAAATTTATTGTGTCTACATCGCCCCGAATGAGGCCATGGTCCGCGAACACGCCAAGCAGGGTGGATTCCCGGCGAACAGCGTGGCCCAGGTCCTGACGACGATCGACCCGACGACGGCGGAATAGCCGCGATTGGGCGCGGCCTGTCGATCCCCCACCTCTTGGGGGATGGACCGGCAGCGGATGTGGGGCGCCCCTCTTGAATCCCTCCGCAGACATCGCATTTTTCCCCCCGCATCAACCCTTCTCTTCAAGGAGCTCGTCATGTCGCGCCGCCTGTCCGTGATCTTCGGTCTCGCCATCCTGAGCCTGAATGGATGCAGTCGAGCGGTCCCGGAGTATCCGGTCGAGGCGTTCTACGGCACGACGGAGTATCTCGGCGGCGCCTCGATCTCGCCGGACAACACCTCCCTTCTGGTGAGCTCGAACGCGACGGGCGTCTACAACGCTGTGGCCCTCCCGATCGCCGGTGGAGCGCCTGAGGCACTCACCTTTTCGACGACCGACGCCGTCCGGGTGCTCGGCTACTTCCCCCAAGATGGGCGAATCCTCTTCAGCAGTGACTCCGCCGGGGATGAGAAGTCCCACATCTACGTCCGGCTCGTGGCGGGAGGGCTCATTCGAGATCTGACCCCCGGTTCGAATCTGACCGCGACATTTCTCGGCTGGTCGGGTGATGACACCACCTTCTTCATCGCCACGAATGAGCGCGACCCGCGGTATTTCGATCTCTATGCCTACCGCACGGAGGACTACTCCCGGGAGATGATCTACGAGAACCGTGCAGGCTACGAGCTTGGTCCGGTGTCGCGCGACATGCGGTATCTCGCCCTCCATGCACCACATTCGGCCTCGGATCAGGACATCTATCTGCACGACCGCACGTCCGGAACCACAACGCTCCTGACCCCACATGATGGCGAGATCCGGTACGCAGCCCAGGCGTTCACGCCAGATGGGATGGGCCTGCTGCTGACGTCGGACGAGGGACGAGAGTTTGCCTCGCTGTGGCGCCATGACCTCGCGTCCGGCGCGAAAACCGAACTCCTCACCCCCGAGTGGGATGTTACCGACGCGCGCTACAGCCACAGCGGCAAGTTCCTCATCGTCTCGCTCAACGAAGACGCGACCGAGGGGGCACGGCTCTATGACGCGGTCACCATGTCCCCAGTGGCGATTGCGGGGTTGCCGGTCGGCCAGGTGCGCGACTTCACGATCTCATGGGACGACAGCCACTTTGCCTTTTCGCACTCGGACGGGAGTGCACCGCGGGACTATTGGGTCGGCCAGTTCGGTCAGCAGCCAACGCGCCTGACCGATGCGTTGGGGAAGGACCTCGCCCGGCGTGACTTGGTGAAGCCCACGATCGCCCGCTTTGCGGCGTCGGATGGACTGGAGATCCCCGGGCTCCTGTATCGACCCCACGGTGCGACGAAGAGCACACCCGCGCCTGCCCTCGTGATGATCCACGGCGGTCCAGGCGGGCAGGCGCAAGTCGGCTATTCCGCGTTGACGCAAACCTTGGTCAATCATGGCTACGTCGTGTATGCCATCAACAATCGTGGCAGTTCCGGGTACGGCAAGAGCTTCTTCCAGGCGGACGACCGTCGCCACGGGGAGGCGGATCTCCAGGACGTCGTCGAGGCGAAGCAGATGCTCATCCAGACGGGATACGTCGATTCGACGCAAATCGGGGTGATCGGGGGAAGCTACGGCGGGTATCTGGTGCTCGCTGCGTTGGCGTTTGAGCCGAATGTGTTCAAGGTTGGCGTGGACCTCTTCGGCATTTCCAACTGGAGCCGAACGCTGACCAGTATTCCGCCGTATTGGGAGTCCATGCGATCGGCGTTGTATCGCGAGATGGGTGATCCCGTCGAAGACAGCGCCCGACTTCGGCGAATCTCTCCCCTCTTCCGCGCGACATCCATCCGCTCCCCGCTGCTCGTCCTGCAAGGTGCGAACGATCCCCGAGTCCTGAAGGTCGAGTCGGATGAAATCGTCGCCGCCGTTGCGGAGAATGGCTATGTGGCCGATTACATCATCTTCTACAACGAGGGGCATGGCTTCCTCAAGAAGGCGAATGAGATCAAGGGAACGACCGCCATTCTTGCCTTTCTGAAACGATACCTGCGGGGTATCGAGCCCGTCGATCCGTAACCCTCGACAGCGGCCCCAAGGACACATCCTGCAACGGACTGGATGGACCATGCCATTTACCGCCGAGACACTCCGCTATCTGCAGGGCCTGACCAAGCACAACACCAAACTCTGGTTCGAGGAGCACCGCACCGAATACGAAGCCTTCGTGAAGTCCCCGATGCTGGCGCTGATCGAGGAACTTGATGTGCGTCTCGCGCGTATTGCGCCGGAGATCATCGGGGACCCCAAGAAATCGATGTTTCGGATCTACCGCGACGTCCGCTTCTCCAAGGACAAGTCACCGTACAAGACGCATGCGTCCTGCTGGCTCTTTCATCGTGACGGCAGTCGATCCGTCGGGCGGGAGGCCGGCGATGGTGGCGCGGGATTCTATTTTCAGATCGCGCCGGGGAATAGTTTTCTCGGGGGTGGGCTCTGGATGCCCCCGCGTCCCTCACTCAACAAAATCCGGGACACCATCGCCGAGAAGCCGAAGGCCTTCGATGCCATCGCTCGCGATCCGAAGCTCACGAAGCGCTTTGGGGGGTTGAGCACCGAGGGGCAGCTGAAGCGGATGCCACGTGGCTATGCGGAAGAGCACCCTGCAGCCGATTGGCTGAGGCTGACGTCCTTCACGGTCGGTCGGGAATTGAGTGATGCCGAGGCGATCTCGCCAAAGCTCCCTGCCCTGCTCGAGAAGGACTACCTGCTGATGGTGCCGCTGATCCGGTGGATCAACGCGACGATTGGACTGAAGCCGGCGAAGCATCGCTAGGGCGACGCGCGAGCTGCACCCACCCCAGCAGGACAATGCACGCGGCCACGGCGCCCACCCCGAGCATTGGCAGGACCCAGGCCCGCGGCGCGAGACTGCGGAGCGCGAGGAGTACGCCCATCCCTGCCGCCGTGCCAAGCACGTAGCCGAAGCGTTCCAGCGGCACCAGCGGCGTGCTCGGCACGATCGGCCGATCCTCCGGCACAACGAGGATGCTTCGGAACCGATCCCAATCCCAGCAGAGCAGGAAGATCGCGGCAAGCAGCATGAAGGCCGTGATGTACTTGGTTCCCGTGAATCCCACGGACCAAGTCACCACCGTGATGTTGAGGATGACCGGGAAGAAGGCGATCGCACCGAGCGTGGCTGTCGCGGGGATGAGTAACAGGATTGCCGCGGAGACTTGACCGAGTCCGATGAAGTTCCAGTAGAACCCGCTCTGATACATCGCCTCGAAGAAGTATCCCACCGGGTTGTCCGTCGGCAGAACGGTAAAGCGGTGCCCGAGCAGCTTCACCATCCCCGTGGGAAGAAACGCCAACCCGAGCAGGATCCGGGAGACGACGGCCAATCGCTGGAATGGCACCCAGTGCCTGGCCCGGAGATGTAGTGCGTCGATGAGAGCAACCACGGAACGCGCTCCTGAGGGTGACTCCCGAGACCTACGGCACCACGCCCGCGAGGGTTTCACAAGTGAACGTCGCGCACCGCGTCGCGCCCTATTTCGAGGTATTGAACCGCGGGTTGACGATGCTGTTCAGGAACGACCCAAAAGTGTAGGAGAGTCCGATCTTCATCTGGGCCTTGTAGTTGGTGGCCCGTTGCCGCAGGTCGAGAAAGATCTCCTCGTTGGTGGCGTCACCCTTCGGCAAGGTGATCTGGTTCTTGACCTTGGAGTAGGAGCTCTCCAACTCGATGTTCAACCCTTTCGCCACCCGCAGGCTCACTCCGCCCTTGACGCCGAGCTCAGACTGCGACAGGTCATTGGCGAATGCCTCGACGTTCGTGGCGAGTGAGGCTTCTCCCCAAGGCTCACGAATCTTGTAGTCGATCTGGCCAGTGTGCGTCAGACGTGTCTCCTGAAGCTTGCCGTAGACTGTTTCTTCGACATAGTCGTACCGATTCACACCGAAGTGGTACGCCAGGATGAGCCGCCGACGATGCGCCTCCGAGTACGGGAAGAGATCGTACTCCACGGCCGCCGCCACGCGCGTGCGCAAATTGAGATTCTCCCGCTTGGCACCGCGGAATGTCACCTCGGCACCCGCGGAGAACTGCGGTCCGAGCGAGCGAATCGCGAAGGCGTTGGCATACCAGCGATCCTTGGTCGCCCGGAAAGTGGAGCCGTCCTCCAACGTGTAGCTGTTGCGGTCAATCGTCCCCCTCCACTCCAGCTGCGTCTTCCATGTCTCCGTGACGCGTGAGGCGTTGAGCTCCATCTCGAGCTCGGTACCCTTCTCCTGAGACTCTGCGTCAAACTGTCCATCGAGCTTGACGTTGAAGATCCAGGAGTTCCAGGGATCCACCATCACGACCGGGATGGCGGGAGCGTCCGGATCTGCGTTGTCGGTCAGCGAGAGATTGGCGCCGCGGTTCGCGGCCAAGAGGTAGCGCACCAGGCCAAGTTTCAGGACACGTGCGAACTCGGAACGAAACTCGTCGAGCGATGCATCCGGCCCGGTCTGATAGGTATGCCGATCGGTCATCCCCTCGAGCGCCCCACGTTGTCCGATGAACTGGAGCGCGACTTCATTGCCGCCCGACCCGGTCCGCAGTGACGTGGCGAGCAGATAGATGTCGCTCGCTTCCTTGTCCGTCACCCAATCGACCACCGTGATCTCGGAACGGAGATACTCGCGGTCACAGTGGGTGGCGCAGTCGAGGAAGAGCCGTAATCGCGCGGCCCCCTGAGTCGCGGCGGGGGGGGGAGTCACAGGAGATTGAGCTACCACGCCGGACGGGAGGGCGAGGATCAAGAACACGGCGGAGAGAATACTCCGAAATCGCATAGCTAGAACCCGAGGTCATGGGGAGAAGGTCAACCCACGCATGATAACCGCACAAGCTGACAGCTGGCTTACCCGCGTGGGTGGAACTTCTTGTGGACGCTGCGCAGATAATCCCGATCGACGTGTGTGTAGATCTGGGTGGTGGAGAGATCGGCGTGACCCAACATCTCCTGGACCGCCCGGAGGTCCGCCCCACCCTCGAGCAAGTGGGTGGCGAAGGTGTGGCGCAACGTGTGGGGCGTCACACGCTTCTGGATGCCGGCCTGTGCCGCACGCTTCTTGACGATGCCCCACGCGCCCACTCGGGTCAGTGGCTGGCCACGCGCATTGAGAATGAGCCTCCCTTTCGTCTTCCCCTTGTCCAGCTCGGCGCGCGTCGTGTGGAGGTAGACCGACACTGCGCTCACGATCGACCGTCCGACTGGCACCAGACGCTCTTTCCGCCCCTTGCCAAAGGCGCGGACAAGGCCATCGCCGAGCAGGAGATCGGTGAGCCCGAGGTCACAGAGTTCCGAAACACGGAGCCCAGCGCCATAGCCGAGTTCCAACAGCACGCGATCACGCCAGGCGAGGGATTCGTCCACCTGCGGGGCCGCAAGCAGGCGATCCACTTCTTCAAGCGAGAGCGTATCAGGCAGCGTCCGCCAGCGCTTGGGCGTTTCCAGGCGATCACTGGGATCGCGGTCAACCAAGCCCTCGCCGGCGAGAAAGGCGAACCACGTTCGCACCGACGAGACGTGGCGGCGGATGGTCGCACCACTCAGGCCGAGATCCTTCAGCAGGAAGATGAACTCGCGGAGGAGGGGCGTAGTGAGGGCCCCGGGGTCCCGAGCTCCCCTGGTGAGCGCGAAGGCAACGAGCCGGCTCAGGTCGCGTTGGTAGGCCTCGATAGTGTTGGGGGAGTGTCCTGCTTCGAGGGAGAGGTAGTCTCGGAATCCCGTCAGATGGAACGGTGCCACCTGCTCGGGTGTCAGGTCCACCTGACTCACGAGGCGACCCGTTGGCGCCGCCTCCACCACCAGTACACGCCACCGGCGATGGCCATCAGGGCGATGGCTCCCACGACCACATTCAGATCTCGAAGCCACATGGCCACGCGATCCCAATGCTCACCGATCGTGGCCGCGGCAAAAATGATCCCGCCATACCAGATCGCCGACGCACAAAACATCGGAAAGAATGCACGCCATGGCCCGAGGTGGATGAGTCCGGCAAAGGGTGCCACGACCGCCCGGAAACCCGGCAGCATGCGCCCGATGAAGAGGCCCGTCAGGCCGAAGCGTTGATACTCTTTCCGCACGAAGGCGATCCCCTCGTCCGGCAGAAAGCGTTTCGCGAATTTGGAATTGAAGAGTGCGGCGGAGTGGTGGGCGGCGAAGTGGTAGATGCCCATGGCACCGCCCACGTTGGCGACGAGCGTAACCAGGAAGACGAGCCGAGCGTCCGTGATGCCACGATGGGAGAGGAAGGCGCCGAGCGCGATGGCCGTGTCCGCGGGAAAGGGCGGAAAAATGTTCTCGACCGCGGCGAGGATGGCGATCACAAGGTAGATGGCGACCGGTGGGAGCCCGGCAAGCCACTCGATCATCCCCTCCATCAGCGCGCTCGGAGCGTCGCGACCGCGATCACGGCGATCCCCTCACCGCGCCCGAGGAACCCCATCCCCTCATTGGTCTTCGCCTTGACCGACACGCTCCCTGCGCCTGACCCGAGGGCCTCCTCGAGGCGCTCCTGCATGGCGGGGACGTGCGGCGCCAGCTTCGGGGCCTGCGCGATCACGGTGACGTCGCACTGCTGCATGGTCCACCCGGATTCCTGAACCCGGCGATGGGCTTCCATCAGGAGAGCAATCGAATCGGCGTTCTTGAAGGCGGGATCCGTATCGGGAAAGAGGCGCCCGATATCACCGAGCGCAGCGGCGCCAAGAATGGCGTCAGTCAACGCGTGCGACACCGCATCCGCATCGGAGTGTCCGGCGAGCCCGAGGGGATTGGGAATTGTCACGCCGCCAAGAATCAGCGGGCGTCCCGATCCGAACCGGTGCGAGTCATACCCGATGCCAACGCGAATCACGCGACCGCCGCGACGTCGGACTCGAGCAACGAGTAATCCTGCCGCCGCCGCATCGGCACCATCCCCGCATCGCGAATCGCGCGCTCCATCTCGGCGATCGTGGCCCGGTGGGTGGTGCCCGCCGCCGAAACGACGTTCTCCTCCATCATCAGCGACCCGAAATCGTTGGCCCCAAAGCGCAGGGCCACCTGCCCCACCTTCAGTCCCATGGTGACCCAGCTGGACTGCATATTGGGAATGTTGTCGATCACGATGCGGGCGGTGGCCAGCGTGCGGAGATAGGTCACGGCGTCGGTCTTCACATACTCGGACATGGCCGTGCCTTCGGGCTGCAGCGGCCAGCAGATGAAGGCGGTGAATCCACCCGTCCGCTCCTGCACCTCGCGAATCCGGAACATGTGCTCGATCCGATCCTCATCCGATTCACCCAATCCGTACATCATGGTGACCGAGGTCTTCATCCCCTGCCGGTGCGCCTCTTCCTGGACCCCGAGCCATTCGTCGGTCTGTGCCTTCTTCTTGGCGACGCGCTCACGAATGGCATCCACCAGAATCTCGCCGCCGCCTCCGGGGATCGAGTCGAGGCCAGCCTCACGCAGTTGCCGCACCACCTCCTCGACCGACATACGGTACCGCTCGGAGAAGAAGACCACCTCAGAGGGCGAGAAGCCATGAATGTGGATCGGGTGGTGCGTCTTGATGTAGCGCATCAACTCGAGATACCAGTCGAACGGGATGTACGGATTGTGTCCACCTTGCAGCAGGATCTGGACGCCACCGATCTCCTTGCACTCATCGATCTTGGCGCCGATCTCCTCGAAGGAGAGGACGTACCCCTCATTGTCCTTCGGTCGGCGATAGAAGGCACAGAAGGCGCAGTCCGCCACGCAGACGTTGGTGTAATTGATATTCCGATCGACAATGTAGGAGACGATCGGCTCCGGATGCAGCCGATGCCGCACAGCATCCGCCCGAGCACCCAATTCGAGGAGTGGTGTGTTCTGATACAGGTCCAGCGCTTCCCGGAAAGCGGCACTGGTACGATCGACGGTGCTCATTCAGGCCGCCGTGAGAAAAGAGAGAGAGCCATTGGGGACACGTCCGTCTGCCGCCAGGCGATTGAAGAAGTCCGTCAACCCTGCCAAGTGGCGCGGGGAGAGCGAGTAGTCGAGGTCACCGAGATAGGCGCGACAGGTCGCGGCCGGAATGCCGGTGCGTGCCGAGGCCTCCGAGGCAATCAAGTCGAGATTGGCCACACCCCAATCGCGGGATTCGCAGAGACGGGCATGGAGCGCCAACGCCTCGCTCCGGTCGGTGTCGCGCCGGGCGGCCCAGACCGCAAAGACAAATGGCAATCCGGTCCATTCCTTCCAGGCGGTACCCAGGTCAACGAAGACCGGATACTGCCCGGAGGCACGCAGATGCAGCGCGGCGTCACCGATCACCAGCACCGCATCATGGGGGAGCGCCTGCAATCCCCCGAGGTCATTCGGCTCGGCGCGCACCGTCGCGAACTGCGGGGTCACCTTCCAGCGGTGCTGGCAAAGCAGCTCAAGGAGGAGGACGGACGTCCTCGAGGATGCCGTCCGGAGCACCGTCGCGCCATCGAGCTCGGCGACAGGCCGCTTCGAAAAGAGGGCCACCGAATGCACCGGGCCATCACACGAAATGGCGAGGTCAGGCAACAGATGGTAGAGCGAGGCATCCCGGGCGTATTCCACCGCTGACACCGCACTGACATCCAGCTCTCCCGCCGCCATCAGATCATTCAACTCGGCCGCCGTCGCGGTCACGACCTCGGCGCCGCAGCGCACGACCCCACGATCCATCGCCGCGAAGACCGGTGCCGTGTTGATCCAGGGGAGGCGACCGAGTCTCATGC
>JAHECN010000100.1 GCA_024641735.1 Gemmatimonadota bacterium | reverse complement strand
CTAGGTGCTTCGGCCATCACGGTGTGCGTCTTCAGCGATCCCCTGCCCTATTCGATGTCCGGATTGCGAATCGGCGTGATGCTGTTGAGCGGTTCACCAGCACGGAGCCTGGCCATCTGCGTCTCAAGCTGCTCCTTGACTAGAGTTGAGAGCAATCGGCGTTCGAGGTGCGCAAACGGGCGCTCATACGCCGAGATCGCATCCTCACGACGCCCGAGCCGAAGATAGGTGTTCCCCAATTCGATTGCCGCGTTCACGTGGAAGGGGGTCGCGGCAAGCACTTCCTCGAGCTTCATTGCGATCACCGGCCACGCCGGGCTTTCGCGCTGATAGACCTCTTCCATGATCTGGTTGAAGAGCGCACTCGCCCGGGTCCGTGGCCGTGTCTGCGTCCCGTGCCAGATCTCGACAAAGCCGTACCGCGCCACCCGCGTCAGGCCGGCAAAGACCTCTGCCGGCTCCCAGTCGGATGTGGAATCGGGCCGCTGGGCGTCGGCAGGATAGATGAAGTAGCCGCGGTAGATCCCGGCATGGTTGGTGTCTGCCAACGATTTCACCCGACGTGTTGTCGTCAGGTTGAGTGCCCTCGCCTGCTCCTCACCAAACCAATACGACGAGTAGGTGGGTTCCCCAGACGGTGCGATCACGGAATCCGAAAAGGACTTGATCTCGAAGGCGCGCTGGCCGAGGTCGAGCCCTTCATTGCCAAAGTACTGCCAGGCATTGGCGGTGCCGCCAACGAGTTCATTATGGTATTCCCACAGGCGCGGGATACGGGCGGTCATCACGAGGGCGAGACAGCCGAGTCCGCCGACAGTAACGCGCAGGAGGCGAGAGCGTTCACGCCATGCGACCGTCACCGCCGCACCTGCGAGGAGCCCCAAAGTCACAATCACCGGCAGGGCGTGCCGCACGCCCGCATAGGTCCCCAGGGAACCCTTTAGCGCGAGAAGGTGCGCAGCGGCCATCGCCGCCGCGCCACCCATGACCCACCGTTCGGCGGGAGTGGTGAGCGCGCGACGCAGCACCACGGCTCCCACGCCAGCGAGTGCGAGCAACGCCAGCGGTACCTTGCTCACCAGATAACTCGGCCAGGTGTACCACGGGGGTGAACCGGTGACGAGTGTTCCCCAGAGCAGGTTCCCACTTTCGCCACGTCCCTCAACGCCCGCTCGTACGGTGTCCGCGAGCCCCCAGAGATACGAGCGTGGGAGAATTGCCCACCGGTCCAACGCGGTCAGCAGGTCGCGCCACGACGCGATGCGGAGGTCGCCGAGCTTGACCGACATCTCGCGGTTGAAATCATCGCTGCCGTTTGGGCCAGCGTGGAAGTGGAAGCCGTAGAAGCCCCAGAGCACGGCGATCGCGAGGAGGGCGACGGCAAAGAGCTGGCCGGCGCGACCGGTCAACGCCCGGAGCGCGCCGCGCTCGGCGCGATGCTGCCAGGTCTGCCACAGCGCGGCGAGGGTGCAGAAGAGTCCGATCCCCGCGAGGCCTGGCAAGGCCGAATGTTTGGTGGCGAGGGAGAGCCCCATCGTCAGCCCCAGCGCGGCGAGCCAGCGCCACTGCCAGGTGACCACCACACGACCGGCGATGAGAGCCGCCGCGGTGAGCGTGAGGGCCACGGGGAGGTCGGTCATCACGACGGGCGCGTGCGCGGTCACCGTCGGCTCCAGCGCAAGGAACGCGAGTGTCCCGATGGCCCATGGCGCGCCGAGGGTGTACCAGATCAGCGTCCCAACCAAACCGAGGAGCAGTCCGTTCAGTGTCCAGAGGGCGAGCCGGGCGCGGGACTGGGCGAGCCGGAAATCATTGTCGTAGAAGAAGGTCTCTTCCACGAAGTCGCGTTCGGAGCCCTTGTCGAGGAGTGGGGACTTCTCTCGGAGGGTGAAGGACCGTGGCATGGCGAGCCCAGCCACGAGTTTGACGAGGGGCGGGTGTTCCGGGTTCAACCGGAAGTCGCCGGTGCGGACGTATTCGACGCCGGCCGTGATGTGCCAAGGCTCGTCGACCGTAAGCGAATCGAGCTGCGTGCCGACCGCGGAGCGCACCAGTGCGGCGAGCACCAGGGCGACCACGATCAGGGCAGGACGAGCAATTCGAGGTAACGCTGTGGCTGGGGGAGTCACGGCTTGTAGATAGGGCTGAACCGGGAGTCGGTCAAGGAGTCAGAGGGTCGATACCTTCGGCTTCCCTCCGAAGGTGTCCGCTGGAATGTGATCCCCTGGCATCGATATACTTTACCTCAACCCACACAACACCTTTGCTCTAACAGCCCGGGACCCAGCCCATGGCCACGGACCTCTCGCACGACCTACCCGAACGCATTGGCCCGTACCGAATCCTCCAGATCCTAGGCGAAGGCGGCATGGGCATCGTCTACGAAGTCGAGCAATTGGAACCGGTGCGTCGACGTGTGGCGCTCAAGGTCATCAAGCTGGGGATGGACACTCGCGACGTCGTGGCACGCTTTGAAGCCGAGCGTCAGGCCCTGGCAGTGATGAACCATCCCGGCATTGCGCAGGTCTTCGATGGTGGGGTGACCGACGCGGGGCGGCCGTACTTCGTGATGGAGTTGGTGAAAGGGATCCCCTTCACCGATTACTGCGATCGCCATCAACTCTCTCTTCGCGATCGCATTGCCCTCTTCATCGGCGTCGCGCAGGCGGTGCAGCATGCCCACCAGAAGGGTGTGATCCACCGCGACATCAAGCCCTCGAACATCTTGGTCACGGAACACGACGGCGTGCCGTCCACCAAGATCATCGACTTCGGCATCGCCAAGGCGATCAGCCAGCCGCTCACCGACAAGACCTTGGTGACCGCCTACGGGACGGCGCTCGGCACTCTCGCCTACATGAGCCCCGAGCAGGCCGAACTGTCGAACCTCGACATCGACACACGATCCGACATCTACTCGCTCGGCGTCTTGCTGTTCGAGGTCTTGGTGGGCGAGCTACCGGTCGATCCGGGGTCGATGGGCGCGGTGCCGTTCCTCGCCCAATTGGTGGGGCGCGTCTCCGATCCCGCGCGGCCGAGCACCCGGATGACGACAACCGCCAGGGCGAAGCAGCAGGCCCGGCTCCGCAACACGGACAGCGATCAGCTCCGCAAGCAGCTGCGCGGTGACCTCGATTGGATCGTGGTCAAGGCGACCGAGAAGGACCGCAACCGCCGTTACGACACGGCCAATGCCCTGGCGATGGACCTCGAGCGCTACCTCCGCAACGAGCCAGTGCTGGCGCGAGCTCCGACGACCTCGTACCGACTCCGCAAGTTCGTTCGCCGCAATCTGGTTGCGGTTGTGGCGGGGCTAGGGATCGTGCTCGCCCTGATGATCGGGATCGTCATGGCCACCGTGGGTCTCGTGCGGGCCACTCGGGCGGAGCAACTGGCCGAAAACGAGAGTGCCACCGCGCGGGAAGTGTCCGGGTTCCTGGAGGGACTCTTCATCGCCGGGGATCCCGGACGCACCGGGGGACGGCGGCCCACCGTGCAGGAATTGCTCGACTCGGGCGCCGTACGGATTCGCCGGGAGCTCGGTGATCGCCCGTTGATGCAGGCGCAGCTGATGGTCACTATCGGTCAGGCGTACTTCGGATTGCGGGAGATCCCCGCGGCGATCGAGTTGCTGGACGACGCACTCGCGATCCAAGTCTCGGGTGGCGCTGCACCGGACGCCGTGGAGCATACGAAGGTGGTGCTGGCTCAGGCACTCACCTTGGATGGAAGCTTCGACCGGGCCGAGCAGCTGGCTCGCGAGCTGCTCCCCGGCGTCGGTGACGCCCCGGACCGGCCGCCAACACCCGTGGAGGTCGTAGCGACGAATGTCCTGTCCAGCGTCGCGCTCAGCCGCGGGGTGCCGCTGCCCGACGGTGAGTTGATGCTCCGCCGGCTCCTGGAGCGACGCGACTCGACGGCTCCGGATGACATCGAGCTCGCCCACACCCTCGACATGCTGTGCTGGGTGCTGACGAAGCAAGGTGACCTCGACGCGGCCGAGGCGCCGTGCGTGCGGATGTTGGCGCTGCGGCGACGCTTCGCCGATCCGGACCAGATGGGATTGCTCGTTGGGTTGGCGCGGATGGGCACCCTGCGGTTGCGCCAAGGACGTCTGGAAGAGTCGCTTGCCCTTCGTCGTGAGGCGCTGGCGCTGGGGCGGCACCTCTACGGGGACGCCAATCGTGAGGTGGCATATCATCACGGTGCCTTGGCGGACATCTTTCGTGCAATCGGCCAGCCCGACTCGGCGCGCGTCCATGAGGAGGCGGCCGCCGCGTCGGGCTGGCGCAGGGATTGACCTGGAACGTCCGGGGTGCGGACTAGTTCGGCATCTGGACCTTGACCGGTGACGTGCGGAGCTGGCCATCGTACAGGCCGATCCCGAGCTCCGCGTTGCCATTGGTGCCCCAGCACCATGCCTCGCCGGCATTCGTGATGCCGCAGCCGTGTTCCGTCCCCATGGCGACAAACACGAGTCCATGATTGCCAGCCACGAGCGTCGGCACCGCACGATCCGTCGTTGATCCATCGCCGAGCTGTGCCGTCCTGTTGCCCCCCCAGCAGTAGGCCGTATTCGATCCGGAGATGCCGCAGGACTGATAGGAGCTCAAATTGATGGCGCTGAGGGTGAGGTTTCCACTGACGGCCGTGGGAACCAGCCGACCGGTCGTCGTCCCGTCACCGAGTCCGCCGCTGATGTTCCCGCCCCAGCAGTAGGCCTTTCCGGCCGCGGTCAGGGCGCACGTGTGATCCTGCCCCCCGGCGATCGAGACGAACTTGAGACCGCCGCTCACGGCGACCGGACCCGCGGTGGCATCGGTCGTCGTCCCATTGCCGAGCGAGCCCCCACCGTTCCGTCCCCAGCAATACGCGTCGCCCGCAGCGGTGATTCCGCAGCTGTGGTAACTCCCGCGACCCAGTTTGGTAAAACTCAGCCCGCCGATGACCTGCACCGGGACGTTGCTGGCGGTCGTGGTGCCATTGCCGAGCTCGCCGGAGGTGCCCCGACCCCAGCACCAGGCGGCGCCGGCTGCCGTGCGGGCACAGGTGGTGTACCCACCAGCCTTGATTTCGACGAAGGTCTGGCCGCCCACAACCTGGGTCGGAGTGAAGACGTCCTGATTGGTCACGCCGATGCCGGCGCTTCCCGAGATGTTTTGGCCCCAGCACCATGCTGCCCCGGCGGCATCGAGGGCACAGACGTGGTTGAAGCCGGCCGTGATCTGGGTGTAACTCCGACCCCCGACGACGGCCGTCGGGGTCACGGCCGCGGCCACCCCCTGCCCAACGCCTGATTCGCCGTGGAGGTTGTTGCCCCAACAATACGCCTTGCCGGTGCTGTTGAGCCCGCAGGTCATCCCCCAGCCAGCGGCGAGCTGGGTGAAGGCAGAGGCGTTCCCCACGGGGGGGTCGCCCGGTCCGGTGGGACTGGATGAGCCGCCGCAGGCGGCGAGCAACAGCGTGATGGCCGCCACGTGGATCAGGATCGAGGTCGAATGTCTCATGCTATCTCCTGTGGTGGCGCGGCACTCAGGTGCCGCGCCATCGTCATTGCGCCGGAGAAACAAAGGGGGACAGGTGATGGTCCCCCTCTGTCCCCAGCGATTGCATCCTGCTACTGACCGACCGCCCTCCCTACGTTGATCCGCCCCTTGCCGTAGTAAGGATCGGCGCCCGGCTTGCCGAGGTCGTCGGCCGACTGCTGCAGACGCGCACGGATTGCGCTGGGATTCGCGCCAACGTCCTCGCTGATGAGCGCCGCCGTACCGGTGACATGCGGCGCTGCCATGCTGGTTCCGCTGATGCCGAGGATGTAGTTCCCGGTCTGGCAAATGGGGATCTGCAGGCTGAAGTGCGAGCAGGAGGCCCAGACGGCGGTTGCATTGTTGCCGCCAGGCGCCGCGACGCTCACCGAGGATGTCCCGAAATTGGTGTAATACGAGGGCGCATCCGGTTCGGTCCACGGTCCGTTGACGGAGACTTGCGCTGTTGGGCCGGTCGCCGAGACGCAGACCACGTTGGGTGCTGAGCAATAGGCGTTGTATCTATTGCCATCATGATCCATGTCGATCGAACCGTTCCCGGCCGACACAACCATCACCAGCCCCTTCCGGTTCGCGTAATTGAACACGGAGTTGATCGTCGCGATGAAGGATGGTCCGACACCCCCGCGTGCGCTCGCCTGCTTCCGCTGGAAGCCGCCACCGAGGCTCATGTTGGCGACCGGCAGGCCGAGGTCGGCGGCGTAGAGGATTCCCTGCAGAATCTGACCGGTTTCACAGGAGCCGAAGACATTGCAGACCTTGATGCCGACCAGCGTCGCGCCCGACATGATCCCGGCTGTCCCGAGACCGTTGCTGACAACCGTGGACCCGACATGGGTGCCGTGGAAATGGATGTCCGCGATCGGATTTGCACCGGGGAAGTAGGAATTGACGAAGAAATCGTCGAGGGGGTCAAACGAGACGGAGTTCGCCAGATCCACTCTCCCGATCAGGTCGGGACTCGTGTAGTCGAGCCCGGTGTCCAAAATGCCGACACGCGTGGTGCTCTTGCCGAGGCGTCCGGCTGCCCAGGCGGCGGGAGCGTTGACCTGGCGCATATTCCACTGACGCGCGTACCGGAACGCCGTCGTCGGGTCACTGGCCGACGCGAGGGCCCCATCGATCGCCGCCGTTTCGAAGCTTGTCGGTAGGCTGACCGTCGTGAAGTTGTCATCGTCAACGCCGGCGATGCCACGGACCTTCGCCAACTGTGCGGCTGCGGCGTCAGTCAGCCCACTCACCGCTGCGATCCCTGCCCCGTTGTGCGCGAAGGTCACCGAGCCGCCGAGCGCCTCGACCTGCGCGGTGAAATCACTCGGGAAACCGCTGCCGGACGCCCGAATGAGGAACTTCCCTTGCATGCTGCCTTCCGTGTCGGACGAGGAGGAGGCCGCGAAACTCGGTCGATCTGAACTCGGTGCGTCGGGAATGACAGGGGACTCCGCACACGCGGTGACGAGGAAGGAGAGCACGGCGGCGACTGCAATAGTCCGTTTCATTGGCGGCACCTCAGGGTAGGGGTAGGTGTGGGATCACCAGCAAGGTCTGCGCACGTGCGGTACCCCCACATCGAGTCAAGCTACCGGCCGCCAGCGAATCCGAATTGCACGGAATCGGCGAGTTTCTGCCATATTTCGTCATCCTTCCGTTGCGCGGCCTTCGGTGGTCGTTAGACTAGAGGATCCTCCCAACATTCCAAATCACCGACCCACCGTCCCGGGGACCCACCTGAGCGCCTGGCTACGATCCTCCAAGCCCGCAGAACGCATCGCCCAGCTCGAGGCCGAACTGGCCCGGCAGACAGCGGTCGATGCGGCGCGGATCCGTTTCTTTGGCAATGTGGCGCACGAGCTCCGCACCCCGCTCGCCGTGGTACTCGGCCAGATCGAATCGGCGCTCACCACGGCCGATGATGAGACGCGGGGACGGCAACTGCGGATGGCCGCGCGCAACGCCCGGCGACTGGAGCGACTCGCCGATCAGGCGTTGGAACTGACCCGACTCGACGCCGGTGCGCTGACGGCCGATCGGCGGGAAATGGAGGTCGTCGAATTCCTCGAAGCGTTGGTGCTCTCGTTCGGCGAACTCGCGGAACGGAAGGGGCTACTGCTGGAGTACGTCGCAAAGCCGCGGTCGATCACCTGCGCCCTCGATCCAGATCAACTGACCACCATCGTCACCAACCTCCTCTCGAACGCACTCAAGTACACGCCAGCGGGCGGTCGCATTGGGGTGGCGGTGGAAGTGCGCCCCGCGATGCAGAGTGACAGCGATGGCGACCGGCTGCTGATCACGGTGGCCGACAGCGGCCCGGGGATCACGCCGGAGCGACAGGAGGCGATCTTTGAGCGCTTCGTGCGTGGTGAGGAGGCAGACCGGCTGCATCCTGCCGGGGCCGGGATCGGACTGGCGCTGGCACGCGAACTTGCCCGGATCCATGACGGGACGATCCGCCTGGTCAGCGAACCGGGACGCGGCGCCCGCTTCATCGTGGACCTCCCACTCGGACATGCCGACCCGTCGACGACCAGCACGGCACCGGTCGCGTCTCGGGAACGACCACGGATCACCGAGGAAATTCTCCATCGCACCACCGGTGTCGAGGAGGCCTCGAACACCGAGCGCGAAAGCGAACGCGCCACCATTCTGATCGTCGATGACCACGCCGACTTGCGCGACTGGCTGGCGAGCGAGCTCGCAGAGGCGGGCCGGGTTATCACCGCCGCCGACGGCGCCGACGCGCTGGAGATAGCGCGCGCGACGCTCCCCGACCTGATCGTGAGTGATATTCGCATGGCAGGACTCGACGGCTTTGAACTCTGCCGCCGGATCCGGGGCGACGAGCGCACCAGTCACGTGCCGGTGATCTTGCTCAGCGCCGGCTCCTCAGTGGATCGCCGTGTGGAAGGGAGCGAGGCGGGAGCGGATGCGTTCCTGCACAAACCCGTGGACGGACGGGAACTGCGCGCCAAGGTCGCCGCGCTGCTTGCGAACCGCCGTGCATTGCGCGAGCGTTTTCGCGAACAGGTCATCGTGCGTCCCACCGATGTCTCTGATCGGTCGGTCGACCAGCTCTTCTTCGAGAAGGTGATGGCGACCATTGAGGAGCACCTCGACGGCGCCGATTTCAGTGTGGGCGAGCTCGCAAGCGAGATGGCGATGAGTGTCTCCCAGCTCTCCCGAAAACTTTCCGCGCTGATCGGTCAAACGCCCGGGCAATTGATGCGTGGGGTCCGGCTCGAACGGGCCGCAGCGTTGGTGGCCGCCAACACCGGGAATCTCACCGAGATCGCCTACCGGGTGGGGTTCAGTGATCAGGCGCACTTTTCACGGAGCTTCAAACGTCACTTCGGCATGACGCCGTCGGAATACCGGGAGAGCCGTGCCTTGCCTTCAGCCCTCACCCCGCGAGCGGCGTCGACACTCCGAGCTTGAAGCCGTCCAAATCCTTGAATTGGAACATCCGTGCGCCCCACGGGCGATCCGCCGGTTCACTGAGTAGCGCGCTGCCTGCCGCCTTGATCCGGGCCGCAGCCGCATCGACATCCGCCGCGCTCGGCACGTTGATCTGCAAGTAGAGTCCCTGCCCCTTGATCCGCTCCCAGCCCTGCCCGCCGTCGTCTTGGTTGAGGACGATGCGGATCTCTCCAGCACTGATCACGGCGCCCGCGACCTTGCCGTCGCGCTCGAAGGTCTGATCCACGGCGAAGCCGACCGCGTCGCGGTACCACGCGATCGAAGCCGCGACGTCCTTGCAGGTGAGTGAACAGCCCAGGGTGGTGGCATTGAGGGCGGCAGCCGTGTTTGTCATTGCGGTCTCGGGTCAGGGTGAGGTAGAGTCCCCAATAGTAACGCGGGGCCGAGGACGAGTGCGACAGAACGAAAGCCCAGGAGCGCAGCATGACC
>JAHECN010000099.1 GCA_024641735.1 Gemmatimonadota bacterium | reverse complement strand
TGGGGGAATCGCGCGAGGCCTTTGTGGCTGTGACCTTCCTGGGCTTGGGCCGGATGCGCGAGATGAACCGCGAGTTCAAGCACCATGACTATCCCACGGATGTCATCTCATTCACGTTGCCACAACCCGATGGGTCGCTCGCCGGGGATCTCTATCTCTGCCGCGGCGTCGCCGTGCGCGAGGCGCGCCGCCGCGGGCTCCCGGCTCGGGAGGAACTGGTGCGATTGATCGTGCACGGGACGCTGCATTTGTTGGGCGGTGATCATCCCGAGGATGCGTCGCGCGAGACCTCTCCGATGTGGAAGCGGCAGGAGCATTATGTCCGGATGCTGACGGCATGAACCCACTCCTGCATGGCACGCTCTGGGGCATGACCGGACTCGCGGTGTTGCTGGTGGCCTTCATCGGGCTTGCCGGCGAGGGCGACGGCGAGCTGGGTGCGCGTGCCCTCGCACGGGATGCGTCCGGGCATGAATTGCCACCCGATCGCATTCTGCACGTCATGCACTTGACCGCGTTGACGCTGGCGTCCGTCTTGGTGGCACTCGCTACCGCGTGGTGGCTTGACCCCCCGTTCATGGCCACCGTCCGGATTGTGCTCGCCGCCATTTTGGTGTGGTCCTTTGGGGACCTGATTCCGCGTCTGCTGGCGGCGGTCGCACCCGACCTCGTACTGCCGGTGCGTCGCATGGTGCTCGCCACGGCACCCCTCTTTCGACCTCTCCTGTGGGCCGCAGCACAACTTGATCACAGTACGGGTGAGGGGCCGCGCCTGATCCCCGCCGCGCCCGATCGCATCACGCCCCAGGAAATGGCCGAGGGGGTGTTCTCGTTGGCACAGATGTCGGTTGCCGAGGTCATGACACCGCGCCTCGACATCATTGCCGTGGATGTGTCGGAAACCGAGAAGGATGTTGTCACGACGCTGCGTCGGAGCGAGCATGCCCGTCTCCTGGTGCTGGATGGCCATCCAGACGCCGTCGTCGGGGTCATCTACGCCAAGGACATCGTGCCGCGCCTGCGCAGTACCAACACGGCCCGTGACCCGTGGCATGAGTTGATTCGCCCCGCATCCTTCGTCCCGGAAGCAAAGCGCCTCGACCGACAGCTGCGCGATTTCCAGCGCGGGCCGGGGCATATCGCCGTGGTCGTCGATGAGTTCGGTGGCACCGCCGGGATTGTGACGCTGGAGGACATCCTCGAGCAGATTGTCGGCGAAATTCGCGATGAGCACGACACGGATGAAGTGCAGCCACTCGCCCGGCATGCGGATGGTCGCTTCACCGTTCAGGGCGGCGTCGCGCTGGCCGATCTCGAAGCCGAGATCGAACACGATTTCGAACGTGATGACGTGGCGACCGTCGGTGGGCTCGTGATGGCGGAGTTCGGCCGCGTGCCCCGTGCGGGCGAATCGATCGTGGTGGACGGATGGCAATTGACCGTGCAGGTGGTCCATCGTCGCCGGATACGTCGAGTGATCGTGACTCCGCCGCTGTTCACCACGGTCGTGCAGGAGGAGGACGCATGAGCTTCCTGTTCATCCTGCTCCTCCTGCTTGGGTTGACGCTCGCCTTTCTCGGCTCCGCCGGCGCCACGGCGCTCGTGACGACCGCGCGCTCGGCACTCGCCGAGGCGATCACCCGGCGCCTTCGCGGCGGGGATGACTCCCTCGCGTGGCTGACCACCACGGAACGACACGTCGTGGCGGCGACGGCAGCGACGACACTTGGGGTGGTCATTATCGGTGTGGTCATTCCTGGGCTTCTCCGCAAACTCACCCTGACGCAGCTGGCGCTCGTGGTCGCTGGCGTGGTGGTGCCGCTGACGGTCACCAGCGGGTACTTGCTGCCGCGCTGGCTGACGGTGCCACGGGCGGCGCGCGTGGTGGAGCTGCTCTCGCCCGCGTTGGCGGCGTGGAGTCGGCTCTTGCAGATCGTCATGCCGGCCCGCCCGATGGATCCCACCGAGGATGTCCGCGCATTGGCGCGGGAAGGTGCGGCCAGTGGGCTCGCGGACGAGGAGCTCGTGATGGTGGGCGGCGTGATGTCGTTCGCACAACGTCCGGTCCGCGTCGTGATGACGCCGCGGACCGAGGTCGTTGCCGTCGAACACGACGCCTCCTACGACGAGATTGCGACGGCATTTGCCGAGAGTGGCTATACCCGCCTCCCGCTGATGCGTGATACGCTCGATGAGATCGTCGGGATGGTCCATGCCTTCGACTTGTTCAAGGTCCGACCCGGAGCTCCCGTCCCGGTGCGTCCCGTCTCCTTTGCGCCAGAGTCCCGGTTGGCAGGCGATCTGCTGATTGACATGCAACGCGAGCGTCGTCACTTCGCGGTTGTCCTCGACGAGTTCGGGGGAACGGCTGGCATCGTCACGCTCGAGGACCTCTTGGAAGGGCTCGTCGGGGAAATATCCGATGAGGATGATCTGACGGTGCCCGCGTTGCGCGCTCCGGGTGCCATGCTCGAGTTGGACGGCTCGGAGTCGCCCCGATTCATCGAAGAGCATTTTGGTGTGATGCTGCCAGGTGCTGAGGCTGCATCGTTTGGCGGGCTGCTGGGCGAGTTGGTCGGCCGAATTCCAGCGGCTGGTGATCGGTTTCGTCTGGCGGGACTCGAGGTGGATGTCCTGCACGCTTCCCCGACTCGCGTGGATCGAGTCCTGGTACGCCGCAATGGCGTCCGGCGGATCGTGCTGGATCGGGAGCCCATGTGACCTCCACCCCGGAAATCCGCCTCGCAGAACTGGTTGCGCTCGCCCGCGCGGGACACAACGACGCGTTCATCGAGCGCGCGTGGGAACTTGAACCCGCAGACCTCGCCGACGTGCTCATGGAGTTGGATGAAGACGAGCGTCTGGCGCTCGTCCGCATTCTGCCGTCAGAGCTGTCGTCCCAGGCACTCGTCGAGATGCCGGCAGATGAACACGCCGAAGAGATCGTCGCCGCGCTCGACGCCGAACACGCTGCTGAAATCGTCGAGGAGATGGAAGACGACGACGCGGCGGACCTGCTCGGGGAGATGGAGCCCGAGGAACAGGAGCGGATTCTTGCGGGGGTTGAGGATCGTGCGGGCGTAGATCGACTGCTTCGCTACGACGAGGAATCCGCCGGTGGTCTGATGACCACCACGGTGGTCACGGTGACCGACCTGGACAGCATCGGGTTGGCGCTGGAGGCGGTGCGTCGTCAGGCAGAGGACATCGATGAGGTCATGGAAGTGTACGTCGTGGATGGCGCGCGGCGCCTGACCGGCGTGCTTTCCTTCAAGGACCTGGTGCTCTCACCGCCGGAGCGGCTCGTGCGCGACGGGATGGAGCCCATCGTGGCGAAGGTGGAGCCGGACGAAGATCAGGAAGAAGTCGCCCGGATCATGAGCCGGTACAATCTCCCGTCGATTCCTGTCGTGGACGAGATGGGGCGGCTGTTGGGTCGAATCACGTACGACGACGTCATCGACGTCGCCGAGGCCGAGGCCACCGAGGACCTGTTGCGGTTCGGTGGTGTCTCGCCGGACGAAGAGCTTTCTGGTGGGTGGTCCGAGTCGGTGCAGAGCCGGTTGCCGTGGCTCTACGTGAACCTTTTCACCGCCTTCATGGCAGCCTCGGTGGTGTACTTCTTTCAGGATTCCATCGCGCAGTATCCTGCGTTGGCCATCTGGATGCCGATCATCGCCGGGATGGGGGGAAACGCTGGCACCCAGGCGCTGGCCGTGTCGGTCCGGCGCCTCTCCCTTAGCGCGACGCCATCGACCCGTTTCCGCGGCATCGTGACCAAGGAGATGCTGGTTGGCGTGATCAATGGTGCCGCCATCGGTCTCGTCATCGCCGGGCTCGCGATCTTGCTTGGCGGCCCGTGGCGGCTCGGGGCCGTGGTGTTCATGGCCATGACGGGGAACCTCTTCGTCGCCGGATTTGCCGGCTCGTTCATCCCGGTCTTGCTCGAGCGGCTCGGCGTCGATCCCGCCATCGCCTCCTCCATCTTCGTGACGACCTTCACCGACGTGTGTGGATTCACGCTGCTGCTCGGTCTCGCGACCGCGATCATGCTGTGATCCCGTCGTTTTCGGGGGCACGGAACTGCCTGCAGGGCCCGAGCGGTGCTAGGTTACAGGTATGAGCGAAGCACTCGTGGCGACTCAGGTTCTGGCCGGAAAGGTGGCGGCAGTCGCCCGCGCCGTGTCGATCGTGGAAAATGGTCGAACCGGATTCGAGGAACTGCTCTCGGCCTTGCATCCGCACCTTGGGAAGGCGCGTCGCATTGGGATCACCGGGCCTCCGGGCGCCGGCAAGTCCACGCTGACGGAACGGCTCACGCAGGCCTATCGGGCGGCCGGAATGCGCGTCGCGGTGGTGGCCGTCGATCCGACCTCTCCGTTTACGGGCGGAGCGCTCCTCGGGGACCGCATTCGGATGGAATCGGTGGCGCTCGATCCCGGCGTGTTCATCCGTTCGATGGCCACTCGCGGGTCACTCGGTGGGTTGGCGATCTCGACCCGTGAAGTCTGTGATGTGCTGGACGCGGCAGGCTTCGATCGCATTCTTGTCGAAACGGTGGGTGTCGGGCAATCGGAGCTTGACGTCACCAGAATGGCGGACAGTTCCGTGCTCGCACTGGTGCCAGAGTCTGGCGACGGGATTCAGGCATTGAAGTCCGGGGTGATGGAAGCGGCGGACCTCTTCGTGATCAACAAGAGCGATCGGCCAGGTGCTCCCCGGCTCCAACGCGAAGTGGAGTTGGCGCTCGATCTCCGGATGGGTGCGAGTCACCGTAACGTGCCCGCACATCACGGTGCCCTGCGGAGCGGAAAGTCCACGCCACCACCAGTGGACGACGCGAGTTGGCGCCCCCCGGTTCTGCTGACCGTGGCATCGCAGAACGAAGGGGTGGCGGAACTGGTGGCGGCGCTTGACGCACACTGGGAGTGGTTGTCGGCGAGTGGGGAGCTGGAGACCAGACGGCGGGACCGTTTGGCCCAACGGACACGCGAAGTGGTCGATCGCGCCACGCGACGTTGGGTCTGGCAGGAATCACATGCGGAAGAGGCGATCACGGCTCGCCTGGACACCATCGGGGCCGGGGATCTGAGTCCGTACGAATTGGCAACGGAAATTGTGGCCTCGCTACGGGAAGGAGTACGCGTATGACGATCGTGGTCCCGGAAGATCAAATGGCTGATCGGCTCGCGAGCCAACAGGCCGAGCTGGAACAACTGCGCGCTGAGCTGGCGGCTTGGAAGGCACGGGTCGCGGGAATGTCGTCACGCCCTGAGGACGAGTTCACCACCGTGTCCGGCGTTCCGGTCGAGCCGGTCTATACGGCCTTGGACGTTGCCACACCGCCGCCGTTGCCGGGGGAGTACCCGTACACTCGCGGCATTCACCCGACGATGTATCGCGGGCGGCTCTGGACCATGCGGCAGTTCGCTGGCTTCGGGACCGCAGAAGACACGAACAAACGCTATCACTTCCTGCTGGAGCGAGGACAGACGGGGCTCTCGGTCGCGTTCGATTTCCCGACCCTGATGGGCTACGACTCCGATCACCCGCGCTCGGAAGGGGAGGTCGGCAAGTGTGGTGTCGCGATTTCCTCGATGGCCGACATGGAGACGCTCTTCGAGGGCATTCCGCTCGATCAAGTCTCGGTCTCGATGACGATCAACGGACCCGCGGCGATTCTCTTCTGTTTCTTTGTGGCAGCGGCCGAAAAGCAGGGCGTCTCGATCGACAAGCTCCAGGGGACGATCCAGAACGACATCCTCAAGGAGTTTGTCGCGCAGCACGCCTGGATCTATCCGGTGGAGCCGTCGCTGAAGTTGATCGTGGACCTCTTCGACTGGACCAGCGAGCACACCCCGAAGTGGAACTCGATCTCGATCTCCGGGTACCACATTCGCGAAGCGGGGTCGACGGCCGCGCAGGAACTCGCGTTCACCCTGCTGAACGGCTTCACCTACGTGGAGCGGGGGATGGCGCGCGGACTCGACGTGGACCAGTTCGCGCCGCGGCTCTCCTTCTTCTGGGATGTCCACAACGACTTCTTCGAGGAAATCGCCAAGATGCGCGCCGCACGCCGCATCTGGGCGCGCCATCTCCGGGAGCAGTACGGCGCCAAGGACGAGCGCTCCCTCAAGATGCGCTTCCACTGCCAGACGGCCGGCGTGTCGCTGACGGCGCAACAGCCGTTGAACAACGTGGCGCGCGTCGCCTATCAGGCGTTGGCCGCGGTCCTCGGCGGTACCCAGTCCTTGCACACCAACGCCTTGGATGAAACGCTTGCGCTTCCGACTGAGACCGCGGTGCGGGTCGCCCTTCGGACGCAGCAGATCCTGGCCTACGAGACCGGAGTGCCCAACAGTGCGGATCCGTTGGGCGGCTCGTATCTGGTGGAGGCGCTGACCGATCGGCTCGAGGCCGAAGCCGAAGCGATCTTTCAGACGGTTGCCGAACAGGGTGGGACGGTGGCGGCGATCAACGCCGGGTGGTTCCAGCGCGAAATTGCCCGATCGGCGTCACGGTTTCAGAAGGAAGTGGAGACCAACCGGCAGACCATTGTCGGCCTCAACGCCTTTGTTGAGGAGCAGGAGGCACCGATCGACATTCTGAAGATCGATGCCAGCGCCGAAGCGGCGCAGCGCGAGCGCATGCAACGCATGCGCGCTTCCCGCGACGAAGCGGTCGTGGCAACGCGTCTCAGTGCGCTGAGTGAAGTCGCTCGCGCCGATGGAAATGTGATCCCCGCGATGCTCGATTGTGCGCGGGCCTACTGTACGCTGTTTGAAATCCGGCACGCGCTCGAGACGGTCTGGGGTGCGTATCGCGAACCGGTGTTCTTCTAGACACGAGAGGATATCTATGGCCACCGCCCGGCAAGCTGCCAGCGGCCGTGACCTGCTGCGGATCAAGCCTGGTCCGCACCCGGTCGTCACCTGTTACCTCAAGATCGAGGCGCGTGATCGCACTCGGAAGAAATACCTGACGAAGGTGAAGAACCGCGTCAAGGAGATCGAGGCGTCGCTCGCCGTGTCCCATTGGAACAAGGCGCAGCAGGAGATGGCGCGACTCGACCTGGCACGCATTCTTGATTATCTCGGCGATGAGGCGAATCTGCCAGGGACTCCGGGTATCGCCCTCTTCGCGTCTGCCGGCCACAAGTTGTGGCACGTGGAGGCACTCCCACGGGTGCACCGCTCGCGTCTGGCGATCGCACGCACCCCGCTCGTGCGCGAACTCGCCGCGACGGAAGAAGAGTTCGGCAAGATGTTCACGGTGACCATGGATCGGACCACCGCCTTGATCTGGCAAGTGACGGCGTTCGGCGCGAAGATGGTACGCAAGGTGAGCACCGCCGTCACCCGCGGAGGACGCTTCCACGCGGGTCCGCGGAGTGCCACGGGCGAGCACACGTTCCACAACCGGATCGCGAACGAACGGAAGCGGCACCTTGAGGGAGTGGCCGGGGCCCTGTTCGAGGTGGATCGGGCGTCCCCTGGACACCAGATCGTGCTTGCCGGCGCTGGCAATGATGCCAATGCGCTGGAACCCTTTCTGCATCGCTATGTGGCGGACCGCCTGATCGGGTTGGCACGGCTCGCGCCGAAGGACGCCACACCAGAGGCGGTCTACGAACTCACCATGGAAGTTCGCGAAGCCCATGCCCGCGCGTCGGAAGGGCGGCATGTCGAGGAACTTGCTGAGGGTCTTGGGACGGGCTGGGCGGTCAACGGCGTCAAGGCGACCCTGAAGGCGCTCGCCAACGGGCAGGTGCGGTTGCTGCTCGTGCGGGGCGACGCCGCCACGCCGGGATTCCGGTCCCTGAAGACCGGTCGTCTCGCGATGACGGCGCGGGAAATCCGGGAGGACGGCGAAGTCGTGCCGATCATCGACCTGATCGATGATGCCATTGAAGAGGCGCTGCGCCAGCGGGTCGCGCTTGATGTCGTGTATGACGCGGACGCGTCCGAAGTGGTGGATGGGCTCGCCGGCCTCCTCCGGTTCAAGTAAGGCAACGATTCAAGGAGTGTCTCATGATGGCAGTGGCTGATGCGTCACCCCTCAATCGTCCGATTCGCGTGCTCGTGGCCAAGCCTGGACTGGATGGCCACGACCGCGGGGCCAAGGTTGTGGCCGCGGCGCTTCGGGATGCAGGGATGGAAGTGATCTATACCGGTTTGCACCAGACGCCGGAGATGATCGCGACAGCGGCTGTGCAGGAAGATGTGGATGTCGTCGGGCTCTCGATTCTCTCGGGGGCACACATGACGCTCTTCCCGCGCGTCCGGGCATTGCTGACCGAGATGGAGCGTCCCGACATTCTCGTCACCGGTGGCGGGATCATTCCGGCGGAAGACATGGAAGCCCTGGAGGCACAGGGGGTGGGTCGGCTCTTCGGACCCGGCACTCCGACAGGTGACTTGATTGCCTATATCCGTGAATGGTCCGCCGCGAACATTCACTCGTGAGGGGTCGATGACCCAGCCATCCCGGCTTCGGGAACTGACGGACGAATATCGCGCCCTCGCCGAACGCCTTCGTGCCGGCGGGGGCGCGAAGCGCGTGGCAAAGATGCATGCCAAGGGGCAACTCTCACCCCGCGAGCGGGTGAGCGCACTCCTTGACCCGGATGCCGAGTGGCTCGAGATCGGTTTGCTCGTCGCTCACGATCGCTATGACGGAGACGCGCCTGCTGCTGGGGTGATTACCGGCGTCGGCACGGTCGCGGGTCGTGAGGTCGTCGTGGTCGCCAACGATGCCACCGTCAAGGCAGGCTCCTGGTGGCCCGAGACCATCACCAAGATCCTCCGTGCGCAGGAAGTCGCGATGCGGCAGCGCATCCCGATCATCTATCTGGTGGACTCCGCGGGTGTGAACCTCCCGTATCAGGAAGGCGTGTTCCCGGGGCAGTACGGGGCCGCCCGCATCTTCTATTACAACTCGCTCATGCGTCGCTATCTGCACGTGCCGCAGATCAGCGCCGTGATGGGGAGTTGCATCGCTGGGGGCGCGTATCTTCCTGCGCTCTCTGACGTGATCTTCATGGTCGAGGGCACCTCCTTCATGGGGCTCGGCGGTGCCAACCTTGTGAAGGGCGCCACTGGGCAAACGGTCGACAACGAAACGCTGGGCGGCGCCAAGACGCACACCGAGATCAGTGGTGTCGCACACTATCGGGCGCCGACGGATGCGACGTGCATCGCGCAGATCCGGGACTACGTGGGGCGGTTGCCGCGCAGCCCGGGTGTGGCACATGCCGTGACCGCGAGTGCGCCACCCAAGACCGATCCCATGGCGATCTACGATCTCCTCCCGTCGGATCATCGGCTCTCGTATGACATGCACGACATTCTCTCCACGATCCTCGACGAAGGGCGTCTGGATGAGTTCCAGCCCAACGCTGCACGCGAGATGCTGTGTGGGCACGCACGGATTGAGGGTCGCCCCGTCGCCGTGATCGCCAATCAGCGCGGACTGATCAAGGGGCGGGCCGGGGAACGGCCACGTTTCGGCGGAATCGT
>JAHECN010000242.1 GCA_024641735.1 Gemmatimonadota bacterium | reverse complement strand
TAGGTGGCGCCAACCGACCAGGCGACCATCGCGACGGCGAGCATCAGCATGATGGTGACATCGGGAACGGCGGCGAAGGTCGCGGAGCCGAGAAGTGCGAGTCCGATCGTCCCGAGGGCGAGACCGGCAATGCGACGCGGACCGAGCGCGACACCGGTGCGCTGGCGCGTGAAGAGCGCGATCAGCAACGGAGAGCCGGCAGCGAAGAGGGCGACCACGCCCGAGGCGACCGACTGTTCGACCCACACGATCAACGCGTTGCTCAGGGCGACGAGACAGAGCCCGACTCCCGCCGCGCCGATCCACTCGCGTCCGCGTGGGATGGCCGTACCCCGGCGATGGGCGAGCAGCATGATCGCCGCGCCGGCTACGACAAAGCGTGCGCCGGCAAGCAGGAAGGGAGGCAACGTCTCCACGGCGATCCGGATGCCGAGATAGGTCGACCCCCAGACGAGGTAGAGGATGGCGAAGGCCGCGATGACGCGGCCCGTCGAAGGGGCTGAGGAGGTGTGCGGCAACTAGGGGCGGACTCCGCGGGGGGGCGTCATGACTCGACGGGCGAGGCACGGCTCGTCGCTGTAGACGGTGGGCATCAGCCAGCGCGAACCATCCCAGCGAATGAGCCCGGCAGAAGTGACGACCTCATCGATCCCATCCGCATCGTTGTCGATCGTGCCATAAATGTCGACGTTGCCGGGCATCGTGGCGACCCGGTTTCCCCACCCGTCCACCAGCCAGGTGCCAGTCGTGTTGGGTTCGCCGTCGCGGTGATCGTCCCGCAACCAGAACGAGAAGACCGCGAGGTTGCGATTGTTGGGGCCGTGCACGCCGTACATCGTGCGGGTCCCATGTCCGGCATCGAGCGAATCGGTGTGGAAGTTGTACCAGAGAAAGGCGTACTCACGCTCGGTCGCCGGCTGCATCGCCTCGCGGTAGCGATCCCAGGTGGAATCCACGAACGCCATGAAGGGGGGCTTCGATCCGGATCGCGCCAACGGCGGCGGCGGGCGAAGGATCGGGGGGCCAAGGACACCCGGCAGCACAACAGCGAACGACGAGGTGGCCGCCGCGTCCAGGGAATAGAGCCATCCGGGGTGTGCTACGCCATCACAAGCGGCGCGCCACGAGAGGGGCGGGTCGAATCGGCGGCGCGCGGTGACACGCGCGGTCCGTCGTCGCGTCAGCGTGGCGCCATTGTCGAAGAAGTAGATCGTCACCGTGTCGCCGACTTCCGCCATCGGCATGATCCCGAGTGAGTCGAACTGTGAAGCCACCGGGCGTGCCGCGGAGGAGCGCTGCATCACTTGCGCCCCTTGGGCGAGTGCTTCCGCATGCCGGATCGGTGCGGGGTCTGGGCGATATCGGGTACCCTGCGCCTGCGCGGTGCCGGCCGCGAGCGTCAGACCAATCCACGCGGCCATCCCGCGGGCACTCATAGCCCGGCTCCGCGTGCGCGCACCAATTTCCATGACAAGCCGCTCCGAGCGAAGGTGAGAATGCCACCATCCTGATCCGGCTTCCCCGCGGGATGCAGGACGACGTCGACCGTGGAGAGCGAGCGATAGCGGAAGGACGTCGTGGCACTTTCGCGAAGTGACTCGGCCTCCGCTTCGGTGATCGTGCGCGTGCCGAAGCCCGTCAGAATCTGGGCGAGCCCGTCCGGCGCGACGGCCGCATCGACCAGCGTGCCGAGAAAGGCGCCAGTGATGGCGGTGCCAAGGTTGGTGCCGCCAGAGCGCCGGAGGCCGGCCTGGATATCCTCTCGCATGTTGAGGCGCAGTTGCGGGAAGTCAATCGTCGCGTCCAGTTCCGCGGGGTCCGCGTAGGCCACCGCGTGCAGGAAGCGATCATAGCTGCGCCGCGGCGCAAACCAATACCAACTTCCCACGGCGATGAGACCAACCAGCAAGAGCCAACGCACCAATCGCATCACGGGACAACTCCATTTTCTGGCAAGAGAATGAATCGCGCCACTCGGCTCGGATCGAGGAAGCGGCGTGCAGCGTCACGGACCTGGTCGGTGGTGAGGGCGTCGAGGCGGGCGCTCCAACCAAGGATGTCGGTGAAGGGCCGTTCCTCGTTCATCGCTTGCGAGAGCTGACCCATCCACCACCCATTGGTCTTGGCGGCCACTTCGGTGCCCCGGCGACTCTGTGCGACAAACTTCTGCAACTCGTCTGCCGTGGGGCCATCACGACGCAGTGCGGCGATCACGTCCTGGGACGCAGCCCAGAGCGTGTCCGCTTGCTGGGGCGTTGATGTGAATTGAATCATGGCGCTGTACTCTGGGCGCGGCTTGGATGAGAGGTCAACCATGGCATTCACGCCATACGTCGCCCCCATCGCCTCACGGAGTGTCTCGAGCAGTCGGGTTTGCAGGATTTCGCCCGCCGCCTCGGCGGCGAGTTCCGTCGCCAGGTCTGCCGCCTTCGCGGTGGGACCCGTGAAGAGCACGAATTGCTGGCTGACGGGTTCCTTCCCCTTGTGAATCGGCTTGACGATCTGTCCGCCGGGGGGCGTGGGCTGGACGTCACGCCACGCTTCCTTCCGGCCCGTCGACGGCAAGGCCGCAAGCCACTGGGTCACGCGCGGCC
>JAHECN010000010.1:28478-37167 GCA_024641735.1 Gemmatimonadota bacterium | reverse complement strand
GTATCGGCGAGCGCGGCTTCCGCCGCTTCGGTCCGCGCATCCAGTTGGGCGCGCAGTTCGCGCAGTCCCTGCTGGCTCTGATCGATCCGTTGCTGGATCGCGAGAATCTGCTTCCGTGCTTCCAGCAGTTCCGCCGTCTGCTCACGGCTCCCTCGGTCCACTCGCTCCAAAGTGCTGGTGAGTGAGAGGAGAGAGTCCATCGCGTTGCGTTGCAGCGTGATGATCGTGGAGAGTTCTGCGGCGCGGGCCGAATCGGCCCGCTCCTGACTCCGCTGCATCATGGCGACCTGCGTCTCGACACGCCGCACCTGTCCCGGCGTGGCGCACGCAGTGGCGCCGAGCAGAAGAAGGGCGGCGTGTCGAACCCGCATCAGTTGGGCCGCACCAGCGACTGGCCGCCGGCGATGATCTCGAACTCATCACGCCGGTTGCGCGCCCAGGCAGCCTCATTGGACGATGGATCGATCGGCACTTCCCGGCCGAGCGAGGCCACTTCCACACGGCCCGCATCGACCCCACGACCCGAGAGATAGGCCTTGGCGGCGGTGGCGCGACGCATCCCGAGCGCGAGGTTGTACTCGTCCGATCCACGTTCGTCCGCGTGGCCGGTCACCCGCATCCGGAGCGCCGGATTGGCCCGCATGATCGCGGCCTTGCGATCGAGCAACTGCTGATCGGAGGAGGAGATCGTGTACTGGTCGTAGTCGAAGTGAATCGTCTCGGCGAGCTCGTTCACGAGCGCCGCACGAGCAGCCTCGGCTTCGGCCGCAGCACGACGCAGCTCTTCTGCCCGCCGTGCCTCTTCCGCACGAATCGAATCGGCGCGGGCGCGGGCAATCGAATCCGTGTTGGTTGCGGTAGGCCGCACCGCCGGAGCAGGTGTGACGGTCGGCTCCGCCTTCTTGCCGCAGGCGGTGGTCAAGATCAGCAGCCCCGAGAGGGCAGCGACGAGGGTACGCTGGGTCATGCGGTCCTCCAGAGTCAGGGTGTCGCCATCGAGAGTGGCGGCGACCAGGCGGGGACGCGAGCGCCCCCGGGTGTTGAAATTTGGCGCATCGATCCGGACTCAATATCGAGGACCCAGAGTTGATCACGCCCGCCTCGGTTCGACTTGAAGACCACGTGCCGGGAATCCGGCGCCCAACTCGGGTCTTCATTGCGTCCCGTATTCGTCAGGGCCCGCACCGTTCGGCGGCCCACATCGAGCACGTTGATCTGCCGTCCGCCGGCCAGATCGCGGTGAAAAATGATCTTTGTCCCATCAGGGGACCACTCCGGCGCCTGCGAGGACGCCTTCGGATCCGCCTCAAACACCATCGGCGTCTGGCCGGAGCCATCCGCATCCATCACGTAGAGGCCAGGTTGCCCGCCACGAGTCGAAATGAACGCAATCCTCCGACCATCGGGAGAATAGGTGGGCGAGAGGTTGTCCGCCAGCCTGCCGACCGTCGTGAGCCGATGTGCGCAGCACATGTTCGCCAGATTGACCTCGTAAATGTCCGTGCCCTCTTCCACACTCTTGGCGAAGGCCATCTTGGTCCCATCTGGCGAGATCGCGGCAGAATAATTCAAACCACTGGTGGTCGTTGGAATGGTGACCCGCGTTCCCGTCGACAAGGACTGCAGGATGATGGTGCCGACATGGTCGCGCATCTCGGTGAAGGCGACCCGATTCCCGTCCGGATGCCAGACGGGGGACTGGGTGATGCCGCCCGTCCGAGAGACCCTGGTCAGGTTGGCCCCGTCTGAGTCTACCCGCCAGATCCCGTCGTCGGTCCGGTCGCCGCGCTCAAGCTTGACGAGGATGCGTGTTGCCGCGATCCCGGGTGCGCCAGTGACCCAACTGACGATCTCATCGCTGACCCGATGGATGGCGAGCCGGCCATCTCCCACCCCGCTCCGATCCATGAGCCGAACGCCTTGCTGCACCACCGCACTCTTCGGGACGTCATGCAGCTTCACCTCGATGCCACCGGACGCGAGCTGCAGCTCTACCACCTGCAACGCGCCGAGTACCCGGTAGACACCCAGCGGCGGGGGTCCGGAAAGCCGCGTCGCGCTGTCCGGGAGGAAGATCACCTCAAATCGGTCGGAGAAGCCGAGGTCGCGCTCGATGATGGTGCGCACCGAATCCAGGCCAGGCGCTGCCACCACCGCAATACCCGGGCGGACACCAGGAGGACCGTAGCTGATGCCGGTCCGCACGCCGTCCTGCGCCGTCAGCGGCGCACTCAGGATAAGGACTAGTGCCGCCATGCCAATCAATCGTTTCACTGCACGCCCTTCGGAGTAAAGAAAAACGAGACGGGGAGCGCGTCCCCGGGAAATCCAGCAGGGAGCGGCCCGAATGCTTTGGCATTCCCTGCCGCCTCGACGGCGCCCATCGCCGCCGCATCGAATCCGTAGCTTCCGGATTTGACCACAATCTCAATGCCACTCACCGAGCCGTCCCGGAGGATCGTGAAGGCGATCTCCGTCCGCAGCGCTCTCGCCGAGGTTGGCTGCGGCCAACGGACCCGAATCGCTTCGACGATGTTGTTCACGTAGCCCGGGAACTGGAACTGAAAACCATCCTGCTTCACCGTCACCTGATCGCGCCCGGTGCTCGGTGTCTCGCCAGGGGCTGGCGTATTCGTCGACTTCACCGGCAACTGCTTTTCGTCACGCTGTCCCGCCACCGGCTTCGGCTTCTCCGGCTCCGGCTTCGCAGGCTTCTTCACCGGGGGCTTCACTGGCGGAGCAACTTCGGCTTCGTTCGTCGGCGTGGCCTCGGTGGCCGCCCGGCGCGGCGCCTCATTCGGAAGCGGTGCCGCGAGCAGGTCTACTGCATAGACGAGCGGCACCGGGCCACTCGCACGCTGCACCGTGATCACCGCACCCACCACGAGCAGGCTGTGCGCCAGCACGGTCCCGATCATCCCGGCACGCCGCGGCGTGAGGCTCACCTGCCCTCCGGCTCCGCCACGATGCCCACGCCACTCACCCCGGACTGCCGCACGATGCCGAGCACCCGGACCAGCTCACCCGACGTGCTCGCCTCATCCGCCCGGATGTAGACCATCTTGGGCTTCTTGCGAGCAACCAGCCCCGGGAACATCCGCCGGAAGTCGTCCACGCTGAGCACTTGATCCTCGATCGCGACCTGCCCGTCCCGCGTGACCGAAACCGTGAGCGCATCGTCTGTCGCGATCGGTGTGGTCGCTGCTTTCGGCAGACGCACTTCAATCCCGCCCTGCATCATCGGGGCAGTGACCATGAAGATGATCAGCAGCACCAACACCACATCGACGAGGTTGATGATGTTCACCTCGGCGTTGAGCGTGCGACGCCGACGCCGGCGACCGAGTCCGCCGATCCCTGCCATGACTAGAGCACGCCCTCACGACCAAGCATGCCAATCGCCTCCTGCGCCACCCGTTCCAGGGCGCCTTCCACCCGCTCCATCCGTGAGGTGAAAACGTTGTAGGCGACAACTGCGGGAATGGCTGCACCGAGTCCGGCCGCGGTCGCCACCAACGCGTCGGCGATCCCCGGCCCGACGGACGCGATTGTGCTGGCGCCGCCTGCGGCGATTCCATTGAATGCGTTGATGATGCCGAGCACGGTTCCGAAAAGACCGAGGAGCGGTGCCGTCGCCCCGATGGTTGCGAGCCAGGGGATCATCCGCCCGGTGTCTTCCACCGTGTGACGCACCGACCCGTCGAGTGCCATCGTGAGCGCATCAAGTTGCGTCAGGGAGAGCCCACTGCGCGTGACACCGCCACGCTCCATCGCGGCCTGCAGATCCGCGACATACGCACCAGCTGTTCTCGCCACACCCGCAAAGACTGAGTCACCGAGCGTGATGACGACCTGCGCCCGCTCCTCGGACGTGCGTGCCCGCTCCATCGCACGATCGTATGCGATGCGCTCCGCATCGAGACGCCGGAATTCCCACCACTTGGCCCCGATGACGTACCACGACGCGATGGAACAGATCGCGCAAATCACCAGGACGACGGTCGTCTCAGGCGAGGCGCTGAGCACAAGGTCCAACAGCCCAGCGGGCGCGACGGCAGTCGGCTCCATTAGCGGACCGTCCCTTCAAACCAGCCCGCCAACGCCTTCATGCCTTCGTCGAAGGAGACTTTCGGGGTCCAGCCGAGCTCTCGCGCGGCCTTGGAGACGTCGAGGCAGCTGCGTGCCAACTCGCCGGCTCGCGGCTCCGCGTACTCGATCACGGGGGTCACACCCATCGCGCGCCCCACGAATGCCGCGAGCTCATTCACCGAGGTCTCTCCACCAGTGGCAATGTTGAAGGCGGGGACGTCGAGACGGTCTCCGCGCGACACAGCAGCCGAGCCGGCCAGCAGGTTGGCGTGCGCCACATCACGGACGAAGACGTAGTCACGCGTCTGGGTCCCGTCGCCGAAAATGGTGAGCGGTTGACCCGCCAAGAGACGAGAGACGAAGATCGACACGACACCGGCCTCAGACTTCGGATCCTGCCGCGGACCGTAGACGTTCGAGTAGCGGAGCGCGACTCCCTCGAACCCGTGCAATTCTCCGAGAACGCGGAGATAGTGCTCGCCCGCCAGCTTGCTCACTCCATAGGGCGAGATCGGCAGGTTCGCCGTCGGTTCGGGGGTCGGAATGACGGCGGGATCTCCGTACACCACGCCACCGCTTGAGGCGAACACCACGCGCTTCACTTTCCCCGCAGCGACGCCCGCAAGAATGTTCGCGAAGCCGACGAGATTGATCGAGGCATCGAGCGCCGGCTCATGCACGGACACACGCACGTCGATTTGTGCCGCCTCATGAATCACCACATCGAACTTGCCGTCAGCCACGACCTGAAATGCCTCGGCGTCACGCACATCGGCGCGCACGAACTTCGCGCCCGCGGGCACCTGCTCGGCCTTGCCGCGTGAGAGGTCATCGAGACAGGTCACCGACCAGCCGGCCGCCAAATAGGCCTCGGCAATGTGGGACCCGATGAAACCTGCGCCGCCGGTGATCAGGACTGAACCGCTCATGGTACGCCTCCGCGGCGGACGCCGGAGGCGCCCGCCGATGGGTGGAATTCAACTGTTGCGGGAAAGATAGCCGAGGCCCAAGGCCTCGGCTCAGTTCGGCAGGGTGGCGATCCGGACTACGGGAGTCCCCGGCTCGATCCCAGGGGCAACGACGCGAAGGAGCCGGATCGTGCTGCTGTGATCGTTGACCCGGAGCACCTGCGCAGTGGCCATGAGTTCGTCGATGGTGTCGCTGGCATTCTGGCGCTTGACCACCAGGCGGCGGACTTCGAGGAAGTCGCCGGGCCGGATGCCGGTCTCACGGCCCAAATCGATGAACAGAATGCCGGCCGGCTGCTTGACCTCACGCGGCGACTGGCTGGTGATGATCGTCCCAGTCGGGCCCGTCGCCCTTACAGGCTGGACCTTGCCCGGGTCGTTCACTGGTTCCAGCGGAAGGGTCACCTGCCCATCACGGATCGCCCCGTAGGTTGAAATCACGGTGGCGAGGCTCTGCCGCTCGCCGACTTCCTTCACGAGCGCCAATCCGGTCGGCACCACAATGTTCCCCCACCCCTTCGGACCCTGCTTCACGGTGGCGAGCACCACAGTGTCACCAACCTGGTAGGCGGCACCCTCTGGAGCACGGATTCCGATCATGGTCCCCGTCAGTGCGATCGCCCCCGTGCTGGTCGAGCGGACCTCTGCCGGGGTGACCGGTCCAAGCACCTTGCCGAAGGGCAGCATCCGCCCTTCCGTGAGGAAGCCAGCCGCCCGCACCTCATCGACTCGGATGGGCCGGTAGGGCTGTTCTTTGTACAGGATCAACGCGGCGTCGGGCTGCACCTCCCCCTTCCGGAGAAAGGCGAGCGGCTCCTGCGCCGCCAAAGGGGTCGCCATCAAAACGAGCGCCAGGGATAGACATGACCGCATGGGGTCCTCCGCGTAGGACAGGTGGAATACCGTCTCTGCACCACGAACCGTGCCAGAAGGACAAGGCCGGGCTATCCCAGTAGTATCGTCCGCCGGGGCCGAATGTGGGAGGCAGGGGGTGGTGGAACGAGGGGATTGTTGCGGATTGAGGGAACCAGAGGCTGGTCGTGGGTCGTGAGTCGCGAGGCCAGGACACTATGCCCCTCTCGCGACCCACGACCCATGACTCACGACTCACTAAAACGGCAAATCATCATCCTCGGCATCCAACGCATCCGGCACGTCATCGAAGGAATCGTCCTTCTTCCCTCCCGAATCGCTCGACTTCGAGGCGCTGCCGCCTTTGCTCCCGCTCCACCCGCCGCCGCCACCACCACCACCGCTGCCGCCATCATCCTTCCCGGAGAGCATGATCAATTCACGCACGGTGATCTCGGTGGTATAACGCTTCTGTCCGTCCTTGTCATCCCAAGTGCGATAGTCAATCTCGCCCTCGATATAGAGCTTGTCGCCCTTCTTGCAATAGCGCTCGCAGATGTCGGCCAGCTGCTGACCGTTCTTGCTGTTCCAGGCGATCAGGCGGTGCCACGCCGTCTTCTCCTGGCGTTGACCATCAGCGCCCTTCCATTGCCGACCTGTGGCGAGGGAGAGCGTGGCCACGCGGCCACCGTTGGATGTCGAGCGGACCTCGGGATCGGCGCCGAGGTTACCGATCAGGATCACCTTGTTGAGACTCTTGCTCATACCATGCTCCAGCGTCGGGCGGAAAAGGATGGAACTCCAGTGGGCGAGCGCATGATGCGCGCTCGTCGACCGGGCGAAGAAACCGAATCAGCGCGAGGGTGGGCGCGTTGATGCGGGGGGTGTCAGGTCACACCGGAATACCAGGGCGTCCTCCACCGGATCACGATAATAGCCTCGCCGGCGTCCGGCGGCAGTGAAGCCCAATTTCTGGTACAGCGTCTGACCCGCCGCATTGCTGAGCCGCACCTCAAGCCAGACGGTCCGCGCGCCGCGCTCGGCCATGACCTTCATGGCCCGCCGCACCAGCTGCTCCCCGATGCCGAGACGACGCCGATCAGGATCGACCGCCACGGTCAGGATTTCCGCTTCGTCGGCTATCACGCGCCCGATCAGGTGGCCGACCACGATGTCATCTTCCTGCCGAGCCACCCAGCCCACGGCGCCCGCCCCGCTCAGCGACGCAACGAGCTGCGCAGCCGTCCACGCGTCCGTAAAGGAGCGTCGTTCCAGACGCTCGAGCGCGGGGACGTCAGCGAGCGATGCCAGGCGTAGCCGGCAACGGCCGCCCATGCTTCCTCTCCCAAACGGCCTGTGCCTCAGCGGGACGGCCATACTCCGGCTCCCACTCCGCCACATTGGCAACCAGCGTGGTCCCGCCGTCTCGCGCATCGAGCGCGAAGAGCGACACGGCCTGTGGCAGCGCCGCCATGCCCAGGCAGGGAGTCCGACCGGTCGCCGCGGCGACCGCCTCCCGCAACGCCTCAGGCACCGAACCGACGACCAGATCGACCGCGCCATAAACGCCGAGGGTTTCAGGCTTTCTGGCGTGTGGTGGGTCGCCCACGATGCGGACGGCATCCGGACCGATGGACCAGCAGCCTGCGTACAGATCGCCCCGCAGCGCGTCCGACAGCGCGAGAACGACTCCCCCCGCCGCGGGGGCGTGTCCCATCGCTCGGACCAGCAGCGACGGGGCCGTGCGCCACTCCACCTGACCGGTCCACGCGATTCCTTTCGCCACCGCGGCGGAGACGCGGAGTCCCGTGAAGGAACCGGGCCCATCGGCGGTGAGCACGCGACGCACATCTGCCGGGGTGGCGTTGAGGTCACCCAACACCTCGTCAATCAATCCGAGAACAGCCCGGGTGTGCTGGCGCGCGCCGTCGATAAATCGCTCGGCGACACGCGTGCCGTCGGTTGCGGCCACGGTGCAACGATCGGTCGCGGTATCCAGCGCGAGTGTGATCACGCCCCCTCCAGCGTGCGCGTCGTGTCATCCACATGGGTGAGTCGCAGCCGATGGGTCGGCGGTGGTGCCCACGCCCCGGCGCGCTCCGGCCACTCAATCAGCAACAGATCCGCACCTGCCAACGTCTCCCAATCGAGATCCACGGCATCGTCCGGAGTCCGCAAGCGATAGCAGTCGAGGTGGTACACCGCGCCGCGGGGTCCCTCGTGATGATGGACGAGCGAATACGTTGGGGAAGTCGCCGCGCTCGGCACACGCCGGCCGCGCAAGATCGCTCGTACCAACGTGGTCTTCCCGCTCCCCAATTCTCCTTCGAGCCAAACGACACTCCCGCTCGGCAACGCGTCCCCAAGCTCCTCGCCGAAACCAAGGAGCTGCTCGAGGCCCAACGTCCGGGCGCTCATCGGCGCGATGGCCGGAACTGGGGTCGCTTCACATTTGGCGCCGAGACGGCGCGGAGGTCGTTCAACTGATCGCGCAGCATCGCGGCAAGTTCGAACTCCAAATTCGCGGCGGCCTGACGCATCTGCTGTTCCATCGCCGCGATCGCGACGGCGCGCTGCGCAGGATCGTGCAGATCGAGCGGGGCCGCCGCCGCGCCCTTCCGGGCCGCGCGGGTTTCCTCACGATCGGTCCGCTCACTCCGTTGATCGGCGACATGCGTGGCGAGTCGCACCTCGTCGAGTGACTTCACGATGCCGATCGGTGTGATGTTGTGGGCGATGTTGTGGGCGCGCTGAATCTCGCGCCGCCGATGCATCTCGTC
>JAHECN010000010.1:0-28378 GCA_024641735.1 Gemmatimonadota bacterium | reverse complement strand
GTTGATCGGCGACATGCGTGGCGAGTCGCACCTCGTCGAGTGACTTCACGATGCCGATCGGTGTGATGTTGTGGGCGATGTTGTGGGCGCGCTGAATCTCGCGCCGCCGATGCATCTCGTCCAGCGCACGCTGCATCGAGCCGGTGATGCGATCGGCATAGAGGATGGCGCGACCATTGATGTTCCGTGCGGCACGCCCGCAGGTCTGGATGATCGCGCGGTCACTCCGCAGGAACCCTTCTTGGTCGGCGTCGAGAATGGCGACCAGCGCCACCTCGGGCAGGTCGAGACCTTCGCGGAGCAGATTGATGCCGACCAGCACGTCGAACTCGCCGAGGCGGAGCCCACGGAGGATCTCGACACGTTCGATCGCGTCGATGTCGCTGTGCAGGTAGCGCACCCGCACGCCGGCCTGCTGCAGGTAATCCGTCAGGTCTTCGGACATTCGCTTGGTCAGCGTGGTCACCAGCACGCGCTCGCCGACAGCCTCGCGCTTCCGAATCTCGCCGAGAAGATCGTCGACCTGTCCACGCACCGGGCGAATGTCGATCTCGGGGTCGACCAGTCCGGTGGGGCGAATCAGCTGCTCGACAATGATCCCTTCGCTCATCTTCAGCTCGAGATCCCCAGGCGTGGCCGAGACGTTCACCAATTGCGGTGAAAGCGCCAAGAATTCGTCGAACATCAGCGGTCGGTTGTCGAGGGCGGACGGGAGTCGGAAGCCGTACTCCACCAGGGTCGTCTTCCGCGCGCGATCGCCGTTGAACATCCCGTTGATCTGGGAGAGCGACACATGGGACTCGTCCACCACCACCAGAAAATCCTCCGGGAAGTAGTCGAAGAGACAGGCTGGCCGTTCGCCGGTGATCCGCCCGGAGAGATGCCGAGAATAGTTCTCGATCCCGGCGCAGGTGCCGACCTCGAGCATCATCTCGATGTCGAAAGTTGTGCGGGACTCAAGCCGCTGTGCCTCGAGCAGCTTTCCCGCCGTCCGCAGTTCCAGCAGCCGGATGGCGAGCTCCTCGCGAATCAACGTCACGGCGCGCTCGATGGTGTGGCGCTGCGTCACGAAGTGCTTGGCGGGATAGATCGCGCAGCGCTCGAGCTGCGAGATGGCGTTGCCCGAGACCGGGTGGAAGCGGGTGATCCGCTCGACCTGATCCCCCCAGAGTTCGATCCGTACCCCTTGTTCGTCGTAGGCTGGAAAGATCTCCACCGTATCGCCACGCACCCGGAAGGTCCCCGGATCGAAGGAGGCGTCGTTCCGCTGGTACTGGATCCCGACGAGATCCTGCAGAATGTCATCCCTGCCCCGCTCTTCCCCGACCGCGACGCTGACCATGAGGGCCCGGTAGGCCGCAGGATCGCCCAAGCCATAAATGGCGGAGACGGTCGACACGATCACGACGTCGTCACGTTCCATGAGCGAGGACGTCGCCCGAAGCCGCAACGACTCCAGGTCCTGATTGATCGAGGCATCCTTCTCGATGTAGACGTCGGTCGAGGGGACGTACGCTTCGGGCTGGTAGTAGTCGTAGTACGAGACGAAGTATTCGACTGCGTTGCCGGGGAGGAACTGCTTCATCTCGCCGTAGAGCTGCGCCGCGAGCGTCTTGTTGTGGGAGAGGATCAGCGTCGGTTTGCCGTAGGCCGCGATCGTGTGTGCCAAGGTCATCGTCTTGCCGCTGCCGGTGACTCCGAGCAGGGTTTGATACCGATCGCCCCGGACCAATCCCGCCGTCAGTTCGGCGATGGCACGGGGTTGATCCCCGGCGGGCTCAAAGGGGGCGACGACCTCAAACTTGGGCATTCGGGGAATATAACAGGGTTTTCGGGGGATGTTCGGGGACAAGGAGAGAAGAGAAATGAGAGAGGAGAGAATACTGGGCGGCGGCTCCTTTCTCCTTTCTCGTCTCTCTTCTCTCCTACTTCACCCCCAACCCCCGCAGCAGCTCCCGATGTCCCTCGCTCACCACCATGCAGCTCAATCGGCTCTGTCGGACGAGTGCCAAATCGGCGAGCCCGGGGACGGCCTTGATCTCGGCCAGTGTGACCGGGCGCGTGAGGGGCTTCCCTGCGCGGATGTCGATCACGAGCCGCTTGGGATTGTCCAACTTCGGGTCGGGATAGGCGCGCTTGGCCACCTTGGCCGTCCCGACAATGCACTTGCCATCATTGGAGTGGTAGAAGAGCACCTCGTCGCCGACCTTGGCGGAGGCCAGCACGATGAGCGCCTGAGCGTTGGCGACGCCATCCCAGACGGTGCGGCCATCACGCCGCAGATCGTCGAAGGAATAGACGGAAGGTTCGGATTTGAGGAGGAGAGTCTTCATGTACTCGTTGCGTCTTGGCGCTCCACGGTCGACACGCCTTTCACGCGCCGGATCGCCTTGAGCACCTTGGCCAGATGGGGAAGGTTGTCGACTTCGACGAAGATCGACCCGAACACGGAACTGTCCTTTGATTGCAGATCGGCACCGCGGATGTTGGTGCCGGTCTGCGAAATCGCCTGCATCACGTCGGCGTAGAGACCGCGACGGTCCTCTCCGGTGACGACGAGGCGCACGGCGTAGGTCTCACCACTCTGTTCCTGCCAGTCGATATCCACCCGACGTCCGTGCTCCGCCAGCGTGAGCAGATTCGGGCAGTCGGCGCGGTGAATGGAGATGCCGCGCCCCTGCGTGACGTACCCCACGACTGTGTCGCCCGGCACTGGTTGGCAACACTGGGCATAGCGGATCATCAGACCATCGACGCCCTGAATCTTGATGCCCCGACCGAGACGGAACCGATCGATCACTCGCCCGAAAACTGTCGCGGGCTTCTCCTGCAAGGCGTCCGGCGCGAGGTCCGGGAAGAGGGACCGCATCACCTGGCCGATCGCCAGATCCCCACGCCCGAGGGACACCTCCAACGCGGTCCCATCCATCAGATTCAGGGTCACGCCGGCGCGTTGCAGGGCATCGGCGGACGGTGGATCGAGGCGGCGCCGTTTCAGTTCGCGCGCTAGGATCTCCTGCCCAAGCTGCAAGGAGACCGACTCCTCTTCCTGTCGGATCCACTGCTTGATCTTGCTGCGGGCGCGACCGGTGCGCACATGGGCGAGCCAGTCCCGCGAGGGCTTGGACTGGGTCGAAGTTAGGATCTCGACGGTATCCCCGTTCTTCAGCTCGCGGTGCAAAGGCGCGATGCGCCCATTCACCTTGGCGCCCTGGGTATGCAGCCCGACGTCGGTGTGGACGTGGAACGCGAAGTCGATCGCGGTTGCTCCCTTGGGAAGCTGCTTGACGTCACCCTGCGGCGTGAAGATGAAGATCTCGTCGTGATAGAGATCGACCTTGAGGAACTCGAGGAAATCCTCGGCGCTATGGCTCTCCTGTTGCAACTCGATCAATTGCCGGAACCAACCCAGCTGCTGGTCGAATTCCTCGCCATCGTTTTCCGTCTTGTACAGCCAATGCGCCGCGATACCGTACTCGGCCGTCCGGTGCATCTCCTGGGTCCGAATCTGGATCTCGAAGAGGTGCCCGGAGGGGCCGAAGATCGTCGTGTGCAACGACTGATAGCCGTTGGACTTCGGCGAGGCGATGTAGTCCTTGATCCGTTCCTGCAAGGGCGTCCAGCGATGGTGAATGACGCCGAGGACGTGGTAGCACTCAGGCACCGTCTGGACGGTCACCCGCATCGCCATGAGGTCATAGATCTCCTCGAACGGCTTGCCGCGCTTCCGCATCTTCTGAAAGATCGACCACAGGTGCTTTGGTCTGCCGCTCACTTCCGCGACCGTGATCCCGGCCCGGGTCAGCTCCTGGGTGAGCGGCGTCCGGAGCGCGGTGATCATCTCCTCGCGTTGGGCACGCTTCGCGGCCACTTGCAGGGCGAGCGACTGATACTCGTCAGGCTCGAGGAACTTGAAGGCGAGGTCTTCCAGTTCCGCCTTGACGTTCGCCATGCCGAAGCGGTGGGCAAGTGGCGCGTAGATCTCGCGGGTCTCGGTCGCGATCCGTTGCCGCTTGGCCACCTGCAGGTGCTCGAGCGTCCGCATGTTGTGGAGTCGGTCGGCGAGCTTGATGATGATGACGCGCGCGTCTTTCGCGACAGAGAGGAGGAGCTTCCGGTAATTCTCGGACTGCTCCTCCGCCGAGGAGCGGAAGGAGAGGTGGGAGATCTTGGTCAGGCCGTCGACCAGGCCCGCGACCTCCGAGCCGAACTCCTTGGCAATGTCGTCAGTGCTGATGTCCGAGTCTTCCACCACGTCGTGCAGCAGCGCGGCGCAGATGGAAGTGGTATCCACCAAGAGCGAGGCGAGGATGGACGCCACCGCGATCGAGTGTTCGACAAAGTCATCGCCACTCATCCGCTTCTGTCCGCGGTGCGCCGCAGCCGAGTAGCGCAGGGCTCGATCGATCAGGGCCACATCGAGCCGATCCGCATACTTCTCGATGGTGACGAAGAAGGACGGAGAGAGCTCGTTCAGGGTGGACGGAGCACTGGAAGGCATGCCGGACAATGGCGACGGCCGGGCGTGGCGTCAACGGCGGACGGTGGCAGAAATGACAGGGCCGCCCTCCCCCGAAGGGGAAGGCGGCCAGTCACTCTGCGGCGCGGGTTAGTTGAACGTGTAGCGGAACCCGAGCTGGAAGCGCCAGACATCGCCGATGCTGGCGTTGGTCTTGAACGTCTTGTTGATCAAGTCCCCGCCTGAGGAGACCGTGGCCATCCGGAAACGGGCGGCACCCGAACCGTCGACCCCGGCAGCGGTCAACGGCCGCCCACTCGAGGCGACGGTGCTGTAGGAGGTGCCCCAATCGTTGTTCAGGAAGTTGGTGAAGTTGAGCATGTCCATGCGGACCTGGAAATTGCTCTTCTTCCCGCCAATCTGGGTGAAGAGGTCCTGCGTGACCGACAAGTCGGCACGCCAGATCATCGGGAACTTGAGACCGTTCCGTTCCGCGTACTGCCCACGACGCGTCGACAGGTAGGCATCCTGCTTGATATACGCATCCCAAGCGTCGGCCTGCTGGGTCGCGGTGTAGGTGCGCCCACCCGAGGTGAACTGCTCGAACACCATTTCCGAGGTACTCTTCGGCACGTACACGAGATCGTTGTTGAACGCCCCGTCGCCGTTCATGTCGCCGCTGTACACGTAGCTGCCGTACCCCTGCGTCTGCCCGTTGAGGAAGAGCGAGAACGTGGTAGCACCCGTGGCCAAGTATTCCTTGCGCATCGACACGGCAGTGAAGAAGCGATTCCCCGGCGAGTTCGAGCCACGCGAGAGATCCGGGTTGTTCGGATCATTGCTGATCGGATTCCCCTGCCACGAACCGGCAGCGATCGAGCCTGGGTCGACCAGATTCTTCGACTGGCCGTAGCTGTAGCCCGCCTTCACATAAAGTCCGTTCTGGAACGGCCGCTCCAACGAAAACGCATAGTTCCAGGCCGAACCGACACCCTGGTTCTTCAGGACGTATGCGCCGGAGATGTTGGAGTTCACGCGATTGCCGGTGTTCCCCCCGACCCACTGCGAGCGCTTGTCGGCACCGGTGAAGGTCTGGGTCTTCTCCTTCAGGTTCGCATTGATGTAGGAGATACCGTTGACATCCTTGCTGTACATGTACTCCGCAGTCCCGATCAGCCCCCAGGGGAGCTTCTGGTCGAGGGCGAGGTTCGTGCGCCAGATCTGCGGGAACTTGAAGTTTGGATCGGTGTAGGCAAGCCCGTACGCCGCGGCCGGTGCACCAGTCACGGTGGTCGGCTTGTAGGCATTCGGATTCGGGTTCCACGGCCGGGACGTCGTGTTCGAAAGGTCCTCAAAGCCGGTCAGGATGCCGTTCTCACCAATCTGATTCGAAATCCAGACGTAGGCCGGCTTGCCTGTAAAGACACCGGTCCCGCCACGGAGCTGACTTGACCGATCGCCCTTCACGTCAAAGTTGAACCCAATACGTGGGGAGAAGAGCATCTTGGTCTCGGGAAGGGCCTCGGTCTGGTACTTCACGGCCGCACCCGTCTCGTCCCGGAAGGTCAGGGCGTTGGCCGCAGGATTCGTGAAACCCGTGTCATCAAACTTCGGGGCATCCACCCGCACGCCGAGAGTCAGCTTCAGGTTTTCGGCGGCACGCCACTCATCCTGCGCGTAGGCGCCCGCGTAAATGACGTCGAGCGGCTGCAACGGCTTGTCCAGGCCCGGCACATTCGACCAGCGCACCTGGAACTTGCGAAGGGTGACCGGCGAGACCGTGCGGGTCGGGTTACTGATGTAGCCGTTGGCGTCGGTGTAGAAATCTGCCAAGGAGTTGTAGACGTACGCACTCTGCGAACCTGGGAAGAAGACATTCTCCGAGCGGTACTTCTCGGCACTGACCCCGAACGTCAGGTCATGCTTGTTGCCGTAAATCGTGAAGTTGTTCTGGAGCTGCTGTGACTTGTAGCGCAGCTCGTTGTTCGGCGTGAAGGGCTCATAGCCGAACGAGGTATAGGTCGAGCCGTCCTTGAGGATGTCGACCATCGGGAAGAGTTCCCCTGACCCACGGACTGCACGCGACTCATCGTTCGACGTGTACCCGATAATCAGAGAGTTCGACATATTCGACCCGATCTGGCTGTTCATTTCGCCGACGAGCGAGCGAATGTTCTCCTTGATCTGGTAGTTCGAGTTCTGGAAGTTCAGTGCGTTCGAATTGGTCCGACGATTGCCGAATCCGAGCGACGTCGAGTTCGACATCAGCACGTCGGTGTCCGAGTCCAGATGGACATAACGCAGCGAGAACTTGGTCCGGTCCGAGGCGTTGAAATCCAGTCGGCCGATGATCCGGCGTGACGGCGTCTCGGAGTCGTACCCCTGGTAGGGCCCCGTCGCGTAGTTGAAGTTCGTCTGAAGATAAGTGCTGAGTGCATCCAGGTCGGTCTTGAGGACGCGGGTTGTGTTGCCCGTCACTGCCTGCCCGCCGGTGTTCGCAACGAACGACGTGCCGGGCTCCGTCAAGCCGTCGTCCTCGTAGTTGCCGAAGAAGAAGAGCTTGTCCTTGATGATCGGGCCGCCGAGGCGGATGCCGATCTGGCTGTACTTGAAAGTGCCCGGGTCGTAGGAATTCCCCTTGGACGAGGTGCCGACGTAATTCTCGTTCCGGTACTGCGTGTAGAGGGACCCCTTGAACTCGTTGGTGCCGCTCTTCGTCACCGTGTTGACGCCAGCACCGATGAAATTGCCCTGGCGCACGTCGTACGGGGCGACGTTGACCGTCACCTGCTCGAGGGCGTCGAGCGGAATCGGCGAGACCCCGGTCCGGCCGCCGGGTTGTCCAGAAAGTCCGAAGGAGTTGTTGAAGTAGGCGCCGTCCACCGTGATGTTGTTGAAACGGTCGTCCATGCCGGCGAACGAGGCGCCACGGGCCTGCGGCGTCAGCCGCGTGAGGTCCGTGATGGAACGCGAAACCGTCGGCAGTGCCACAATCATCTCGTTGGAGATGGTTGTCGCCGCGCCGGTCCGGGTCGAGGTGAGGACGCCGGCCTGCCCGGCCACGGTGAGGTCGGCCAGCGTGACCGCTGCCGCGCTCAGGTTCAGGTTCACATCGGTGGCCTGGCCGAGCGTGAGGTAGACCTCGTCACGCGACCGCGGCTGAAAGCCGATGGCGGTGGCGGTAATGGTGTACGGTCCGCCGACACGCATACCAGGAATGGCATAGCGGCCGTCAGCACGCGACGTGCCGATGTACCGCGTACCCGAGGGCATGTGGACCGCAACGATCCGCGCTTCACCGATGGCGCCATTGGCGCCCGTGATGATACCGCGGACTTGGGACGTGGTGACGCCCTGCGCGGCAAGCGACGAAGTCCCGCCCGCCACGACCGCGGCAAGCAAGGAGAGGGTGGCAAACAACCTCTTCATCATGAATGTCTCCAGATTGGAATTGCCCGGCGGCGACAGGATGCAGCACTGCGCCGGGTCCAGCACCAGCAGGGGCGGGAGCCCCGTCCTAGGATCTGCATTGGAACAAAAGTAGCGCGTGTTTGCGGATTGGGTTAGTCCCGGATTGAGTCGTGACGGATTGGTGACCGTTCCGTGAGGCTCGGGGCCGTCAAAGCAGCCCCGCGGTGGCAAATGAGGTGAAGCGATCCCCGGCAATGATCACATGGTCATAGACCGGCAGGTCGAGCAGCTGACCGGCCGCCACCAGCTGCCGAGTTACCGCCCGATCCTCGGCGGACGGGGTCGGATCGCCGCTCGGATGATTGTGCACCAGGATGATCCCAGCCGCCGCTTCCGCGATCGCCGCCCGGAACACCTCCCGCGGGTGCACCAGCGAGGAATCGAGGAGCCCACGGGTCACCAGCACGTCGCGGAGGACTCGGGAGCGGGTATCCAGCGCCAAGAGATGGAACTCCTCGACGGGGAGGTCCCGCAGGCGGTCGCCGATGAGGCGTGCGACATCCCCGGGCTCGCGAATCCGCGGGGTGGCGGGTCGCCCTTCCCTGCCAAGTCGAGCCGCGAGCTCGAAGGCCGCGAGGAGTCGGGCCGCCTTCGCCTCCCCCACACCGGAAGTTTTCAACAATTCGGGGCCGGGCCGAGCGGCGAGGCGCCTGAGCGAACCGTCCGCAGAGGCGAGCAGGATCTCAGCTGTGGCGAGGGCGTCATGCTCCCCGGATCCGGTGCCAAGGAGGACGGCAAGCAGCTCGCGGGCGTTGAGGGCGGAGGGGCCGAGACGCCAGAGGCGCTCGCGGGGGCGGTCGTGGTCGGCGAGGAGGAGGGGCATGGTGGAACATCGACGCTCGCCGTCCGACCCGCGGCGCCAACAAGCGCAAAGGGACGCCAATCACGGCGTCCCCTCACGACCAACAACTCACGACTCGCCCCTACGCTACGCGTTCGCCCCGTGGCACTTCTTGTATTTCTTGCCGCTGCCACACGGACACGGATCGTTCCGACCCACATCGGCCGCGGCCGCTTCCGGCGGCCCGCCAAACGGCGACACCAGCCCAGCCCCGCTCGGCGTCGTGATCCGGGGCGCCGGCCCACCGATGCCGCGCGTCGCCGGGCCGCTGAAGAGATCGTCGGTGGACGGTGCCGACGGCTCCGGGAGCTTCATCGCCGGCGGCGGTGGCGGCGGCGGACCATCGACGTTGACCTGAATCTTCAGGTAACGCTCCGCGAAGGTCGCCTGGATGTCGCGCAAGAGATCCTCGAACATGTCGAAGGCCTCGGTCTTGTACTCGACCAGCGGATCCTTCTGACCATAGGCGCGGTACTGAATGGCGTTCCGCAGCTGGTCGAGGTCGTAGAGGTGATCCTTCCACTTCTCGTCGAGCACCGAGAGCGAGACCTGCGAGAGGACCTGCAGGTCCACCTCGGGAATCCCGATCCGGCCACCGAAATCCTTCAGGTACTTCACCTTTCGCCCGAAGGTCTCCTCGGCCGCATCCAGCGCGGCGGCGATGATGCTCTCGCGCGTCGGCGTCGCAGCGGCGTCACTGATGGCATCCGCCGGGACGAGGAACTTCATCATCAGCGCCTCATGCAACCCGACCCGATCGTAGTCCTCGGGACGGTCCGACTCCGAGATGTACTCCGTCGCCATCTTGGTCACCGCCGCGCGTATCATCTTCAACGCTTCGGCCTGCAACTCCGCCCCACGCTCCAATGCGAAGAGCCGGGTGGAGTAGATGACCTCGCGTTGCTGATTCATCACGTCGTCGTAATCGAGCAACCGCTTCCGTTGCTGGAAGTTCTGCAACTCGACGCGCTTCTGTGCGCCCTCGATGGCCCGGGTGATCAACTTGCCGGTGATCACTTCGCCTTCTTCTGAACCGCTCTTGTCCATCATCCGGGCAATGCGGTCCGAGCCGAAGAGACGCATGAGGTCGTCTTCGAGCGAGAGGAAGAAGAGCGAGACGCCCGGGTCCCCCTGACGGCCGGAACGACCACGTAGCTGGCGGTCAATGCGGCGCGACTCGTGCCGTTCCGTCCCGACGATATGCAGACCAGCGTGATCGCCGGTGAGGTCGAGCGCCGGGTCGAGTTTGATGTCGGTCCCGCGGCCCGCCATGTTGGTCGCGATGGTGATCGCCCCCTTCATGCCGGCGGCCGCGACGATCTCGGCTTCGCGCTGGTGATACTTGGCGTTCAGCACTTCATGCTTCAATCCACGACGCTTCAACTGCCGAGAGAGCGTTTCGGAAATATCGACCGACGTGGTACCGATCAGGATCGGCCAGCCTTCCTTGTGGATCCGCTCGACCTCGTCCGCCACCGCGTTGTACTTCTCGCGACGCGTCTTGTAGATCTGGTCCACCAGGTCCAACCGGCGGATCGGCTTGTTGGTCGGAATCACGGACACTTCGAGCCCGTAGATCTGGAAGAATTCCGTTTCTTCCGTCTCGGCGGTACCGGTCATCCCGGCGAGCTTCTCGTACATCCGGAAGTAATTTTGAATGGTGATCGTCGCAAAGGTCTGCGTCTCACCCTTGACGGTGACGCCTTCCTTGGCCTCGACAGCCTGGTGCAAGCCGTCTGACCAACGACGCCCCACCATGATGCGGCCCGTGAACTCGTCGACGATCAGCACCTGCCCATCCTGCACGATGTACTCGGTCTCGCGCTCGTAGAGCGCGTGCGCCTGCAACAGCTTGTGGATGACGTGCAGCTGCTCGCTCTTGGCGGCGTAGGCGGCTTCCATCGCTTGCCGTCCCTCGGCCTTCTCTTCGATCGTCTTGGTCTCGTCGTGCTCCAGCTGGTGGATCGCCTGCGAGAGGTCGGGCACCACGAAGAGATCGGGGTCGTTGGGCGAGAGCGCGGCCGTGCCGCGATCGGTGAGGTGGACCGAGTGGCCCTTTTCGTCGAGCACGTAGAAGAGCGACTCCTCGATGTTCCGCATCGACTGCTGCTTCATCGGCAACTTGCGATCGGCGAGGTAGTCGAGCTCGGCACGGAGAACGGCCTGCTTCACGCCGGTCTCGTTCAGGAGCTTCTGCAGCTTCTTGTTCTTCGGGCCGCCCATCTGGGCCTGGAAGAGGACCACGGCCGCATCGCCCTGAGTCTTCTCGTCCCGGAGCAACTTCTCGCCCTCGGCCACCAGGCCCGACACGACCTCATTCTGCCTGGTGACGAGCGTGGCGACCTGTTGGTTGTAGCCACGGTAGTGGACCGAGTCTTCGTCGCCGACCGGGCCCGAGATGATCAGCGGCGTCCGCGCCTCGTCGATGAGGATCGAGTCCACTTCGTCGATGATGGTATAGACGTACTCACGCTGCACGCGCTGCTCAAGCGAGAAGACCATGTTGTCGCGGAGGTAGTCGAAGCCGTACTCGTTGTTCGTGCCGTACGTGATGTCCGCGGCATACGCCGCACGACGCTCCGGCGACGACGGTTCGGTATCGTCCAGGCAGGCAACAGTCAGGCCCAGCCACTTGTAGAGGTGACCCATCCACTGGGAGTCGCGGCGGGCCAGATAGTTGTTGACGGTGATCAGGTGTGCGCCACGCCCAGTCAGTGCATTCAAGTACATCGGCAGCGTCGCAACCAAAGTCTTTCCTTCACCGGTCGCCATTTCGGCGATCCGTCCCTGGTGCAACGCGATCCCGCCGATCAACTGCACATCGTACGGCACCATGTTCCATTCGATGGGCTGACCCACCACATCGACCGTGGTCCCCACCAAGCGACGACACGCCTCACGGACCGCCGCAAATGCCTCGGGGAGGAGGTCGTGCAGCGTCCGATTGACCTCGTTCTTCCAGGCGATCTCGGCTTCGTTCAATTGACGATCGAGCTGATCCCGAAGGACCGGATCGGAGCAGCCATGCTTTTCCGTGCGCAGCCGATCGACCTCGGCCTTGAGGGCGTCGGTGCGCTCGGCGAGAATCGCCCGGAAGCGGTCGGTTTCCGCCTGGACGCCAGCGTCATCGAGGGCGGCCAACCGCGCTTCATGGCTCTTGATCTGGTCGAGCACCGGCTGCAACCGCTTGACCTCGCGCTGCTGCCGCGTCCCGAAGATCGACTCCACCACCTTCTTGATCATGCCGCACCACTCCCCTGTCGGTAGAACCCAAACCTTGAAATGTAGTCGGCCACCCGGTCCGGGACCCACCCTCGGAGCGACAACCCCGCCGCCGCACGATCCCGGACCACCGTGGAGGAGATCCCCAGCGCCGGGAGATCCAGCACCGCATCAAATCCGTCCGGGGCAGCGTCCTCACCCCGCCGAAAGACCACGACGCGCGCCAGTGCCCGAATCGCGGCAGGCTCGCGCCATTCCGCGAACCTGGCCGCGGTGTCTGCTCCGAGCAGCAACGTGAGCTCGGCAGCCGGAAACTCTTCATGGAGTGCGCGGAGGCTATCGACCGTAAAGGATGCCCCCTCCCGCGCCACTTCCCGTCCATCCGCCACGAGACCCTCCACTCCCAGGAGGGCCAGCTCGACCATCTCAAGTCTGGCGACGGCCGGCACGTGATGTCCCGTCGTCTTCAGTGGTTGGTTGGCCGCGACCAACAGACGCAACTGGTCAAGCCCGAGTTTCTCCCGGGCCAGCTGCGCGACAATGAGATGGGCGTTGTGAATTGGGTCGAAGGAACCGCCGAGGATTCCGACCCGCACTTCAGAGGCCCTTCGGCGTCCCGCCAGATGCCGAGACGGAATCCTTCGGGAGCGGGCAGGTCTTGGCGAGGTCCGGTGCTTCTGGCCACTGCTTGCGGAAGTAGGTGCAGGTCTCGGAAACATCTTCGACGTATCCCAAGACCCGATACGCCTCGACCAGGCTGGTCAGGACATCGGGAATGACCGCGGCGCGTGGCCACGCCGCGACGATACTCCGAAGGTAGAGAATCGCGGAGTCCCGCGCCTTGACCCGCACGTAGAACTTGGCGGCCTTGTACTCCTTGAACGCGAACCGATTCTCCAGGATTGCCAGCTGAACCTTTGCCTTGCTGGCGGCGGGGGTACCGGGGAATCTGGCCTCCACCTCCTGATACGTCGCATAGGCCGAGTGCCCATAGGTGGGGTCGAGCTCCGGGCGACGCCACAGCCCCATGTATGCGTCACCCGCGCGGACCAGTGCCGTGGCGGCGAGCGAATCGTTCGGGAACTCGTCTGCGACACGACGGAACTCCCGCACTGCCTGGAGATTGCTGTGCTCCGCGAGCCGAGTTTCTGCGAGATAGAAACGGACCACCGGCACGCGCGAGTCATTGGTCGGGAGTTCGAGCTGCAGACGCTCCAGCGCATCGCCGGCCTTGCGCCAATCTTCTTTCCGATAGAGGGCGAAGGCGTTCGTCCAGGCCGAGTCGAGTTCAGCCGAGGTGAGCCGGAGACGGGCGGCGGGCGATGCCTCCGGCCCTCCCCCACGATGGCAGGCGGCGAGCACGAGCAACGCAACAGCAAGAAAAGGCCACGACAAACGACGCATCAGAGCGGTCCTGGGACAACGGAAGTGTCAGGTTCGGTCCCTGGCGTCTGCGACGCCCGGAGCCGATCAAGCGCCAGTACTGTAATCGAATCGGGCGGAACTGGCGCGGTCACCACCCGTTGCCACGTCAAAAAGGCCGCCAGAAGGTCGCCACGCGCCATTCGGAGGTCGCCCAAGGCGACGAGCGCCCGCCGGGCAATTGCACCGTTGACGTCCGATTCCCCCGCCACATTCAGCCAGCGTTCCGCTGGGCCAGACTCGCCTCGGGCCATGGCATCAAGACCCAGCGACAGCGCGCATGTCCCCCGCAGTGTCAGTGCAGTGTCCGCTACAGGACCCCGATCGCGACGCCGAATCGTCTCGAAGGCGGCGATCGCGTCGGTGCACCGCGCCGTGCGCTGCCACGCTCGCCCAAGGACCAACAGCCACTTGTCCGTGGCCCCTCCACCTGCGATCCCGGCCGGTGCCAGGGTCGCGGCTGTCACGGCATCCCAACTCGAATCGGGAGAGAGGCGCAACGCCAGCCTCCCGAGAGGCCAGGTCGGTGCCACCCGCCGGAGGCCGACCAGTGCGGTGGCGAGAGCGGCCTGATCGCCGTTGCGTTCAGCGGCCTCGGCCACCCGGACGAGACCTGCGGCCGCTTCCCCGGCGCGGGTTGGATCCGCGGTACTGAGTTCCTCGAAGAGCCTCGCGGACTGGATGAGTCGGCCGCTGAGCAGCGAGGCGTCCGCGCGCTTGGCGAGTACCCGGGCGGAAGACGGCGCATTGCGATAATGCGCGGTGGCAAGACTCCACTCGCTCCGGTGCCACGCCTCATCCCCAAGTCGCTCCGGGGAGGTCCTTGATCCGCCGCAGGCTACCATCAGCAGCGCGACCCCCAGCCATTTCATTCGGGGATCCGGTCCACCATCGCCAGATATGCCGTGACACGCTCAAGATCCGGGCGCTCCTCGAGGCAGCGGCGCCATGTGTCGCGAGCCCCGGCACTATCCCCCGCGAGGTGGCGGGCGAGCCCGAGCTGCACACGCGCTTCCGTCCAATCCGGGCGGGATTCCAGGATCACGCCCAGAACATCCCGTGCCTCAAGAGGATTCCCGGACTCCATCAGGAGTCGCGCGAGTCGAAGCCGGAGGTCGAGAAACGCCGGCCCGAGTGCCGCGGCGCGACGATATTCGCGCACCGCTTCCTGCACAGCACCAGCCTCAGCGTAGAGCTCACCGAGCCGAGCATGTTCGTTGGCGAGCCGGCCAGCGATCGGGGCGGAGAGACCCGCCACATCGGGACCGACCGCGTCCCGCGCCGCGGCAAAGGCCAGCGCCGCCTCTTCCTCACGGCCGAGGGCGGTGAGTGCGAGCGCGCGGTGGAGGTGCGCTTCGAGATAGCGGGAATTCAGGGCGAGGGCACGGTCGAAGGCCACGACGGCATCCGCATGGCGGTCCAGAAGCGAGTAGCACACCCCTCGCAGGTGATGCGCGTCTGCCCAGCCATGTTCGCCGGTGGCTGCGTCGTCGAGACAGAGCAAGGTGCCGTAATAGTCACGATTGGCGAAGCGCTCGCGCGCCGCTTCCAGCAGTGCCACGGCCCCACGACTCATCCCAGCACCTCGCGACGGAAGTAGGGGAGCGACAATTCCAATCCCTGACGCAACGCGACCTTCGGCTCCCATCCCAGGACTTCTCGGGCCACCGTGATATCTGGCTGCCGCACCTTCGGATCGTCCCCGGGCAATTCATGGTGGACGATCTTGGAGGCGGAGCCAGTGACCGCGAGCACCTGCTCAGCGAGCTCAAGCATGGTGAACTCAATCGGATTGCCAATGTTGGTCGGCAAGGTCCGGGAAGAGTTGAAGAGCCGATAGATCCCTTCCACCTCATCGCTCACATAGCAGAAGGAACGGGTCTGGCTCCCATCACCGTAGACCGTCAGCGGCTCGCCGCGGAGCGCCTGCACCAGGAAGTTGGAGACGACCCGACCATCTCCCGGCCGCATGCGCGGCCCATAGGTGTTGAAGATTCGGACGATGCGGGTGTCGACGCCATGGGTGCGATGGTAGGCCATCGTCATCGCCTCGGCGAAGCGCTTCGCCTCATCATACATGGAGCGCGGGCCGATCGAATTGACGTAACCCCAATAGGTCTCGGGTTGCGGATGCACCTGCGGGTCGCCGTACACTTCAGAGGTCGAGGCGAGGAAGAAACGGGCCGAGTTGCGACGCGCCAACTCGAGTGCATTCCGGGTTCCCTCGGATCCGACCAGCAGCGTCTCAATTGGGTACTGCTGATAGTCTGGCGGAGACGCGGCCGACGCGAAGTGCAGCACTCCGTCGACTGGTCCCGATACATCGAATGGAGTACTGACATCATGCTCCATGAAGGTGAACGCGGAATTCGCCTTCAAGTGCGCCAGGTTGTCAGGGCGACCCGTCAGGAAATTGTCGATCCCGCACACCTGGTCACCAGCCGCAAGAAACCGATCGGTCAGGTGGGACGCCAGAAAGCCGGCAGCACCGGTAATGACCACGCGCATCAGACTGCCCTCCGGCCAATGCCGGCGTACTGGAAACCGAGCTGCGCCATCCGCGCGGGCTCGTACAAGTTGCGACCATCCACGATGATGGGACGACGCAGCGTTGCCTTGATCCGCTCAAAGTTTGGCGTGCGGTAGACCAGCCACTCCGTGACCACCGCCAAGGCGTCCGCGCCGGTGAGTGCGTCCCACGGATCGCTGGCGTAATGGATCTTGTCCCCCCAGATACCTCGCGCCACGGTCATCGATTCCGGATCATGTGCACGTACCGACGCGCCAGCCTCGAGCAGCGCGTCCACCAGCGTGACGGCTGGGCTCTCGCGCATGTCATCGGTCCCTGCCTTGAAGGCCAGACCCCAGACGGCCACCGTGGCTCCCTGAAGATCTCCCAGAAGTGCTTGCAGCTTGGTCATCATCACCTGTTTCTGCCGGACGTTCACCGACTCGACTGCCTCAAACAGTCCCGGGAACATCCCGACGCCGCGCGCCGTATGGACCAACGCCTGAACGTCTTTCGGGAAGCAGGAACCGCCGTAGCCAGGACCTGGATAGAGGAACGCGTTTCCGATGCGAGAGTCGCTCCCGATCCCTTTCCGGACTGAAAAGACATCGGCATTGACCAGCTCACAGAGTTCCGCGATTTGGTTCATGAAGGAAATGCGCGTCGCGAGCATGGCGTTAGCCGCATACTTGGTCACTTCTGCGGACGGGATGTCCATAAAGAGGATGGGAGCACCACTCCGGACGAAGGGTGCGTAAAGCTCCTGGAGCAGCGTCTCCGCACGCGCGTCGTCGGTTCCCAACACGACCCGATCCGGCTTCATGAAGTCGTCGATCGCAGCGCCTTCCTTGAGGAATTCCGGGTTGGACGCGACGGCGAAGTCCTCAGCGGTAACGGCCCGCACGGCCGCACGCACCTTTTCCGCCGTCCCCACGGGGACGGTGGACTTGGTGACGATCACCTTGAACCGATCGAGGTGTTCTCCTATCGCGGTGGCGACCGCGAGCACGTGCTGCAAGTCGGCAGAGCCATCCTCCCCGGGCGGGGTACCAACGGCAATGAACACGACATCCCCATGGCGCACGGCAGCGGCAAGATCTGTGGTGAACGCGAGCCTCCCGTCCGCGACGTTTCGTTCCACCAAGGGCTCAAGGCCCGGCTCGTAGATCGGGAGGACCCCTTCCCGCAGTCGGGCAATCTTGCCTTCATCGCGGTCCGCACAGACCACGTCATTCCCCGTTTCTGCCAGGCATGCGCCGGCCACGAGGCCGACATAGCCCGACCCAATCACCGTCACCTTCATGCGGGAAACTTCGCCAGCACGTGGCGCGTGTCGACCGCGAGGGCCGCGTGCTTCCTGATCAACGCCCAGTCGATGTTGGTGTGATCCGTCACGACGAACACCGCATCAGCGGCCTGCACCGTCTCTGCGGTCAGCGGCACGGACGCGTAGTCGTAGCCAGCCTCGGAGAACTTCGCGACATACGGATCATGGTAGCTGACATCCGCGCCATGCTGATGCAGCAGGCCGAGAATGTCGAGCGCCGGCGACTCGCGCAGATCGTCGATGTCCTTCTTGTAGGCGACGCCGATCACGAGCACCTTGGCGCCGTTGATCGACTTGCGATGCCCGTTGAGTTCCTCCATCAACTTGCGCACCCAGAAGAGCGGCATCTCGCTGTTCAGTTCTCCCGCGAGGTCGATGAAGCGCGTCTTGTAATTCAGGCCGCGCATCTTCCAGGCGAGGTAGTGGGGGTCGATCGGAATGCAGTGCCCGCCAAGCCCTGGCCCCGGCGTGAACTTCATGAAACCAAAGGGCTTGGTGGCCGCGGCTTCGATCACTTCCCAGACATCCACTCCGAGCTTGTCACAGACGATCGCCATCTCATTGACCAGACCGATGTTCACGCTGCGGAAGGTATTCTCCAGCAACTTGACCAACTCGGCCGCCTCGGTCGTGCTGACCGGCACCAAGGTGTCAATCGCTGGGGCATACATCGCGCAGGCGACGCGGGAGCAGTCCGGCGTGATCCCGCCGACCACTTTCGGCGTGTTCTTGGTCTGATAGACTGGATTGCCTGGGTCCACACGCTCAGGGGAGAACGCAAGGAAGAAGTCCTCACCCACCTTCAGGCCAGTGCTCTCGAGCGCTGGCAGCATGATCTCGCGGGTGGTGCCGGGATAGGTCGTGCTCTCGAGCACGATCACCTGCCCCCGTCGCAGGGTCGCCTTGATCGACTCCGTCGCCGCCACGATGAACGAGACGTCGGGGTCTTTGTACTTGGAGAGCGGGGTCGGGACGCAAATGGAGATCGTGTCGGCCTCGCCAAGGCGCCCCCCGTCCGTGGTCGCCTCGAAACGCCCGGTTGCCCGCAACTCGGCCACCTCGGCGCTGCTGATGTCCTTGATGTGCGAAATGCCGGCGTTGAGTCCTTCGCAGACCCGCTCGGAGATATCGTACCCCAGAACCCGAAACCCTGCCCGAACTAGCTCCGCGCAGAGGGGGAGGCCGACATAGCCGAGGCCGACGATACCGAAGGTGATATCACGGCGTTCCGCGCGGGCGATCAGGTCGTTTGCAAGCGACATGCGTCAGTACTCCAAGGGCAGGGCGACCCGCCGCCCGTCACGGGCGGCGAGATAGGTGGCAATCAGAAGCTCCAGTGAATGGAGCCCTTCGCGCCCGTCTGTATCTGCAGAAGCGGTGCCACGGAGTGTCGAGAACACATTCTCGTAATAGCCCTTGTGCCCATGACCATAGACCGAGGTGGTGGCGTAGCTCGCCTCGGCGATCTTCGCATCGTCCGGGTGGGTATCCGCGAACTCCCAGTGGTCGATCTGGTTCACCGCCACTCCGCCGAGTCGGACGGTGCCGAACTCCCCAAGGATCGTGATCGACCCTTCAAAGTTCTTGGGGTGGGTGAGCATGGTGACGGCCATCGTCCCCAACGCCCCGTTCCGCCAGCGAATCGCCAGCACCCCGGAATCCTCGACCTCGATATTTCTTGCCAAAGTGGCCGTATAGGCCTGCACGCTCTCCACTGGTCCGATCAGCCAGTCCAGCAGGTCGACGTAATGGCTCGCCTGGTTCATGAAGGCGCCACCATCAAACTCCCAGGTGCCGCGCCACGCCGCGGAGTCGTAGTACTCCTGGGGCCGGGTCCAGAACACATTCACCGCCACCATGTGGATCTTGCCGAAGCGTCCCGCCTCGATGGCACGACGCACCGCCTGGACGGTGGCGTTACGCCGGTTCTGCTTGACGACGAAGAGGTGCACGTTGGCCGCGTCGCACGCCGCCACCATCGCCTTGCCGTCCTGCCAGCGCGTGGCCATCGGCTTCTCGGTCACAACATGCCGCCCCGCCGCGGCACATTGCATCGCCTGCTTGGCATGCAGACCGCTCGGCGTCGCCAGCACCACGACATCCGCGTCGGAGCCCGCGAGCATTGACTCGAGCGAATCGAAGCCTCTGGCACCCGTCCGCTCCACCGCGCGCGCCAGCGCTGCGGGATCGACGTCGCATACGCCAACAATCTGGCATTCCTTGGAGTGGGCCTCGAATGCCTCGAAATGATTCTGGGCGATTCGGCCGCACCCGACCAACGCCACGCGAATCGCGCGGTCGGTAATCGGAGCCGCGGAGACCATGGCTGGGCGAGGGCCGAGACTCACGAGTAGAACTCCCCAATGGCCCCGACGACCTCGTCGAGTTGAGCCGTCGTCAGTTCAGAAAAGATCGGCAGTGAAAGCACGCTGGTCATGGCGGCCTCCGTCACGGGGAGCGAACCTGTCGTGTAGCCCAAGTGGGCAAAGCAGGGTTGCAGGTGCAGCGGAAGCGGATAGTAGATCGCGCAGCCAATCCCGCGTCCCTTCAGATGCGCCATCAATTCGTCGCGCCGCTCCGCGCGAATGGTGTACTGATGCCAAATGTGCTCGTTGGCGGGATCGACACGCGGCACACAGACCGCCGGAATTCCGGCCAATCCCTGCTCGTAGTGTTCCGCGTTCTGTCGGCGAGCCGCGTTCCAGCGATCGAGGTGGGGCAATTTCGCGAGCAACACCGCGGCCTGGAGCGAGTCCAGACGCGAGTTGTAGCCAATCTCGTCATGGTGGTACTGCTTGGCACCACCATGCAACCGCAGTCGACCGAGCCGGTCCGCGAGCACCTCGTCGTCTGTCAGCATCATCCCCGCGTCGCCCCACGCTCCAAGGTTCTTGGTCGGGAAGAACGACAGGGTGGCAACGGTCCCAAGTTGCCCCGGCGTCCGCCAGACGCCATCCACTTGCCGGCGCGCGCCAATCGACTGCGCGCCGTCCTCGATGATGGCCAGCCCATGCTTCGCCGCGATCGGGGCGATCTGCTCCATCGCCGCCATCTGTCCGAAGAGATGGACCACGACGATCGCGCGCGTCCGCGGCGTAATGGCGGCCTCGATTGCTTCGGGGGTGATGTTGAACGTCGTCGGATCGATGTCCACGAAGACCGGCGTGCCGCCAGCGTTGTGGATTGCCCCAGCGGTGGCAAAGAAGGTGAACGCAGGCGCGATCACTTCGTCTCCCGGCACCATGTCCAGGGCGCGGAGCGGGAGGAGGAGTGCGTCGGTCCCGCTTGCGCAGGCGATCCCCCGCCCGACCCCGGTCAGCGACGCGATCGCCGACTCGAGTGCCGGAATTTCCGGTCCCATAATGAACGCCTGACGCTCGATGACATCCCGGATGGCGGCATCCACCTCACCCCGAATCGTGTCGTATTGGGCCTTCAGATCGAGCAACGGTACCGGCATGGCACGCCTATGGCGAAAGTGTCAGAAACAGTGGTGGATCTCGGAACGCTTGCAATGTCGTAAGTGTCAACAGCACAAAATCTTAGCGTTACCCTTGAGGCAGGGCAATCGGCGTCAGGCGGCCGTCATCCTCACGATACGACTCGCTACACGCCTCGCACGAACCCTGCCCTCCCTCAAGCCGCAGCCGCTCCCCACACTTACACATCCAGCCGATCCGCCGCGCGGGCACACCGACCATCAGTGCGTAGGCGGGGACCACACCCTTCACGACCGAGCCGGCACCAATAAACGCGTATTCGCCGAGGGTCGCGCCACAGATGATGGTCGCGTTCGCGCCGATCGAGGCCCCACGGCGGACGAGCGTCGGCCGATACTCGGCTTTCCGGGAGACGTGGCTCCGCGGGTTGTGGACGTTGGTGAACACGCAGGAGGGCCCGCAAAAGACGTCATCCTCGAGGACCACGCCCTCGTAGATCGAAACATTGTTCTGCACCTTCACGTTGTTGCCCATCCTGGTCCCCGGCATCACAACCACATTTTGGCCGAGATTGCACCGCTCGCCGATCACGGCACCACCCATGACATGGGAAAAGTGCCAGATCTTGGTCCCGCTTCCGACGACCGCACCGTCGTCCACATAGCTCGATTCGTGAACGAAATAGTCCGCCATGCCAGCTCCCGCGCGAGGAAGCACGAAAGATAGTGCCGAAAGCTGAAGAAATCGCGGAATTCAGGGGAGGGCGAGACGCCGAATCTGGGCCGTGGGGAGCGGTTGGTCGGGGTCGAGCCGGCCGCCGGGACCATAGAACGGCCACAGGGACGTGGCCACGAAGAGGAAGCCCTCGGGCGTGAGGACTCCCAGGGTCGGCTCACCGGGTCCCGGGGGGTGATCCAGCACCTCGACACCCGGGAATCGAGTGCCGGAGGAATCCAACGTCACGCGGATGACCCGCGGGGGAATCGCGCCATTCTGAATCGCAACAATTCCCCGCGGCGTCCAATAGAGCCCATCGATACCCCGGAGCGTCTCCCCCGCGGTATCCGTGACCGGGGAGACCCGCGCTGTCCGCAGATCGACCTGGAAGAGGCCACGGCTCCAATCGGCGAGCCACGCAGTCTGGTTGTCGGCGCTGAACGTGATCCCTTGCAACGAAACCCAATCCGGATGCGAGAACGCGACGGGCTCCAACGGGCCATCGCGGAGGTCCGCGGGCACGCGATAGACGCCCGCCCCATACGAGTCCGTCGTCCACACGCGTCCATCCGGAGCAAGCACCACATCGCCGAGCACGTGGTCGCGGCCGTCGCGGGGAAGCTCCCATCGCCCTGCAGGTGCACCTGTCGCGAGACCAAATGCGTGGATCGCCGAAGTGACTCGCGGGGTCGCAACGCCCCCGTCCCGTTCTGGCACATCCGCACTGCTGACCCAGAGCAAGTCGCGCAGCGTGTCCACGGTCACCCCGAACACGGCACGCAGGTCCGCTGTGTGTGCCGGGACAATCGTAGACGTCGTCTTGTCCATGGAGACTCGCGCCACCACTCCATCCCGAACACTCCCGACATACAGTGAGTGGGTGCGTGGATCCCAGCCGACACCTTCCGCATGAAACGCGCGAACCGAAATCTCGGCAAACGGAGTACTCCGCACGACACGCTGTGCGCTGAGCGGCGTGCTCCAGACGCTGGCCGTCAGGAGCAGGAGGATGTGATGGAGGGATCGCATGGGCAAGAATATCCACGCGACATCGTCCGATGCGTCAGAACTGCGTCAAGCCGTATTCTGCGGCACCATACCAGTCCCTGACACTGGCCCCTGTTTGGATTCCGGAGAAATCCCCATCATGTAGGTGACGGTCGATTCCACGCAGAGCGATCGTCCAGTGTGTGCATCCGTCCGGTCGTTAGAGTCACCCTCCTGAGCTGCCGCTCCTTGGGTGGCCTTGGCGGCCGGATGGCGCGTCGGCACTTTACCCAGATCACCGTTGCCCCCTGACACGATCGCCTTTGAGGAGTTCCCGACCACATGGATGATCGCCGGCACCCGCCCGCCTTCCACACTTTGCGTCGCCCGGAATTCCTGGTCGGAGCTGCCTTCGGCCTCGCCATGCTGCTGGTCGCGTGGGGCGCCTGGGCGCTCCGCTCCAGCATGTTGCGACATCGCGAGACGGCCGACGAGACGCTGCGCGACCATGCGGCGTACCTCGCCGCGTCGTATGCGGGGAGCGTACAGAGCCGGACCTACATCGACATTCGCACCTTATTGCGCGGCGCACAGCGCGCGCTCGCATCGGCGGGACGACTCTCCGCCGACTCCGTGATTCAACTCACCGGACAGGAGTCGCTGACGCCGTATCTGATCGACCTCGCGCCCCGCCGGTACTTCGTCTTTGACAGCAGCACCGCACGCGCAACTTCCGCCGGCGACACCACGACGGTCGAGCTCGCGACTTCCCTTCGGGCCCGACTGGCAGTCTCACGACCATCAGAAACAACGTATCTGGGTGCCGTCGTCGTACATGGGCCGGATACAACCATTGCCTTCGTGGAACGGGAAGTCGGGGGCACGCGGTGGGTCGGCATTGAAGTTGACCTGAAGCGGTATCGGCGACACATCCTGCTCCCTCCCCTCGAGCCCACCCTCACGGCGTTCAATCGGCTGCGCGACTCGCTCGCCATGCCACCAGGAGATTCACTCGCCTCGCCGATTGCACTCGAACTGCGAGGCATCGGTGGCGAGGTGCTGGCCCAGGTCGGCGACATTTCCGCGGGTCCATGGCGGAGCGACCGTCCACTGATGGGGCCTCTCCTGGCGACGGTGACCTACGCGATCCTTGCCCCGGCGGTCCCGGTGCTCATGCCGGGCGGCTATCCGCCGATGCCCGGCGCCCGCGTCACCATCTTCGTCGCCCTCGCCACGCTGCTCCTGGGCGGTGCGACGATCATCGCATGGCGTGCCATCGCCCTGAGTCGTCTGCGCGAAGAATTCACGTCGAACATGTCACACGAGTTGCGCACCCCGCTCGCCAACATTCAGCTTTTCGCAGAGACCTTGTTGTTGGAGCGTGCCGTCAGCGAGACCGAGCGTCACCGTGCCCTGGACACCATCGTCCGTGAGACGCGGCACCTCGGCCAGATGGTGGAGAATGTCCTGGCGCTCTCGCGCGTGGGACGGCCGGCCCACCGCCTCTCCCCGCGACCTGAGCAGGTCGACCGCCTGATCCGAGAAGTGACGGCGCTCTTCGAGCCGCTGGCCCGCCAGCATCGGATTGCGATCGATGTCACCGTCGTGCCGAGCCCTCAGGTCGAACTCGACCCCGACGCTGTCCGGCGCATTCTGATCAACCTCCTCGACAACGCGATCCGCCACGGTGGCGACGACGGCACGGTGACGGTGACTGCTGCCGCCACACCAACGCTCCTGGAACTCGCGGTCGCCGACGAAGGGCCTGGAATCCCTCGGGCCGACCAAGAGCGGATCTGGCAACCCTTCCATCGCGGTGACGGGAATGGCAGTGGGATCGGTCTTGCCGTCGTGAAGCAGCTGGTACTGCTGCATGGCGGGAGGGTCGACATCGACAATATCCTCCCCCACGGTGTCCGCATCCGCGTCCACCTCCCTCTCGCGCCACGGAGCCGATGATGCGTCGTATTCTCGTGGTCGAAGACAACCCCGGGCTCGCGGAAGGACTGCGCTTGAACCTCGCGCACGATGGGCACGAGGTCCGCGTGGCCACGGATGGATTCGACGGCCTCTCGCAGGCACACCGATGGGATCCCGAGTTGATCATCCTCGACTTGATGCTGCCACGGCTCGATGGGTTCGAGGTGCTCCGCACGTTGCGGGAAGAGGGGCGCGATGTGCCCGTCCTGGTCCTCTCCGCGCGCGCGACCGAGACCGATCGCCTCCGCGGATTCCGACTGGGCGCTGACGACTACGTCATCAAGCCATTCTCGCTCCCGGAATTGCTGGCGCGGGTGAGCGCGATGCTGCGCCGACGGCCTGCCGTGGTCCAGGCGGCGGGGGGCGCCGAGCAGTGGCAGTTCGGTCGCATCGTGGTGGATGCGGGCACACACGGAGTGCTTCGCGACGGCGAACCAATCGCCCTTCGCCCGCGCGAGTATGACCTGCTGATTGCGTTGCTTCGCCGGGAAGGGCGTGTGGCAAGTCGCGCCGAATTACTCGATGCGGTCTGGCAATATGAGCCCGACGTCGTGTCACGGACCGTGGACATGCACATCCTCGAGTTGCGCCGGAAACTCGAAGACGATCCGGCGCACCCCGTGCACATTCTCACGGTCCGCAAGTCAGGGTACCGCCTCGACCTCTGACTCTCGCAGGGTTGGCGCGACCTGACAGGGCATCAGGGTGCCAGCGCAGCCACCTGACCATCGCGGCCAATCAGCTTCACTTCGGGAATCAGGTTGACCCCCCAGCGCGCCTCCACGTCGTGTCGGACCCGCCGCATCAGCGCCATGACATCCGCGGCCGTCCCATCTCCGACGTTGACGAAGTAATTGGCGTGCATCGGCGAGACCTCGACGCCGCCGACACGGAGCCCCTTCAATCCCGCGGCCTCGATGCACTGCCCGCTGGTGCGCGGATGCCCGTCTGGCCAGGACTCGGGCAACACGGGGTTCTGGAAGACCGACCCGCAACAGGGCTGATTGAACGGCGTTCCATCCTTGCGCCAGCGATAGAGCGATTCGGTCTCCGCCTCCAGATGGGTGGCATCTTCCTGTGCAAGCGCCACGGTCGCCTCGAGCACCACGACGTGGCCGAGCGCCGAACGGCGATACGAAAATCCCGCATCCGCGGCCCACACCACTCGCTCAGCGCCAGACGCGTCCATCACCAGCAGGCGCACCACGGTGTCACGCCACTCCGCACCATGGCACCCGGCGTTCATGACAATGCCACCGCCGACGCTTCCGGGCACCCCAACCATCTTGTGAATGCCGCCCCACCCTGCCGCCGCCGTCCGCTTGGCCGCGAGCGGCGCGGGGAGCCCCGCCCCAAGCGTCCACTCACCGGCCTGCTCCACCATGCGGTCCAGTCCCTTGCCGATCCGAATGACCAGGGCATCGAGGCCGTCATCCGGAAAGAGCAAATTCGAGCCGAGCCCCAACGCAAACCAGGGAACCCCCGCCTCGTTGGCAAATCGCACCGCGACGGCAACATCTTCGGCCTGCGCGGGCATCAGTACCGTGGCCGGACCACCAATCCGATAGGTGGACCAGCGCGACAACAGATCGTCCGGACGCACGCTCCCCTGCACCCGCTCGGCGAGCGCGGCAACGAAGCGAGGATCGCGGGCCGTGGTCACGTCGCGCGCGCCGCCTGCGCTGCCCGGGCGATCACATGCCACTCCTGCATGGACCGGACTTCCAATGGTCGGCTCTTCATGGCAATGATGGCATCACAGGCCGCCGATGCCGCGGACATCGTGGTCGTGTAGGGAACGCCGCGCTGCAACGCGGCCCGCCGCATCGAGTAGTCATCGTGCTGCGTCAGCTTGCCAAGTGGCGTATTGACGAGCATGTGCACATCCCCCGAGACGATCAGATCGATGCCGTTCGGTCTTCCCTCATACACCTTCAGCACGCGCTCGGCGGGAATGCCACGCGCCTGCAGATACTTCGCGGTCCCGGTCGTGGCGAGAATCTTGAAACCGAGCTCATGGAAGCGGCGGGCGATCGGAACGACGGTTGCCTTGTCATGATCGTTGACCGTCACGAAGATGGTGCCCTCGAGCGGCAGGGCGCCATCGGCACTCGCTTGGGCCTTCGCGAACGCCATCCCGAAGGAGTCTGCGATCCCCATCACTTCGCCGGTGGAACGCATCTCAGGGCCGAGACGCACATCCACACCCGGGAACTTGGCGAAGGGGAACACCGCTTCCTTCACGGCCACGTAGGGATGGATGGGATCGTCCTGCAACCCGAGGTCCGGCAGCTTCTTGCCGATCATCACGGCGGCGGCGAGCTGTGCCAACGGGACGCCGGTCGTCTTCGAGACGAATGGGATGGTGCGCGACGCGCGTGGGTTGACTTCGATGACGAAGACCACCCCGTCCTTCACGGCATACTGCACATTGATCAGTCCGACGACACCCAGTGCCTTGGCGAAGGCGCGCGTGTACGCCCGCATCTGCTCCACCTGCTCCTCAGTAATCAGATAGGGGGGCATGACGCAGGCCGAGTCGCCGGAGTGAATGCCGGCCTCCTCGATATGCTGCATCACGCCACCGATGATGACGTGCTCGCCATCGCAGATCGCGTCGACGTCAGCCTCGAAGGCATCCTCGAGGAAGGAGTCGATCAGCACCGGATGTCCCGGCGCAACGCGCGCCGCTTCATCGAAGAACGCGCGCAACTCCTCCGCGTCATAGATGATGCGCATCGCCCGCCCGCCCAGCACATAGCTCGGCCGCATCAGCACCGGATATCCGATCCGTTCGGCGACACCAAGCGCCGCTTCAAGGGAGCGGGCCGTGCCGGCAGGAGGCTGCCGAATACCGAGCTCATTCGTCAGCGCTTCGAAGCGCTGACGATCTTCCGCAATGTCGATTGCATCAGGCGAGGTCCCGAGAATCGGCACGCCGGCGGCCTCCAGCCCCTTCGCCAGCTTGAGCGGCGTCTGCCCGCCCATCTGGATGACCACCCCGAGCGGCTTTTCGACGTGGACGATCTCGAGGACGTCCTCGAGCGTGAGTGGCTCGAAGTAGAGGGCGTCCGAGATGTCGAAGTCCGTGGAGACGGTCTCCGGATTCGAGTTCACCATCACCGTGCGGTAGCCGAGCTCGCGGAAGGCGAGCGCCGTGCGAACGCAGCAGTAATCGAACTCGACCCCCTGCCCGATCCGATTCGGGCCGGAACCGAGAATCATCACCGTCTGGCGCGTCTCGTCCGGGCGCGGGCCGGCCTCGTTCTCGACGTCCCACGTGGAGTAGTGGTACGGTGTGCTTGAGGGAAATTCGCCGGCGCAGGTGTCGACCGTCTTGTAGACAGGCCGGAGTCCGAGCCGATGCCTGGACGCGCGGACGTGCGCCTCGGGGAGTTCCTTGAGGTCTCCCAATTGCCAGTCCGAAAACCCAGCGCGCTTGAGGTACCGCAGCATGGTGCGGTCTGCCTCGTCATCAGCGCCGAACGGATGCGCGATCCACTCCTCCTCCATCGCCACCAACTCCGCGAGCTGCTGCAGGAACCAGGGGTCGATGCCCGAGGCATCGTGCAGTTCCTCGACCGTCACCTTGGCGATCAGCGCACGCTTCACCTGGAAGAGACGCTCCGGCGTCGGACGCCGAATGGCGGCCAGCAACGTCTCTCGGTCGATCGCATCCAGACGATCATCCAGCGGCCCTGCCCCGACGACCCACCCTGCCCGTCCGGACTCGAGCCCGCGGAAACCCTTCTGCAATGCTTCCTTGAAGGTGCGCCCGATGGCCATTGCCTCGCCGACAGATTTCATCTGCGTCGTGAGCCGCGGTTCCGCGGCAGGAAACTTTTCGAAGGCGAAACGCGGAATCTTGGCGACGACGTAGTCGAGGACCGGTTCAAACGAGGCCGGTGTGACCTTGGTGATGTCGTTCGGCAGTTCGTCCAGCGAGTAGCCCACCGCGAGCTTGGCCCCGATCCGGGCGATCGGAAAGCCAGTGGCCTTGGAG
>JAHECN010000241.1 GCA_024641735.1 Gemmatimonadota bacterium | reverse complement strand
GGCAGGGCGGGAAGGACGGTCGCTCGGAACTCCGCCAGCACGCGATCGACCAGTGCTCGGCGTTCCGCGCCGACAACGTACGCTCCGTATCCCTCGATCCATTCGGAGCGTGTCAGGTCCCAGCGCAATTCACGAGCAGCGGCGTCGTGCGCAAACGTGAGCAGCGCGCGATCCATGACTCCCAGGGCCTGACCGAGCTCACGCAGTAGTGCGCCGTGGCGGGGACGCACTTCAGCGAGGGGGCGACCGTCACACCAACTGACCACCCAGAGGAGAGATGTAGTTCCGTCCGCCAATGCCACCTCGGCATACGCCGCACCGGTCGTGGCACGAACGACCCGGGGCACGCGGAGCTCGGGGGCGTGGGCACGCAAATGTTCCAGCGTGGCAATCTGACAGCCCACGAACCGCGGCTCCCGACTGGGATGCATGACCTTGAGGACGAAGCGCTCCCCACCGGTGGTCGTCATCTGGAAATTGGCATCCATCTCCCCAGCCAGTGCGGTCGCGGTCGCGACGATGCCGAAATACGTCTCGGCCAGCGCCGCAGCCTCACGCGGAGAGACGGCAGGTGTGTGCTGAGTCACGAATGATTCCAGTTGTCGGGGTCCGATCCATCGTTGGGGGAGAGGCCGAGGATGATGTCGTCGACGGTGTTGTCGGGACCCTGGACGCGATCATACAGGGTCCCGAGTCGGCCCTCGCTCGCATCGCATGGAATCGCGGCAATCCAGGTCATCGTATCCTGTCGTGTTGAAGGTGCTTAGGCCGGTCGCCCATGACGCGCCAATCGCGCGAGCAGACGATGTCGCGCGGAGGGCCATTCATCGTCAAGCATGCTGTACATCACGGTATCACGGATGGAACCATCACGTCGCTGCATGTGATGTCGCAGGACGCCGTCCCGCGACGCCCCGAGGGCGGCAATCGCCTGTTGTGATCTGGTATTGGCGATGTCGGTCCGCCATCCCACCACGCCACAGCCAAGCGCCTCGAAGGCGTGCGTCAGCAAGAGGAGCTTGCAGGCCGTGTTGATGTGCGTGCGTTGGGCGCTCGCGGCATACCATGTCCACCCGATCTCCACCCGGTCCGCGGTCGGAATGATGTCGTGATAGCGCGTGCTCCCGACGATCCGATCACGGTCCAAGTCGCGGACAACCCAGGGCAGCATGTGCCCGGCCGCCTGACCTTCCAGCGCCGCAGTGATATACGCCTCGACCGTGTGTGGCTCGGGAACCGAGGTGAACCAGAGGTTCCAGAGCTCACCGTCCGACGCCGCGGCGACGAGGGCGTCGTGGTGCGCATTTGTCATTGGCTCGAGCCGGACGCCGTAGCGCTCAAGCTCCGTTGGGAGTGCGTGAATCACATCCGCCTCGTGGGGTCCGCCGCGGGAGCGAGGGCACCACAGTCACGGCAACCGGGCGAATTACCGAGGCGCACGCAGGTAATCCAGCGTCAGCGCCGTAAGGGTGCGGACGCCGAGCATCAGGCCCCGCTCATCGATCTGGAAGTCCGGCGTGTGGTGGGGCGGCGCATCCTTCTCGGCAGTCTCGGGATTTCTGCCACCGAGGAAGAAGAAGAGCCCGGGGACCTGTTGCGCGTACACCGAGAAGTCCTCCGCCCCCATCACGGGAGGCATGGCCTTCACCTGCCCCGCACCCGCGACACGTTCCAACACCGGGAGCATCCGTTCGGTCAGCGCCACGTTATTGAAGGTGACCGGATAGGCTGTCGTGACCGGCAATTGCACTTCCGCCGTGACGCCCATGGCCTCTGCGATATTGGTGGCGGTTCGGCGGAGTGCGGCGTGAATCAGGTCACGATCCGCTGGCGTCAGGGCGCGCACCGTCCCGAGCAATTCCACCTGTTCCGGAATGATGTTCGAACGGGACCCTCCCTGAATCTTCCCGACCGTCACGACGGCAGGGTTCTGGGTGAGGTTGATTTGGCGGCTCACGATCGTCTGCAGGGCCGACACGATCTGGGCCGCCGCAACGATGGGGTCGGCGCCCTCCCAGGGATAGGCACCGTGCGTTTGCTTTCCGCGCACGGTGATCCGGAAATCGTCCGCACTGGCCATCAGGCCACCCGGCCGGAGGGCGATGGTATGGATTGGAAGCGTGGATCGAATGTGCAGCCCGAACGCGACATCGACCTTCGGGTTGGTCATCACGCCTTCTTTCACCATCAGTGCTGCCCCGCCCTCTTCTCCCTCCGGCGGGCCTTCCTCTGCAGGCTGAAAGACGAACTTGATCGTACCGGGAAGTTCCGCCTTCATGCCCGCCATTACTTCCGCCACGGCCATGAGGATGGCGACGTGCGTGTCGTGTCCGCAGGCGTGCATCACGCCGACTTCGGCACCGTTGTAGAGCGTCTTCACCTTCGAGGCGAAGGGGAGATCCACTCGTTCCGTCACCGGCAGCCCATCCATGTCGGCGCGGAGCAGCACCACCGGCCCCGGCTTGCCACCGCGCAACAGCCCGACGACGCCGGTGTGCGCGACGCCTGTCTGAACCTCCATGCCCAGCGCGCGGAGGTGGGCCGCGATGAGATCAGCGGTCCGCGTCTCGCGATTGCCCAATTCGGGGTGCTCATGGATG
>JAHECN010000240.1 GCA_024641735.1 Gemmatimonadota bacterium | reverse complement strand
TGCGCCGCAAGTCCTCACGCAATCCGGTACCCCAGATGACGAACAAGACGCCGAGCATCCCAATGGGTTCCCCGATGAGGAGAATCCACCCTCCCGCATCGGGAAGCCCCCCGGGCATCGCACCGAAACAGGCAGCGCGCGTTCGGGTCAACCATTCAGGCTCCACGGCACCGGCCGGCCAGAGCGCGAGTGCCCACCACGCCGCTGTGATCACCAGGATCAGCAGCAGCGCGAGCGCAGCCGCGCCAGGCCGACCGGGCCGCGGTCGACTCATCCAATCTTCCAAAGGAAGGAGAGCAGCTTCCAGTTGGTGAAGTAGTAGAGCATGAACGCCAGCAGGAAGACCGCCACCAGGATCAGCGTCCCCGGGGTTGCCCCGGCGATGCCACGACCCGGCGCATGCATGGCTTCATTGAGCTCATCCACGTTGTCGGCGTGCACCGGTGGATTGGTGAGGCCCTGCGGGATGCCAGGGATCTCCGCCCCACGTGGAAATTCCGTCACGGGTTCGCCGAAGAACACCGACGTCACCGCGATCAGGATGAACGCGAGCGCGCCCGTCACGGCGATGATGCCGCCGATCCCCATCACCGCCAGGAAGAGATCGACCGCAGGATTGAACTGCACGCTGAATGGCGCTTGGGAGAACGAGATGTCCCAGTGGCGACGCGGCACGCCGAAGCTACCGGCGAACGTCATCCCCATCACAAGCAGTAGCAGGCCGCCCGAGAAGAGGTAGGGCTGAATCTTGGCCAGTTTCCAGAACGCGACTTTGCGGCGGAAAATCAGCGGCAACAAGTAGTACGTCGCGCCCATGAAGGCGAGCGCCGTCCCGCTCACGACGGTGGAGTGGAAGTGCCCCGGAATCCGCATCGTGTTGTGCGCGATGATATTGATCTGCTCCGTGCCGAGCGTGACGCCGGTGATGCCGCCAACGAAGCCGAAGACGATCACGGAGAGCACCAGGGACGAGAAGCCGGGGTCGCCCCACGGAGCGCGACGGAGCCAGCCGAACAGGCCGTCATTGAAGCCGCGGAGCCTCATGCCCAGCTCGATCCCCGCAGGCACGGTGAAGCCGTGTACCATCGACGCGAGCACCGCCATGTACATGAAGTACGACGTGTTCACGATCTTCCACGCCGGCCCGAATCCAGGGTCCACCAACAGGTGGTGGGCGGACGCCATGGAAATGAAGAGGATGTAGAGCACGAACGCGGAGCGTGAGACCTTTTCGTTCAGCACGACTGCACCGACCGTCAGGCCGCCGAGCATATACCAGATCGCCACCATCGCGGCGACGTTGATCTGCTGCGACGAGTGCCCGAGCGCCCACCAGAGCATCCGGTAGAGCTGCGGGTCGATGGAGGAGATCAGCCCGAGTGACCAGAGAAAGGTCGGGATATAGACCATCGCGCCGTGCACGAGTGTAATGACGGCAATAATGGCGGCCGTGACTGCCCCATAGACCACCAAGGGCATCGAACCCTCATAGGTCTTCTCGCGCTTGGCATGCACCAGGCAGCCAAAGAACAGGGAGGTGGTCAGCAGGGCGCCGACCGCGAAGAGGATGACGCCGAGATAGAAGAGCGGGTGCGCCTTGAGTGGCGGGTAGCTCGTGAAGAGCACGTCCGCGTTGCCGCTCCATTGGGCCCACTCGACCAGCAACGTGCCACAAATCATCAAGCCGAAGTTGAACCAGCCGAACCGCGGGGCGACCGCGCGGGCATTGAGCAGCACCGTGCCCGCAAACCAGAGGACCGCCATTTCGAAATAGATGATGAAGAAGATCAGCATGTTCATGCCGTGCACGCCGAGCAGGCGGTAGTACCACTCCGCCGGGAGGAGGTGGACGGCTTGCCAGCGTGTCAGGACGAGGAGGAGCGCCGCAATGGCGCCAATCAGCAGGGAGACGATCGAAACGACGGCGAATGCTTTGATGAGTCCTTCGGCGGCCGGGTCGATTTTGCGGCCGGTCGCGGGACAGGTCCGGAAGGCGACGGCGGATGGGGTGCTCATTCGTCACCTCCGTTGCGAATGCGGGCGTCGGCGTTGTCGGCGATGGGGACTCCCGAGGCGTCGGTAACAATCACTCGGCCGACCATGGTGTGGTGCCCGATGCCGCAAAATTCGTTGCAGATGATGCGGAAATCACCGGCTTCGGTCGGCGTGACGCGAAGCGCATAGTCATAGCCCGGCACCACCTGAAAATTCACGTTGATTGGGAAGAGCGAGAATCCATGGTTGACGTCGAGTGAGGAGAGGTGGAGCATGTACTCCTTGCCTGCCTCGAGCTGGAGAATCGGATACCAAGAATAGGTCATGCCGACCAGGTAGACGTCCGATCCCGGTGGTGGCTTGACGATCGGGAGCCCTTGGTCCTCTCCGATCTTGTACTGGTTGGCGAAGGCGACCGTACGCGCGTAATACGTCTTGGGGTCAACGCGTCCTCGCACGCCGGCGGGGTTCTGCCCGCCCTTGAAGTGCCAGAGCGGCATCATCGCGAAGAGCACCATGCACCAGGCAAACGCGATCCCGACCCAGACCTTCTCGGCCTTGTGTGCGGGTTTCCACCAGATTCCTGGGACAGGATCGAGTCCGGTATGGACTTTGGTG
>JAHECN010000098.1 GCA_024641735.1 Gemmatimonadota bacterium | reverse complement strand
AACACCTTCTCGGGGAGCGACAAGAGGGCCAGCAGCGGCCTGTCGATGTTCACCACCACCACCAAGGTCTTGCCGTCCGGGGAGAATCCGAGCGCGCGCTTGTCATTCGACGAGGCGAAGAGAAGCGTATCGGGACGGCTCCCATCGAGGGGGATGCGGTGCAGGTCGTAGACCGGATCTTCGTAGGTGTACACTACCGACCGACTGTCGGGTGCCCAGATGGCGTTGAAGGCCGCACCCGGTGCCCGCGTGAGCTGGGTCAGCACGCCCCGGGCGCGCTCGTAGAGCCAAAGATCTCGCTTCGGGGTGATCTGTGTCAGCGTGATCCAGCGACCATCAGGCGAGAGGCGCGGCTCCGCCCACGCCCCGCTGTCGGGGATGGCACGCTCGATGGCGCCGGAGCGATCGACCCAGGACACCTGACGGCTGACTTCCCATTCGGAATGCTTGATATAGACCAGCGTGCCGTTGTCGGAGACGTCATAGCTCATCGTCCCGTCGGGGGCGAGCCACTCGACATCCTCCATGACCGGCACGGCGGTGCCGGTGACCTTCAGGGTCTTGGCATCGAACGGCACGGCGAAGATCGCACCGTCACGGCCATAGAGGAGATGGCCGCTGCTGGCGTAGCGGCCGTAGACCGCGCCCTCGACGAGCACGGTGCGACGGCCCGTGGCGAACTCGACCGCTTCGATCCGTGCCCGCGAGATGGGCGTCGCGTAATTCGTGAAGATGACGGCCTTGTTGCCAGGGAGCGCGTCCGGAGACCAGTGGTTGAATTCCTTGCGTGCCGTGTCGAGCGTGGTCAGGCGCTCTGGGGTGCCTCCCCCGGACGAGGGAACGCGCCAGAGCCCATCGTTCTGTTTGGTGTAGAAGACCCACTCACCATCAACACTCCAGGCACCGCCGTTGTTGTTGATCGAATCGATGAGGACGGTGGCGGGACCGCCCGCCAGGGGCACCTTCTGCAGCTTGCCGTTCCGCGTGAAGGCGAGCCATGCGCCATCGGGGGAAAAGCGGGGGTCGCGGGCGCCCTCGGTTCCCTGAACGGTGGTCAGCGCCGTCGAGCCGAGGTCGCGGACCATGATCCGCGTGACCCCTTTCGGGTCGGTAAATGATTTTGCCACACTGCGGCCGTCCGGACTAATTGCGATGTCGATCCGATCCCGGCTGCCCACGCCCATTTGGAAGGCGAATTCGACGGGCTCCTGCTCCACTGGCCGAGTGAAATTTCCGCGCAGGACCCAACCCAGTGCCGCGGCGAGCACCACGCCGGCCGCAATCAGGGGCCAAGACAGGCGCCGCCGCATCGGGGCAAGCGCACCCTGCCCAGTGCGAGCCCGGGAGAGATGTGACGTGCCATCACCGCTGCCAGAGAGCGCCGACGCAAACTCGGCCGCGGTCGCGAAGCGATCCGCCGGCAACTTTTCGAGCGCGCGCAGCACGGCGGTCTCCACGCCATCCGGCACGGCCTTTCGCTGCGCCGCGATGCCGCGCGGCTCCTCCGTCACCAAGCGCGCCACGATCGCCTGCACGCTCGGCCCGGTGAACGGGGGCTCACCGACGAGCATCTCATAGGCGACGGCGCCGAGCGCATAGATGTCGGAGCGCGCGTCGATGGCGCGCTCACCCATCGCTTGTTCGGGCGACATGTACTGCGGCGTGCCGAGGGAGAGACCGGTCTGCGTCATCCGCTGCCCACCGGCGGTCTGCACGGCGAGAGCGATGCCGAAGTCCGCGACCAACGCGTGTCCGCCCTGCAGCAGGATGTTCTCGGGCTTGATGTCGCGGTGAATCACACCGAGGCCGTGGGCGTAGCCGAGGGCGTCGGCGACCTCGCGGGCGATCAACACGGCGTCGTCCACCGGGAGTTGCTGCTCGCGTTCGAGGCGATCGCGGAGTGTCTCGCCAGTGACGAGTGGCATCACATAGTACAGCAATCCATCCGCCTCACCGCTGTCGAGGAGCGGGAGGATGTGCGGATGTTGCAGACGTGCCGTGGTGCGGATCTCAGTGAGGAAACGTTCACCACCGAGTGCCGCACCGAGGTCGGGGTGCAGCACCTTGATGGCGACGTCGCGATCGTGTTTGATGTCGTGCGCGAGGTACACCGTCGCCATACCGCCCGCGCCGAGTTCGCGCTCGATGGTGTAGCGATCAGCGAGAGCCGTGGTGAGGCGGGTGAGCGTGTCGGTCATCGGGACCTCAGCTTCGGAAAGTCCGCCAGCCAATTGTCCACCCGGACGAGTTGTTGCGTTCCTCCGGAGGCGATGGTGTAAAACTGCTTGCCGTCGGCGGTCACGTCGTAGTTCTGGTGAAATGAGGTGACGGACAAATAGGATCCCATCGAAAAGAGCGAGACGAGCGGCCCAAGCTCCAACGTCGGCGAGGTCTTCACGCGCACCGCCGTCATCTGATTGTCGCCTGCGACGAAGAACAACTCGCCGCTGCCGGCCGACCAGCGTGGCAGCACCCCACCGCGGTTCGAGACCTGCACCCGCCGGTCCCCCACATTCGGGAACGGACAGAGGTAGATCTCGAAAATGCCTGATTCATCGGAGGCGTACGCCAACCATTTGCCGTCGGGCGACAGGACAGGGGTGACCTCGTTCGCGGTGGAGGTCAACAACTGGAGAGGCGTCCCGCCCTCGACGCGTTGCGCGAAGATGTCGGAGCCATTCGCTCCTTCCACCGAGGTGCGATAGACGATCCACTGCCCATCCGGCGACCAGATCGCGTCGGCCACTCCGCGGGGTTCATCCACCACCGACGTGGCGCCGCCGACACCATCGTCGCGCATGGAAAGGACGGAATCCTTTACGCCCGAGGTGTAGAAGAGGAGCGAGCGACCATCGGGGTGCCAGTTCGGACGCAGGAAGTTGCGGCCACTGACGGGACGGACGATCTGCGTGGCGGGACCGGTGTCGAGTTGCTTCACGACAAGCCCGGTCCCCACGCTCAGGGCAAGCCGCCGACCATCGGGGGACAGCTTCGGCGTGTCCGCCTGCGGCGTGGGCCACTCCGCATCAACGACCTGTGCCCGACCGACACGATCCACCCGGACGACGGTCCGAGCACTTCCCGCATCCGCCCAGTAGAGGACCGCACCGTTGTCGGAGAAAGCGGCATCCGCCACGGCGAAGCCGTTGATGCGAAGCCCTGTGGCGATGGTTTCCACTTCGCCCATGAGCTCGAGGCGGGTCAGATCGAAGCGCTGCGCGAGCACCGATGTGCCTGCAGGCGTATAGAGCAACACCCCGGATGACAGGACGGCGAGCGGAAGTCCTTCCACGAGTCGTCGTTCCTGCCGGGCCTGCAGATCGTACACCATCACCTCGCGCTGGGCGGCTCCTTCCTGTCGCGAGAAGAGCACCGCCCGGCCTCCGGGCAGCGGGACAGGGTAGCTGTCCCACTCTCGCTCGCCATCCGACCGGTGCGTCAAGGTGTCCGGAGTCCCCCCTCCCTCAGGGATGCGGTAGAGGAACCCTGCCCGCGCGTAATAGATGTAGCCGTCATCGCCCCAAGTCGCACCGAATTGGACGGAGTCGGCCACCAAGACGCGCGCCGCACCGCCGCCGAGCGCGATCGTTTCCAGACTGCCCATCTGAAACGGCGTTCGGACGAACACCAACCGAACACCATCCGGCGCGAAGTTCGGCCACTTTGCCTCGCTCGTCCCTGGAATCATGGTCGGCTTCAATTGATTGCTGCGTTTCCGTGCCAAGAGTGACGTTCCACCGGACGCGGTAACGTAGACCAGCTCATTGCCGGACGGGGAGTAGGCAAAGGTGCGTCCGACGCCCCCGCTTGGCGGCATCGAGTCGGAAAGAGTGACATAATCCTGGCGACTGGTGGCACCGGTTTCGTCCGGTCTGTCCCGCGGGACAAGCGAGAAGAGACCGAGTGCGGCCACCCCAACCATGGCGGCCACACTTCGCCAGTCACGTAGCCAATGCGACGTGGTGAGGCGGCCCTCAGCGATGGCATCCCGCAACGCCACGCTCTCCGCGGCCAATGCGGTGGCGAAATCAGCCGCGGTGGCGAATCGATCCGCCGGCAACTTCTGGATGGCAACATGCACCGCGTGCACGACTGGGCGTGGCACGGTCTTGCGGTAGGTCGTGATGGGTTCAGGCGTTGCGGTCATGACCTTGGCGACGATCGCCTGTGCCGTCGGGCCAGTAAACGGCGGCTCGCCGGCAAGCATCTCGTAGAGCACGCAGCCGAGGGCGTACACGTCAGAGCGCGCGTCGAGGTCGCGCTCACCCATCGCCTGCTCGGGGGACATGTAGTGCGGCGTACCGAGGGACATGCCAGTCTCGGTCATCCGGGTGCCGGCGGAGCTGGCGGCGAGCGCGATACCGAAGTCGGCGACCAACGCACTGCCATCGTGCAGCAGGATGTTCTCGGGTTTGATGTCGCGGTGGATCACGCCATGGCGATGCGCGTAGTCGAGTGCCGCGGCAACCTCGGTGGCGAGGCGCACCGCGTCACCCACTGGCAGCTGCTTCTCGCGATCGAGTCGGTCGCGGAGCGACTCGCCATCCACGTACGGCATTGCGTACCAGAGGAAGGCGTCGCTCTCGCCGGAATCGATCAGGCCGAGAATGTGCGGATGCTGCAGATTCGCGGTGGTCTTCACTTCCTTCAGGAAGCGCTCGGCGCCAATGACCGCCGCGAGTTCCGGCCGCAACACCTTGATGGCGACCTTGCGCTCGTGCTTGAGATCCTCGGCGAGGTAGACGGTGGCCATGCCGCCCTGACCGAGCTCGCGCTCGATGCGGTAGCGGTCTGCCAGTGCGGCGGTCAGACGCTCGATGGAAAGGCTCATCGGCTCCCCTGCCGTGCGTTGCGCAGTTCCGCCAGCCAGTGCTGCACCAGGATGGCCGTCGTGGTCGGCGCATCACTCCGGAAATTCCGCCGCACCATCAGGAACCGCTGATCGTCCGGGCTGACGTCGAAGCTCGCGTAGTTGTCGGCATCGCCCCGGAGACCGGCGTAATCCTCGGTGCGGAAAAGGACTCGCTGCTCGCCCCGCTGGAACGCCGCACCGCTGGCGACCGCCTGCGACACCAGCTCCTCGTTGCGGTTGACAAAGAACAGCTCCCGCCCGCTGCGCGCCCAGACCGGGCTGATCCCCCCGGCCGTCGACACCTGCCACTTGCCCGAGTCCACGTCGGGGAACGGACGCACGAAGACCTCCCGCTCTCCCGTCTCGTTCGACACATAGGCCAGCCAGCGCCCGTCGGGGGAGAGTGTCGGCGCCTCTTCGTCCCACGGCGCCGTCAGCAGCGGCCGAGGCACCGTGTCCTGGCCCACCCGGAGGGCCAGGACATCACGCCGACCATCCGTCTCGCCCGTCCGCAGGACGATCCATCGCCCGTCGGGGGACCAGAGGGCCTCGGGGGTCGGCTCCTCGAGGTCGAGCAGGAGGGAGTCCGTTCCGGTTCCGTCCGCGCGCCGCTGATAGAGGTTGGAGCTCCCCGCGCGACGGGAGAGGAACGTCACCGAACGTCCGTCCGGGGTCCATCGCGGCCGGAAATCCAACGAATCGCTGAACGTGAGCCGGGATACCGCGCCATGGTCCATCTCCTTGATCCACACATCCTCGTTCCCGGCGGCAACGAGGGAGATCGCGAGCCGCGTGCCGTCCGGCGAGAGGGCAAGCCTCACGTTCTGTGCGGCAATGGTCCACCCGCTGTCTACCGGCGTCGCCACGCCATTCCGGTCGACCCACACGACGTCCCGCCAGCGCTCGCCGGACACCCCGCCGGGAACGAACAGCAGCGTGCCGTTGTGCGAGAGCGCCATCTCCGTCCTGACCCCGATGACGCGCACCCCTTCGAGCACCGGAACAGGCGGCGACGTGAACCGATGGTCCTTCGCGTCGAACGGTGCGGCGAACACGCCTCCATCCGGCTGACTGAAGACCACCCGGCCGTCCGACAGGCTCCACCCCCGGAAGGCATCCTCGCGCAGCGGCGCCCATTCGCCGGATTCGAGATCGAGTATGAGCAGCCGCGTGGTCGTGCACCCGTTGTTGCACACCCCGACCAACAGGCCACGTCCTCCCGGCAGTCCGCCGACCGTCACGGCCCCCATCCCATCGTTGGTCCACTTCTGCACCGGCCCGCCGTCCTCATCCACCACACCCACCCGGTAATTCTGGTCGATGAACGCCACCGTACCGTTGTCGAGCCACGCGATGCCCAAAGCGAAATCCATCATGGCCGAATCAGCGAGGGTCACCGCCGCCCCGCCCGCGCGCGGCACTTTCCGAACTCGTCCGTCCGCGATGAAAGCGACCCACTCCCCATCCGGCGAGAACGCGGGCGCGCGCCCGCCGGTGGTCCCCGTCAGCACCTCGGCATCGGCGCGGTCCGCGGGCTTGATCCACAGCTGCCGTTCACCGCCCGCCGTGTCCGAGAACACGATGGTGCGTCCATCGGGCGACAGGGCCACATCCGAGCCGACCATGCGAGGAGGAATCTCGCCCCCGGTGAGCGCGATGCGATACCGGATGGGCGACGGGGGTGGTGACGGCCGCAGCCACCCCCACAGGGCGAGCGCGGATGCGGTGATGGCCAGGCCGGCGAGGCCGATTGTGCGCGGATTCCGACCCCAGGCGCGCCCTCCCATGTGGAGGCCGGTCGCCCCGAGGGCCCCAGCCGCCGCAGTCGTGAAGCGGTTGTCGATGAGCGCGTCCGCGAACGCCCGGGCGCTCTCGAACCGGTCCGCCGGGACCTTCTCGAGCGCCTTCGCGAGCGCCGCCGCCACGTTCGGCGGCACCGACGCCCGCAGCTCCGTCACGGGCTGCGCCCGTTCGGCGATGATCTTCATGATGATCGCCTGCGCCGAGTTCCCCATGTGGGGTGGCTCGCCGGCGAGCATCTCGAACAGCACGCTCGCGAGGCTGTAGACGTCCGAGCGCGCCGTGATCTGCTTGTCCGCTGTCGCCTGCTCTGGGCTCATGTAGTGCGGGGTGCCGAGCGACATCCCCGTCTCCGTCATCCGGCCGCCCGCGGCCGCGCTCACCGCCAGCGCGATGCCGAAGTCCATCACCATCGGCCGCCCGTCGTGCAGCAGAATGTTCTCGGGCTTGATGTCCCGGTGGATCACGCCCTGCCGGTGCGCGTAGTCCAGTGCGTCCGCGATGGCGGTGGTGATCTTCACCGCCTCGTCGATCCCGAACTGCGTCTCCCGGTTCAGCTTCTCCCGGATCGTCTCGCCCTGGATATAGGGCATCACGTAGTACAGGAAGCTGCCGGCCTCGCCGCTATCGAACAGCGGCAGGATGTGCGGATGACTCAACGCCGCGGTGGTCTTGATCTCCTGCACGAAGCGCTCGGCGCCGATCACGGCAGCGAGCTCCGGCTTGAGCACCTTGATCGCGACCTTGCGGTCGTGCTTCAGGTCCTGCGCCAGGTAGACCGTGGCCATCCCGCCGGCGCCGAGCTCACGCTCGATGCGATAACGGTCGGCGAGGGCGGCGGAGAGGCGTTCAAGACTCATCCTGCCTCCTTGCGAGTGGACGAGCGGCGAAGTGGCGGTCGGACTGAACGACCGAGTCCCGGATACTCACGGCCTCTCCATGATCTGGCGCAGTTCCTTCAGGAAGTCGAACACGACGACGACGTGCGGGGTGCTCCCCGTCTCGCCCCGGAGCATCACGAAGCGCGACCCGTCGGGCGACACGTCGTAGTTGCGCGCATAGATGTTGTGGAGATACGCGGCTGCGGGAAAGACTACCGCCGGCACTCCCCAGGCGAAGGTTGATCCCGGCCTGATCGGTACGGCAACCAGGTTGTCGGCCACGTCGACGTAGAACAACTCACGGCCATCCCGACTCCAGGCGGGGTCCTTGCCCCCGGAGGTCGACACCTTCCACTTGCCGCCAGCCGTTTCGGGGAAGGGTCGGACGTACACCTCGTGCGATCCATCTTCGTCGGAGCTGTAGGCCAACCAGCGCGAGTCCGGCGACAGGGCCGGCGCGAGATCCTCTCCCGGGGTGGTGACGAGGGGTCGAGCGATGGTGTCGAGGCCGGGTCGAATGCCCATGATATCGGCGTTCCCGGCCTGCTGGTTGTCAGTGCGGAAGATCAGCCAGACGCCGTCGGACGACCAGGTGTGCCCGAAGACGCTGCGCGGGTCGTGGGTCGCCACGGCACGAGTGCCTCCCGATCCATCGGCGTTGCGCTCCACCAGGCGCAGCTGCACATCGTCGGCCCTATCGGACGAGAAGGTGATCGCTCCCGTGCCGGGGCGCCACGACGGGCGCATGTTCCGGACGCCGTCGAAAGTGAGTCGTGAGGCCTGACCACCGTCGGTTGGCACGACATAGAAGTGCGAGGTGCCATCAGCGCCGGTCACCGCCACCACGACTCGCGTCCCCTCGGGGGAGAGTGCCGGGGTTGCCAGAGTCATCCCCGTGAAGCCGGTGCCGACCGGGCGCACTCCGCCGGTGCGATCGACCCAGACCAGTTCGTAGGACCGCGTGATCCGCTTGGTGTAGACCAAGGTACCGGCCTGGGAGAGCGAGAAATCCGCACCCATCACCGTATCGGGGAGGGCCCGCTCGGCGCCGGTGAGCCTGCGGGAGCGGACGTCGAATGGCGCCGCCCAGAGCCCACCATTCGCCTTGGCGACGATCAGGTAACCCGGCGGCGCATAGATGGCCCTGGTCCCCTCGGTCAGGATCTCGACCGTACCGGTGCGGAAGTCCACCACGCCGATCTGTGCGCGCGCGGGATCTGTTGATCCGACAGTCGGGATCACGGTGAGAAGAGCCCCTGCTGCGCCCGGCAATACGGCGGGCCAGACGTGCTGCGCGTCGCCCCGCGTGGCATCGAGCGTCGAGACCCGTTCGGGCGGGCCGCCGCTGGGGTTGATCCGGACCAGGCCGTCGAGTCCGCTGGCATACAAGCGGCCATCAGAGCCCCAGTCGAGACCACTGTTGAAGTCGGTCACCGAGGTGAGGCCCGAATCCGCCACGGTACGTGGAATGCCCCCGGCGCGCGGCACGACCCTCACGATGGCCGGCGTGCCGAGGTAGGCGATCGAATCACCGCTCGGCGAGAAGACGGTGCAGCAGACGCCCCGTTCGTCAGGCGGGAGGGGAGTGACCGTGAGGCTATTCCAATTCCTGAACGCCAGCCTGCGCCCGCTGGTGCTGTCGTCCATCCAGTAGAGCAGTCCACTGCCATCAGCGGGCTGTGCGAGGATCGGGCGGCCCGACCCGGAGCTGAACAGGCTGAACAACGGTTCCTGGGCGACCGGGAACTCGAGGCCCACTCGGGCGGTGCGAACCGGTTCCTCAGGCTGGCGCCACAACAGCCGTGTGCCCACTGCACCGATCACCAGGGCACCGATGCCGACCAGGGCGACGGTGCGCTGCCACCTCGCCCGGCTCGCAGGAGGAAACGCGCCGACCGCGACCCCTGCCACCGTGAACCCCGGATTGCCCAACGCCTCCGCAAACGCCTTGGCACTCTCGAAGCGATCGGCCGGCAGCTTCTCCAATGACTTCGCCACCGCGGCCGCCACGTTGTGCGGGACACTCTTCCGGAGTTTGGTGACGGGCTGTGCGTCCTCGGCGATGATCTTCATGATGATCTGCTG
>JAHECN010000239.1 GCA_024641735.1 Gemmatimonadota bacterium | reverse complement strand
GGCGCGTCGGGGTGCGTCTCTCCCCCTTGAACCCGTTCAACAGCATGCACGACGCTGCACCCGCGACGACATTTCCCGAAATCGCGCGCATCCTTTCGCGCTATCCGCTGGCCTATCTGCATCTGAGTTATGGTGGCGGTTCGGACGAGGAGCGAGCTGAGCTCGCTCCCCACATGCGGAAGGCCTTCGACGGACCGCTGATCGTGAATGCTGGCTATGATCAGGATTCGGCCGAAGAGGTGCTGCAACGAGACGACGCGGAGGCCGTGGCGTTCGGTGTCGCCTTCATCGCCAATCCAGACTTGCCCCGGCGCCTCGCAGAAGGCGAAGCACTCAACACGCCAAACGCCAAGACGTTCTATGGTGGTGGAGAGCAGGGATACATCGACTATCCGGCGATGGGGGAGATGGTGGCGGCGACGTAAAAGAGAGAGGAGAGAGGAGAGAGGAGAACAGTAGGTATCGTTCAGCCTCTCCGTTCTCTTCTCTCCTTTCGCTTCTCTCCTCTCTCTACTCTCTTCTCTCCTACAACGTCCACCCACTCCGATACGTCGGCTTGAGCCACTCTGCAGGCAGGTCTGTCGTGATCACACCTTCGGGGGTGATCTCGACCGCGCGGCCCGAGCGCACGGCCAGGCAGCCGTAGAGGACCATCTTCGTCAGCGGACCAGAATAATCGACGAAGTTGGAAAGCGGCGCGGGGCCCTTCCCCATGATGGCATTGACCCACTCGGCGTAGGCGCCGGGTGAGCGCGGATACGTTGGCTTCGGCGGCGTCTTCACATACTGCGCATGCCGCTTGGGATTCAAGATGCGCAGCGAATCGCCATACGCGTCCGCGACCATCGCGCCGTCCTTGCCGACCCACATCTGGCCACCCACCTCCCCGATCGGCCACTCGTCGTTGTCTCCAAGCTCGGCAGGCTTTGCGGGCCAGAGCGAGCCGTCGCGCCAGACCACTTTGACGGCGGGCCGCTTGCCGAGCGCGGGGAATTCATACTCAACGCGCGACTGCTTCGGCGCCGTCTCTTCGAACATCTGGCTCGTCTCCGGCGTGATACGGGCCGGATTGCGCAGATCGAAGGTCCAGAACGCCGCGTCCATGGCGTGACACGCGATGTCGCCGAGCGCGCCGGTGCCATAGTCCCACCAGCCACGCCACCGGAACGGCGCGTAGGCAGGATTATATGGCCGCTCGGCGGCCGGACCCTGCCACAGGTCCCAATCGAACGTCGGATGCGGATTGTGCGCCTCGCTCGGACGGTCGATCCCTTGCGGCCACACCGGACGATTGGTCCAGTAGTGGATCTCGCGGATCTCGCCGATGTACCCCGCGTCGTACGCCTCGCGGATCAGGCGAGTCCCATCTCCGGCGTGATACTGGTTCCCCATCTGCGTGGTGACGCCGCGCGCCTTCGCCTCGGCCATCAGGACCTCGACCTCATGCATGGTGCGCGTGAGCGGCTTCTGCGTGAAGACCGGCTTGTTGAGCTTGAGCGCAGCCATCGTCGCAACCGCATGGACGTGGTCAGGCGTGGAGACCGAGATGCCATCGAGTTCGTTGCCCATCACGGCAAGCATCTCGCGGAAGTCCTTGAAGCGCCGTGCATCGGGAAAGCGACCGAACGATTTACGGCCGGCGCGCCAGTCCACGTCGCAGAGCGCCGCGACCGAGGCACCGGCCTTCACCATCGCGACGATGTCGGAGTCTCCCTTGCCGCCAATGCCGATGGCGCCGAGGCGGACCGTGTCGCTCGGTGCAGTAAAGCCTCGACCGAGTACGTGGCGCGGGACAATGTGAAAGGCAGCGCCGACGGCAGCGACGGATTTCAGGAGGGAGCGGCGGGAGGGCATGAGGACTCTCAGGAGAGAGGAGAGAAGAGAGAAGAGAGAAGAGAGTAGGGGCGCGGCGTGCCGCGCCCGTCTCAATCCGGCTTGAGTCTCGGCAGCGTGGGAGTGCGTTACGCCTTCTGCGCTTGTGGCTTGAACAACACCGCAAACATCACGAAAATTACCAACGCACCGATCGCCGGGATCTTCCAGATGGCATTCCAGTCATGCGTTCCATCGACCAGCAGGTGGGCATCCACGATGCGCCCCGACATCCATGAGCCGACGAAGTTGCCGAGTCCGAGGGTGACCAGAGCGATGAAGCCCTGGGCGGCGGCACGGATCTTCGGACCGGCTTGCTGGTCCACATAAATCTGTCCGCTGACAAAGAAGAAGTCGTAGCAGACGCCGTGCAGCAGCAGGCCGCCGTAGAGCATCCAGACCTTGGTGTCGGCGTCGCCCATGGCGAAGAGGAAGTAGCGCGCGGCCCATGCCAGCATGGCGACGAGGAGAATCGTCTTGATGCCATGCTTCCGGAGCAGGACGCCGATGAAGAGCATGAAGAAGACTTCGCTCATCTGCCCCATGGTCATCTTGCCGGCTGCCGATGCCACGCCGATCTCGTTCAGGAACGGATTGGCGAAGGCGTAGTAGAACTGCAGCGGAATGCAGAGCAGGAACGATCCGACGACGAAGATCGCGAAGGAGCGATCCTTCAAGAGCGCCAGCGCATCCAATCCAAGCACGTCGCGCGCCGCGAACGTCTGTCCTGCCGCCGGTGGCGGTGTGTGCGGCAGCAGGAA
>JAHECN010000238.1 GCA_024641735.1 Gemmatimonadota bacterium | reverse complement strand
AGCGAGGAGCGTGATGCGCCCTCGCCGCCCGGGCCCGATCGGGTTCGTGACGGTCCCGATCGACCCTTCCAGGTCCCGGTCGCTCATGACGTCCAGACTGCTGTCGGTCCGCTTCAGCCAGGTGAACACGGCATGGGACAGAATCCACGACGCGAAGCCCATCACCAGAGCCAGGGCGAGCGTGACGGCGGAATTGGTCCCCGCCCAGGTGAGCAACGTGCCACTCGTCCCGAACGCCGCCAGCAGGAAAGTCAGATTGCGGGGCTTGAAGAGGCCAAGGACGATGTCGCCGACTTCCGCCGCGACCCCGCCATGCGAGTGGACTTCGATGCCGTCATGCCCGCCGGCGTCGAAGTCGGCATCGGGCGCGTCCGAATCGAAGTCCCCAGTGCTGAGCACCGTGAACAGCAACAAGCCGACGCCAACGACAGCGGAAAAGAGATAAATGCCAAGCATGCATACCGCCGGTCCAAGGGAACGGACAGACAACCTCTGAATCTACCACGCCCGGAGAGGTCGGGTGCAGGTGGCGGCAGGCGGCCGTGGAACGGGCGCTACGCCTCCGCCGGGCGGCGGTAGGCGGCGAGCAGGAGCGTCGCGAGGACGGCAAGGCCGGTGAGCTGGTGGAGCACGCCAAGCGCGACGGGCACCCGCAGGAGCAGCGTCGCGATTCCAAGTCCAATCTGGAAGAGCACCACGACAGCCGCGGCGTACGTGGCGTCACGGAGCGGCTCGGGCACCTCGGGGCGACGTCCCGCGAAGGCGAGGGCGACGACCAATCCCGCCGTTGTCAGGGCGAGCACGCGATGATGGAATTGTGCCGCGATCGGATTCTCGAAGGGATTCAGCCACCCCAAGGAGTTCATCCAATATCCTGGAGGGACGACCTTGCCTCCCATGAGCGGGAAGGTGTTGTACACCAGGCCTGCGTCGAGGCCAGCCACGAATCCACCCGAGAGGAGGGTGAGGGCCACGAGCGCGAGCGCTACTGTGATGCCACCGCGAAGAAACCGACTGATCCGCCCCACCGCAGGCACTGCGCCGGCAAGACCGAAGGCGGTCCAGAGACAGATAGTGTAAATCACCAGTGCCATGCCGAGGTGGGCGGTGAGCCGGTACTGCGAAACGCTCACGCGGACGTCGAGTCCGCTCTTGACCATGTACCAACCCAACGCGCCCTGTGCCGCCGCGAGGATCGGCAGGAGGAGCAGCCGGCGACGGTGCGCCGGACGGAGCACACCGCGTGCAAGAAAGACAAAGTACGGCACCGCGAGCACCAATCCGACGAGTCGCGCCAGAATGCGGTGGAACCACTCCCACCAGTAGATCCCCTGGAACTCATTGAGCGTGATCCCGAGATGTGTGCTCTGCGCCTGGGGGATGGCAAGGAAGGCCTGATACGCCTTCTCCCATCCGGCCGCGGAGAGCGGCGGCAGGACACCCGCGATGGGAAGCCATTCAGTGATGGAGAGCCCACTATCCGTGAGCCGGGTGATCCCGCCTACCGCGACGGCCACCACAACCGCAGCAGCCGAGAGATAGAGCCAACGCCGGACCAATTGATCCGCCCGTTCAGTCGTCACGTTACTGCCTCGCGTCGAGTTCCAATCGCTTCTGATCTGCGTTAAAAGTAACCAACACGACGCGACGCGGCGCCACGGTCACGACGGTATCCAGCGCGAGGATCTCCGGAATCGCCGCGCTCCGCTTGCGTGCCCGCTCTGCCACTTCGCGGGCGGCGCGTCCGGCGTAGAGCCCGGTATCCGCCTCAACCGTGGTGGTTGCCGCTATGGTTGAATCCACCGCGATCGTTTCGCGCCGATGGATGGTGACCCGCAGGCGATGCTGCCCAGCCGGCACCGCGTACTCTCGCAGCAAATAGATCGGCCGGTCATGGCGCAGCCCGCCGCCACGAATCACGTCCTCTGCCAGCAAGGCATCGTCCACGTGGATCTCGAGGAGATAGCTGGCCGAATATCCCTCGCAAATGACCCGTCGCCGCATGTGCGGCTCCAACTTGGCGAGAGCCTCCTCTGACTGTACCGTGCACACCTCCACTTGCTCTGGCCGAGCAGAAAAGGAAAGTCGCAGGCGTGCGCTGTCGTCCCGATGATGCGGCCAGGCCGGGCCGGAGCCCGCCGCGAGGAGCGCCGTCAGCGCGAGCGAGACCGCAACGGCGAGACCGAATCGGGTCGGCGTCATCGCTCCTCCTCCTCGATCGGCACCGGAACGCACACAACATCCAGTTCTAGCGTCTCCTCCCGCATCGGCGCTTCCAGCGCGGTCAGCGTCGCCACGAATTCGTCGAAGCTCCACAGGGTCCCGGGGAGATCTCCGGGAGCGGCCGTCGCAACGCGTACGCGGCGTCGATCGACGCGCGGCTGCAATTCCGCCTCGCGATCATTGAAGAGACGCTCCGTCAGCCACTTGGGCCCTTCCCGACCAACGCAGTCGCGTGGCGGGCAGCCGTAGATGATCACACCGGGAGCGCCGCTCCGGACCAAGAGCTCGACCACCGAGGAATGCAGATTCCCGACGCATGAGACTTCATGCAGGTGGGCGCCGCGATCGCGCAACGCCGCGCGGTGTACCGCAGGCGCTTGGGCACAGCAGACTGCCACCACCGTTTCCGCCGGG
>JAHECN010000009.1 GCA_024641735.1 Gemmatimonadota bacterium | reverse complement strand
TGTGGTGCGCCAGACACCACTTGGCGATGATGCTGCCGCCGCGTGAGACGATCCCGGTCATCCGCTTGGCGGTCATCGGGATGTAGGGGAGCAGCACGCCGGCGTGCACGGTGAAGTAGTCCACCCCCTGCTCGGCCTGCTCGATCAGCGTGTCACGGTAGGCTTCCCACGTGAGATCCTCTGCCACGCCGCCGACCTTCTCCAACGCCTGATAAATCGGCACCGTGCCGATCGGGACCGGCGAGTTGCGGAGGATCCACTGCCGCGTCTCGTGGATGTCCTTGCCGGTCGAAAGGTCCATCACGGTGTCCGCGCCCCAGAGCGCGGCCCACCGCAGCTTCTCGACTTCTTCCTCGATTGAGGAGACCACGGCGGAGTTGCCAATGTTGGCGTTGATCTTCACATGGAAGCCACGGCCGATGATCATCGGCTCGATTTCCGGGTGATTGATGTTGGCCGGGATGATGGCACGACCACGCGCGACTTCGCTCCGGACGAATTCTGCTGGCACACCCTCACGCACGGCGATGTACTCCATCTCCTGCGTGATCTCGCCGCGGCGGGCGTAGTGGAGCTGGGTGACCGGACCGGTCCCGCGATAGACGGGGCGCACCAGTCCTTCCGGCATCGGGATGCCGAGGGCTTGATCGCGCCCGGGGAGCATTTCGATGGAGCGGTCGCGGATCCAGGCGTCGCGGATCGGCGGGAGGCCGAGGCGGACATCGACGCCCTGCGGCCCCGACGTGTCGTAGACCCGAAGCGGTGGGTTGGGCGTACCATCCGGAGCGTCGGAGAGGGTGATCTCGCGCATCGGGACGCGAACGCCCTGTGGCCCCTCGACCATCACCTTCTCGGAACAGGGGAAGGCCTCGGCGAAAGTGGAGCCGGGAAGAATCGCTGTCGTCATGATCAGAACCTCGGGCTGGTCCGCCTCCCTCCGCCGGTATGAGCCGGGTCAGGTTCGAAGGGTGCCTCTCAATCACGGACCGGACGTGGCCCGCGATGCCCCTGGCAGATCAGGGAAAGTTAGTCGGCGAGGCGGAACGATGCGTCGGGCGCTACTATCCAGAGCACCCCGCCCCACCCCTGCCGCTCCGGGAGATATTTCTCATGTCGTTCGCCCGCTTCCGTGTCACCATGGTCAGCGCCCTCGTGCTGCTTTCCATTCCGCAACTCCTGCCCGCGCAGTTGTTGGAGTCCTCACTGCTCCGGGAAATGCCGTGGCGAATGATCGGGCCATTCCGCGGCGGGAGAACCAAGGCGGCCGTCGGGGTGCCCACGCAACCAAACGTGTTCTACATCGGGGTGACCAACGGCGGGGTCTGGAAGAGCACCGACTACGGCATCACGTGGAAGCCGATCTTCGATGATCAGCCGACCGGTTCGATCGGCGCGATCGCGGTGGCACCCAGCAACCCGAACATTCTCTACGTCGGCAGTGGCGAGGGACTCCAGCGCCCGGACCTTTCCACCGGCGACGGGATGTACAAGTCGCTTGATGCGGGGAAAAGCTGGACGCACCTTGGCCTTCGCGACGGGCAGCAGATCGCGCAGATCATTGTCGATCCACGCAATCCGGACCGCCTCTTCGTCGCGGTGCTCGGCCATCCGTATGGCCCCAATAGTGAGCGCGGGATCTATCGCTCGACTGATGGGGGCGCCTCCTTCACCAAGGTGCTCGGCAAGGACGAGAACACTGGGGGCGTGGATGTCGCGTTCGCGCCGAACGACCCGAACACGGTGTATGGCGTGATCTGGGAAGCGCGACAGGGGCCCTGGGAGAACGCGGCATGGAACGGCGCGGGCAGCGGCCTCTTCAAGTCCACCGATGGCGGCACGACGTGGCGGCCGTTGACGCGCGGGCTTCCGACGTTTGCCGAGGATGGGCTGGGGCGGATCGGCATTGGGATCGCGCCGAGCAATCCGTCGCGGATCTTCGCGGCCGTCGACGCGACGCGCAACGCGGGACTCTATCGCTCCGACGACGCAGGGGAGAATTGGGTGCGGATTACCGATGACCAGCGGGTCGTCTCGCGCGGCTCCGACATGGCCGAAGTGAAGGTCCACCCGACCAATCCGGACATCGTCTTCACAGCGAGCATCGTCGCGTGGAAGTCCCTCGATGGCGGAAAGAATTTTCGGGCGCTGCGTGGTGCGCCAGGCGGGGACGACTATCAGCGGATCTGGATCAACCCGAACAACCCGGACATCATCTTGATTGCCTCTGATCAGGGTGCCGTCGTCACACCGAACGGCGGCGAGAGCTGGAGCTCGTGGTACAACCAGCCGACGGCGCAGTTCTATCATGTCTCGACCGACAACGCCTTTCCGTATCGGGTGTGTGGTGGACAACAGGAGAGCGGCTCGGCCTGTGTCGCGAGCCGAGGCAACGATGGACGCATCACCTTCCGGGAGTGGCATCCGGTGGGCGTGGAAGAGTATGGCTACGTCGCGGCGGATCCGCTCAATCCCGACATCGTCTATGGCGGCAAGGTGTCGCGGTATGACCGGCGGACGGGGCAGACGCAGCAGGTCGGTCCGCCGACTGGGCGCAGTGGCGAGTACCGCGCCATCCGTACGGCACCGCTCCTCTTCTCGCCGATTGCACCACGCACGCTCTTCTTCGCACAGAACGTCGTCTGGAAGACCATCAACGGCGGGCACAGCTGGACCAAGATCTCACCCGACCTGACCCGCACCACCTGGGAGGTCCCGGCGAGTGTCGGGATCTATCGCGACACGCCAGCGGCAGCAGTCACACGGCGCGGCGTGGTGTACACGCTCGCGCCATCCGCGGTCAACCTTGGCACGCTGTGGGCCGGGACCGATGACGGACTCATTCATGTGACGCACGATGGTGGCATGACCTGGAAGGATGTGACACCACCCGCACTCACCCCGTGGGCAAAGGTCTCGATCATCGAGGCCGGCCACCGAAGTCGAATGACGGCGTACGCGGCCGTCAACACGCTGCGACTCGACGATCTGACACCACACATCTATCGCACCGCGGATGGCGGGGCGTCGTGGACGGAAATCACCAATGGGATCCCCGCCGGCGAAACGGTCAACGCGGTGCGCGAGGACCCGGCACGTGCGGGGCTGCTCTACGCTGCCACCGAACGCACCGTCTACGCCTCGTTGGATGACGGCGCGCATTGGTTTTCATTGCGCAACAATCTCCCGATCACCTCGATCCGTGATTTGGTGATCAAGGACAACGATCTGGTGATCGGCACGCATGGCCGCGGGTTCTGGATTCTTGACGACATCACGCCACTCCGGCAGCTCTCACCGACGCTCCTCGGAAAGGAGGTGCATCTCTTTGCCCCGGCCGATGCCTGGCGCGTCCGCTGGAACATGAACACCGACACCCCACTTCCAGTCGATGAGCCAGCGGGTCAGAATCCACCCGACGGCGCCATTCTCAATTATTGGCTGCGGGGCCCGGCGAAGCTGGTCACGCTCGACATCCTGGACACGCGCGGACGCGTGGTCCGTCACTATGCCAGCACGGATACGGCGCTCACGATCAGCGATCAGGGTATGGTCCCAGCGCACTGGATGCGGCCGACCGCCATCCTGTCGGCGACTCCCGGGCTGCACCGCTTTGTCTGGGATGTGCACTACGCGCCGCCTGCAGGAACTACGACCTTCACGTATCCGATCGCGGCGACGCCCGGCAACACCGCGCCGCAGCCCCAAGGACCCTGGGCCCATCCGGGTCGCTACACGGTCCGGCTCACGGTGGACGGCATCGCCACGACGCAGCCACTCACGATCAAGCTCGATCCTCGCGTCACGATCTCGCCGCTCGCCTTGCAGCAGCAGTCCACGCTCTCGCTGGAGATGTACGACGGAATCGCCACCGTGCAGGGCGTGTTGGGTGAGATCACCGCGGCTCGCGCAGCCCTCGCCCTCAGGAAGGGAGAGCCGGCAGCGGATTCGCTCGATCGCCAGCTCGCCCAGCTTGCTGGCGGTGGAGGCGGCGGGCGCGGTGGTGGCCGAGGGGGCGCGGGAGGAGGTGTCGCATCGTTTACGCAGGTGAACGGTGAGCTCAACGCTGCCATGGGGCAGTTGCAGGGCGCCGACGCACCCCCGACGATGAAGGCCTTGGCCAGTGCGGCGGCGGCCCGCGGGACGCTCGCCACACTGCTGGCCCGTTGGCGCACCCTGCGGGCCGCCCTGCCGCGATAGGAGGTCGGCCGCCTCTGGCGCTCGGCGGACATCCTGAGATATTGGAATGGTGAGTAGTGGGCGCCGGCCACCGGCGCCTAGCGACGTGGGGTGCCCTCAGCACCCCACCGGCGGGGACCCCTGACCTCGCCGAACGGAGACGCCATGTCTCCTTTCCTCACCCAGGAGGTTCCATGCGTAGAGTCTTCCTCGGCACCCTCGCCCTGATCCTCAGCATCACCCTCACACCCGGCACCGCGAGAGCCCAAGGCTTCGTTGGTGCGGGGCTGACAACTCCCTCCGGCGACTATGGCGACTATGCCAAGACCGGATGGGCCGTCAACGCAGGCTTCCGCCCGTGGATGAGCGCCGACGAACGCGCCAGCGTGTGGGTTGAGGGGCTGTTCGGCTCCAACAAGCACGAAGGCAGCAGTGGCGACAAGACCAACCTGTTCGGGGGCTTTGTCTCCGGCACCTACAGCCTGACCGCCGGGGCTTCTGCCAATCCGTACGTCATCGGCTCGGCGGGGTATCTCGTCCATTCCTACAAGCCGGGAACCGGGACTGGTGACTCGGAGGGCGCGGTCGCGTTCGGTGGCGGGGCTGGTGTTGAGTTCAGCAAGTTCTATGTCGAGGCGCGCTATCTCACGGCGAAGATCGACAACGAAACGACGGCGTTCATCATGTTCACCGTCGGACGCGTGTTCTAACCCGACCTATTGAATCGGCGATAGAAACGGCCCGTCGCTCTGGTGGCGGGCCGTTTACCGTTCGGCGGCTTCCTCCGATACCCCTCCCTATCCACTGGCACCTTTACCTACATTTGGCCCGTGACCGCACCATTTCAGGGGCATTGATGACCGATCGACCCGATTCACTCCTGCCCCACCCGTCAACGCGCGCAGCGCTCGACGACACCACCTTCCGGCACCTTGTCGAGCAGGCGGACGACTGCATCCTCGTCGTCCAGCATGGCGTGATCCGATTCATCAACCCTGCTGGCCTGACGCTGCTGGACGCAACGGATGAGAATCAGTTGGTGGGGCAGAGCCCCGCCACGCTCTTCCACCCGGAATGCCAAGCCTTCATCACCGAGGCGATCGCCCAGTTGGTCGCGTCCCCCGGACGCCTTCCCCAGACGACCCAGCGGATGGTCAGCCGGAAGGGGCGCATCTTCTTCGTGGACGTGACCGCGAGCACGGTGCAGTCGGACGGCGAGACCTTGGTGCGCGTGCGATGCCGGGACGCGACCCACCGGACCGAGACCGAGATGGCGCTGGCGGAGAGCGAGCGCCGTCTGCGGGAACTCGCGGAGAGCATTTCGGATGTGTTCTGGAGTCGGGATGTGGTCAACGACCGCATCCTGTATGCCTCTCCCAACTACGAAGCGATGTTCGGGCATTCGGTGGAGGAGCTCTATCGCGATCCGGATGCCTACATGCGGTGGATCCACCCGGACGACCAGATCGCGCTCCGTGCCGCGCTCGCGCGCGACCCGTATCGGGTCAACATGTCCTATCGTTTGGTGCGGCCAGAGCATCCGACCCGTTGGGTCGAGATCCGGACGTTTCCTGTCCTTGGTCCGGACGGGACGGCGCGTCGAACGGTCGGGATCGGTCGTGACATCACGTCACTCCGCGCCGCGGAAGAACGGCTGAGCGAGTCCGAAGCAGGGTACCGCCTGCTCTTCCAGCACAACCCGCACGCGATGTGGGTGTACGACACCGAGAGCTATCGCTTCCTCGCGGTCAATGAAACCGCTGTCGCGCGGTATGGGTGGACCGAGGAAGAGTTCCTCGCCATGACGCTCTACGACATCCGCCCCCCCGAGGATCTTTCGGCGCTGGCGGCCCATCTGGCCACGTTCCGCGACCGCACCACACAACCCGTCACTTGGCGGCACCGCACCAAAGCGGGGCAACATCTCGAGGTGGAGATCGTGTCGAACGCGATCGACTTCGGTGGACGGTCCGCCCGATTGGTGCTCGTCCATGACGTGACGGAGCGCCGCAAGTTCGAATCCCAGCAGCTGCGGGCGCAGCGCATGGAGAGCATCGGCACCTTGGCGGGCGGAATCGCGCACGACTTGAACAACGTCCTGGCACCAATCCTCATGGCCGTTGAAATTCTCAAATTGAATGAGCAGGCAGAGGGTGATCGCGAGGTGCTCGACACCATCGAGGGCAGTGCGCGGCACGGCGCAGAGTTGGTGCGTCACATCCTCTCCTTCACCCGAGGGTTGGAGGGGGTGCGCGCCCGCGTCGAGCCGAATCGCGTGATGCAGGAAGTCGCCAAGTTGGCCCGCGGAACATTCGATCGTCGGCTCACGGTGATCGGCGATTTCCCGGAAGGGATCTGGCCCATTCTGGCCGATGCCACCCAGATCCACCAAGTGATTCTCAACCTGGCCGTCAATGCGCGCGACGCGATGCCGGCCGGTGGTGCGTTGCGCCTCGGGGCCAGCAATCGGATGGTCACGGCGGACGAGGCGGCCATGCATGGCCTGATGCCCGGACGCCATGTCGTGCTCACCGTCGCGGACACCGGGACCGGCATTCCCGCCGCCATCCGGGACCGGATCTTCGACCCGTTCTTCACCACCAAGGAACTCGGGAAGGGCACTGGGCTCGGGCTCGCCACCGCACAGGCCGTGGTCCACAGTCATCGTGGCCGCATCGCGCTGTCCAGCGACGTAGGCACGGGGAGCACCTTCGAGATCTACTTTCCTGCCCTCGAGGGTGAGAGCGCCAGAGTCCCCGCCGCCAGCCAGAGCACACTGCCACGCGGCAACGGAGAGACCGTGCTCGTGGTGGACGACGAGGCCGCGATCCGCATGATCACCCGGCAGACCCTCGAGACTTTCGGGTATCAGGTCATCACCGCCGAGGATGGCGCGGATGCCGTGGCACAATTCAGCCACCGTGCCGACACGATCACGCTGGTGGTCACCGACATGATGATGCCGGTGATGGATGGCGTCGCGACGATCACCGCGCTGCGGAAGATCGCCCCCGACGTGCGGCTGATTGCGGTGAGCGGGATGGGAGATGCGGGCATGAGCACCACCGCCGCCACAGTCGGCGTCACCGACTTCCTGTCCAAACCGTACAGCATGGAAGACCTGGTCCGTACGGTGGATCGCGTAATCCGTCGTCCCGCACCCGTCCTCCAGTGATCGTACTCGATGGGATCGGACAGCGGCTCGCCCGCTTTCTCAGCAAGCCCCGGCATGACCGCGTCCATTTCACCACCAGCCAGCCGGCCACGCTGGCACGCGCGCTCCAACCGGGCGACGTGCTCTTGGTGGAAGGCAGCTCGCGCATCTCGGTGGCCATCAAGTATCTGACGCAGTCGACGTGGTCGCACGCCGCCTTGTGCATCGCCACCCCGGACCCACTCGCCGACGAAGCACACGAACCCGTCGTCCTGTTGGAGGCCGACCTCTCCCATGGCGTGCAACTGGTCCCGCTCTCCAAATACGCATCGCTGCACACCCGGATCTGTCGACCCGTCGGCCTGACGCCAGCGGAAATCAACCGCGTCATCCAGTTCACTGTGGCCCGCGTGGGATACCGCTATGACGTCAAGCACATTTGGGACTTGGCGCGGTATCTCTGGCCGACGCCACCGGTGCCGGCTCGCTTTCGCCGGCGCTTGCTCGCCCTCGGGAGTGGCGATCCGACCCGCGCCATCTGCTCGGCCCTCCTCGCCGAGGCCTACCAGAACGTCGGGTACCCCATCCTGCCGACCGCGCGGCTTCTTCCACCGGTCGACCCGGACGCGTCGGCCGACTACCAAGAGGCCCTCCACATCCGCCACCACTCGCTGTTCACCCCGCGTGACTTCGACGTCTCACCCTATTTTGCGATCATCAAGCCGACACTGACCCAAGGCTTCGATCCCCATCGCATCCGACTCATCGCCGACCCGCTCACCGAGTGAACGGGGTATTTTGGGAAAACCTTTCCCCACCCCCAGAGACAACACCATGGCACCACGATTCCGCCTCTCCGCACTCCTGCTGCTGCTCGCCACCACCGCCTGTTCCTCAACGGGCGCCACGACCCCGGAGCCCCAAGTGATCGAGACCACCACCTTTGCCCCTGCCCTCGACGTCAACCTGGCCTCATCCACCAAACTGCCGAGCGGGATGTATGTCCGCGACATCACAGTGGGGACCGGTGCGATGGTGGCGTCGGGGCAGAGTGTCTCGGTGCGCTACACGGGATGGCTCAGCAACGGCGCACAATTCGACTCCAATGCCAACGGTTCGCCGTTCGCCTTTCGCCTGGACGGCGGACAGGTCATCCGAGGGTGGGATCTCGGAGTCGCCGGAATGAAGATCGGCGGCGTGCGCCAGCTGATCATCCCTTCCGCACTGGCGTATGGCGCCAACAATTACGGCCCGATTCCCGGCGGCTCCGTGCTGGTCTTTACCGTCACCGTGCTCTCGGCATCCTGACCACATGAACCCCGCGCTCCAAGTCTTCCTGGCGTTCGGCATCGGACTCGGTGCCGGCATCGGGATCGGGCACGACGGGGTTCTCTCCGCCATCGAGCCGCTCGGGACGCTCTGGATCAATGCGCTCCGCATGCCCATCCTCCCCTTGATCGTTGCGTTGACGATCTCGGGGATTGCCAAGGCACGAGACACGCGGGAGGCGGGATCGCTCACCGGGCGAGCGGTCCTGATCTTCCTCGCGCTGTTGATTCCGTTCACTGCCACCATGACGCTCTTGGCACCGATGCTTCTGAGTGGACTCCCGCTCGACCCGTCCGCCAGTGAGGCGCTCCGGGCATCGGCCGCGGTCACCAGCGACAGCGCGACGCAATTGTCACTCTCGGGATGGCTCCTCTCGTTGATCCCGACCAATCCGATTGGTGCGGCGGCCGAGGGTGCGCTCCTCCCGCTGGTGGTCTTCTCGCTGCTGTACGGCATGGCACTCACGCGGCTTCCGGAAAGCGTGCGCCGCCACCAAGGCGACGCTGCGCAGGGGATCGCAGATGTCCTGATGGTGATGATCCGGTGGGTCCTCGCTCTGGCGCCGATCGGTGTCTTCGCTCTGGCCTTTGCCCTGGGCGCGCGCGTCGGAGTACCGGCGGCGGCGGCGGTCGCACGATACCTGATCGTGGTGTCGCTGTCGATTGTGGTGGCCGGCGTCCTGCTCCTCGTGATCACCGCCACACTCAGTCGTACCTCCCCGCGCGCACTCGTCAGTGCCATCTCGCCGGCACTGGTCATCGGCATTTCGTCGCGCTCCTCGCTCGCGGCACTTCCTGCGCTGATTACCGGATTACGGGAAGAACTGAAGACGCCCGAACCGGTGATTGGCGTGGTCGTCCCGTTGGCCGCGTCGATCTTCAAGTTCAACGCCGCCATCACCTGGGCCCTCGGGGCCGTATTCGTGGCGGCCCTCTACGGCGTGGATGTCTCGGCTGCGCAGTGGGCGACCTTCGGCGTCGGTACCGTCCTGCTCTCCCTCACCACGCCGGGCATCCCGAGCGGTGGCTTCCTCGTGCAAGCGCCGCTCTACCTCGCGATCGGACTCCCCGCCGAAGGGCTCGGCATCCTGATCGCCATCGACCTGATCCCGGACATGTTCAAGACCCCAATCAATGTGATGGGGTATGCAAGCGCGGCGGCACTCGCCGGACGCACACCCACAGCCACGCGGCATGCATGAGTGAAAACCTGAAGGACATCCTGAGCGCCATTCCATCGCTCCTCATCATCGTGGTGTTCGGCTTCTTTGCCGTCCGCGCCGTCGGGGGCTGGCGCGGGTTCCTGTCGCGGCGCATCCTCGGACCCCTCCTGGTCGCTCCGATTGGTCTTGCGATCATGATCTCCGGGCATTCCCGCCAGACAACCTACGGCGGAGCGATCCTGATGGCCGTTGCCTTTCAGGTCGCAGGCGCCTGGACCGCACTCCGGTACGTCCAGCTCACTCGGGTGATGGATCGCATTGATCCGTTCGTGACCGGCTCAGCACCGCTCCCCTTTCCCGACGACGATCCTGCCTGTCGGCGCGACTTGGCCACCGCCACGCGGCTCCTCGCTGACCCGACCCTTTCCCACCGATACGATCCGGAGTTGCCGGCGCGCGTCCTCGCCATTCAGGATGCCCTCCCCTTGCTCGCCGGAGCGAGCGGGCGAGATTAGGGGAGTGTGTCGGCACTCGCCGACCGGAGGAACTCCTGTGCGCTGGTCTCTCGTCCTCGTCGTCTTCTGCATTGCCGCGGCACCTCTCACGGCGCAGCGCAGCGACTCCCTCCCCGTTCGGCGTGACTCCGCCACCGTGAGTTGGGACGCGCGCGGCATCACGGTCCGCTTTCCGCGTTTCCTCTCCCCCGATTCGATCACCTCCGAGGCGCGTGTCGGAGACGCCTTCTCCGGCTATGAATGGCGCGTCATCCTGGTCGGGGAACCACGGGCCTACATGGCCGCGCTGGTCATTCCGCCGACCGACTCGCTCACCATCCACAAAGTCGCCACCATCGACGAAGCGTATCGACTCGGGGACCTGCGCAGTTGCGATCGGACCACCAGCAATCTGGTGCTCCGCTGCAATCGGCTCGCCCAGGGATTGGTGCGAGACGTCAACGGACAGCTGGAAATCGGCATTGTCGATGGCCGATGGCTGCAAACCGCGCTCACCGCGCGGGAGCCGAAGGTGCGACTACTGGTGAATGTCGCGAGGGAAACGATCTGGGAAGAGGAACACGTGATCAAGTACGTCGTGGGGGCAAAACCGGAATAGAAGCGAGTCGTGAGTCGTGAGTCGTGAGAGTGTGATGCACTCTCTCCTCTCGCGACCCACGACTCCCCCCTCCGCCTACGGCCTGTCCTTGAACATGTCATACAACTCGGTGTGCTTCGTCGCCAACGGCACCATCCGCCCATCGATGAAGAGATAGCGCGTCTCGGAGTTGGCCTCCAGCATGTCGCCCTTGATCACGACGACGTTTGCCATCTTCCCGACCTCCAGTGAGCCGAGGCGGTCCGCCACGCCGAAGATCTCGGCGGGCCAGAGGGTGACCGACTTCAACGCGTCGGCGTGGCTGAGACCAAACGCAGCCGCCACCCCGGCGACATACGGCAGGTCGCGCGTGTCAGGCGTCTCTTCGCCGGAGGTGATCGCGAACCGCACGCCGGCCGCTGCCAGTTTGCCGGGAAGCGTGTAGTTCACGTCGTAGTCATCGTCCTCCCGACTCGGCAGGGCACGGACGCCGGTCAGCAGCACCGGTACCTGCTTCTCCTTCAGGAGGTCGGCGACCTGCAGGGCGTCGCGTCCGCCGAGGATGACCGGCTTGATCCCCATCGAATCGGAGAAGGCGATGATGTCCTTGATGTTGGCGGCCGTCGATCCGGAGAAGAGTGCCGGCATGGTGCCGTTGACGACGGACTGCATCGCCTCGAGCGCCACGTCATGACTGGGCCGCGGCAAGGACTTGTCCACCGCAGCTGCCGCCATCGCCTTGCCATAGGCGCGTGCATCCACGATGAGCTGCTTCAGGGAGTCGCGCTGCGCCGTCACGGCCGCACCACCACCGCCGCCACCACCGAAGCCGCCAAATCCACCGCCCCCTCGACCACCGCCGCCACCTGGCAGCGAGATCACCATCGCGACCTTCGGCACCACCGCCATCGTCGGCGGCGTGTCGCCGGAGAGGTTCATCAACGCCGCGGTCCCGGAGATCACGCCGCTACTCGGCCGAGTCACCACATTGGTGATCCCGACCACACGGGTCACGCCGATGATCGCGCTGTGAGGGTTGAAGGCGTTGATGGCATGGGCCATCGGATTGAAAGTGCCGACTTCCGTTTCATCGGTGGTGGAGTTGGCGCCCTGTGCGATCTCTGCGAGACCGATCTGATTCCCGGCGTCCATCATCCCGGGATACACCGAGAGTCCGGTGCCATCGATCACCTGCGCACCGGCCGGTGTCGCAACGGTCGCGCCGACCGCAGTGATCTTGCCGCCGCTGATCACCAGGGAACCATTGGCGATCTCCGGTCCGCTGACCGGCACGATCCGCGCGTTGCGAATGACAAAGGTCCCCTGTGGTCCGGGGCGTGGGTTGTACGAGCCGAGCTGCGCGGCGGCGGGTGTGGCCGCCAGCGCGATGAGTGCCGCGGTGACCGCGACGTGACGAGACACGTGCGACATCAGCGGACCCCCCCAGCAGGTGTGGCAGTCGGAGCCCCAGCACCGCCGCGGCCGCCTGCGCCGCCACGACCACTCGGAGCCTGATTTGGTTCAGCCTTCTCCAACTCGGCGCGTTCCGTCGCGCGCGCAGTCCGCATCTTCTGATCGGACTCCTTCGAGAAGAAGACCTCCCCATCAATGATCGTGTAATCCGGCGAGGCATAGACACTCAACGGGTGCGCATTCCAGAGCACCACATCCGCCTCCTTGCCGACCTCGATCGAGCCGACACGATCCTGCAGGCCAAGCTGAATGGCACCATTGTAGGTGATGATCCGCAGCGCTTCGTCTTCGGTGAGGCCGCCGTAGCGCATCATCTTGGCGGCATCAATATTGAGCCGGCGCGCCCGGCCATCATCATCCGAATTGATGGTCGTCACCACACCGTGGCGCATCAGGATCGCCACGTTGTAGGCAATCGCGTCGTACGCCTCGATCTTGTAGCCCCAGCTGTCGGCGAAGGTCGACAGCCCCGCACCATGCTTGGCGATCTCGGAGGCGATCTTGTACCCCTCCAGGCCATGCTGCAACGTCTTCACCTTGAATCCGAACTCATCCGCCAGATTGAGGAGCATGAGCATCTCGTCGGCGCGGTAGGAGTGCGCATGCACATAGCGCTTCCCTTCCAGCACTTCGACGAGCGGCTCCAACTCCAGATCGCGACGCGGCGCAATCAGGCCTGCTTCCTTCTTGGCGAGTCGCGCGCGGTAGTCCGCCCACGTCGCCTGATAGTCGCGCGCCCGCGTGAAGGCGTCGCGCAAGACAACTTCCTGCCCCATGCGCGACGTCGGGAAGCGACGCGGTGCCTGAGCCTGTCCCTGAACGATCACGGTGTTGGAGTTCTTCCGCGTGACATTCTCGCCGAGGGCGAACTTGATCCCCGGCATCGCTCCCGGCACCAGCATCGCCTGCGCGGGGCGTCCCCACTTCAGCTTCACCACCGCGTTCTGTCCGCCGATCGTGTTGGCGGAGCCATGGAGGATGTTCAGCATCGTGGTGCCGCCGGCCAGCGCGCGGTAGATATTCGGCGCGGTCGGATTGAGGACGTCGGCAATGCGCACCATCGAGGTCACCGAGAGGGAGCCCTCGTTCGTGGCATCACTCATCATGTGCGAGTGTGGATCGATGATCCCCGGCATCAGGAACTTGCCGGTGCCATCGATCACCATGGCACCCGACGGAGTGGTCAGATTCTTTCCGATCGCTGCGATCTTGCCGTCCTGCAGCAGGACGTCGGTCGCCGGAAGCGTTCCCTTGGTCACGGTCAGGACGGTCGCGTTGCGAATCAGCGTCGCCGGCGCTTGCGCCGGGAGGACTGCTGCGCACGCGACCATCGCAACCAACAGTGCGGACTTCGTCATGAGTCCCTCATGGATGGTTGCCATATCAGTGCCCCTGGCTGCCTGTGAAACGTGAGGCGCCATGGCCCGGCACCGCGAGATCGCCCGTCAACACGCCGTCCCGCCACACGCCGCTGAACTGTGCGCGTTCGGGGCCATCGTGATGCATCAGGAAGGCGGCAAAACGAAAGGTGCCGTCGGGCGCGATCGTTCCGTCCAGCAATTCCGCGCTCCCGAAGCTCCCTTCGAGCACCCCAGCGAGCACCGCGTTCTCCTGCCGGAACGTGAAGGTGACATCATGCTCGGCGCCGTCGAAGGCGAGACGGGCATTCCATTCCCCCTGCAGTTCTCCCGGCGGACCACCACGACCGCCGCCACGGCCCCCGGCAGCTGCGGGCGCGGCCGCGGCCTGCGCCACCGTGACCGGATGTCCATCGACGAAGAGTTGTGAGACTGTCGTCCCTGCCGCGAAAAGGTCGCCCTTGGTGATCGTCAGATTGGCGATGCGACCCGGCTCGAGAGCGCCAACGCGATCGGCCACCCCGAAGAGTTGCGCTGGCACCGTGGTCATCGCACGGAGCGCCTGCTCCTGCGACAGCCCTGCCGTCACCGCGCGACGCACATTCGCCAGGAAGTCCGTGAAGGCACCCCCGGAATGGAACGCGTAGGTCACGCCTGCGGCCTGCAGGACCGCTGGGCCCTTCGGCGCTTCCACGCGCTCGCGCAAGACCCGGATCGCTTCCGGTTCGGCGTCCGCCGCGGGGGCAGTGGTGCGGCGCGGGAAGTTGATCGCGAGCAGCACGGGCACGTTGTCGGCCTTCAGGCGGTCGGCAACCTTGTACGCTTCCGACCCGCCGGCAATCATGACGCGGAGATTGAACTCCTTCGCCAAGTCGAGCGCCCGTTCAATCTCGCGCTGGGAGTTGGCCGCCATCACCAGGATCTGCTGACGCGCCAGCACCGGCTGGAGTGCCGCGAGCGACGGATCGTACGCCGGGCGCACCATTCCCTTCGGATTCTTCGCGTACGCCGCGCTCACCTCGCGATAGCGCTGCGCGTCGAGGAGCTCCTGCCGGATCGCGGCGAACACGCCGAAGAGCGATCCAGGGAAGCCGCCACCACCACCCCCACGCCCGCCGCCGCGCGAAAATGCAAGTTGCTGTGCCATGTCATTCCTGACGATCAATTCGGAGACGTTGGTACCGTCGAGATTGATGATCGCTGAGGAACCGCGAAAGACCCCGTTGCCGATGCCAGTCATCGCCGTCGTGAATCCCGCAGCATTCGCGGCGGAAAAGGCACCAGCCTCCGGGCCAAGCTCATTCACCACGGCCACCTCCGGCTGTAAGCCGGAGGCTTGAGTGGAGTTGGGGGCGCTCGGTGCCGCACCCGGAGCCCCACCACCGCCGCGACCACCAGCGGCTGCACCTGCGGCCGCCGGAGCCGGACTCGGCATGCCGAGCGTCCCGTAGGCATCGATGAATCCGGGGTAGACCGTGAGACCGGTCCCGTCAATCACCCGCGCATCGGCGGGCACGGCGACGGAGGCACCGAGTGCCACGATCAGGCCGTTCCGGACGACGAGCGTGCCGCGTTCGATGGCAGGCGCGCTCACCGGAACAAGCCGAGCATTGGTGATGGCATAGACCGCGGGGGAGGAGCGTTGTGCGACGAGTGGCGATGCGATGATCGCAAAACTCGTCACCGCCCCCGCGAAGCGGAGCAGCGAGACCATGATGGTGTTCTCCTGGGGAAGAGCGGAACCGACCCGATCCATTCGCCCGGGCGTGCGGGGCGACCATTCGGCGTCAGCGGGGTAAGTTACAACTGCCACCCGTCATATGAAGTCCCCCGAGGAACCCATGCCGCGATCTTCTATTGCTGTCTGTCTCACCTGCGTGCTCGTCACTTCCCTCACGGCACAGGAGCCGACGGAGTGGCCGCAACACTCACTGACCCGGCCCAAGCCGGTGCTGGTGCATCCCGGCCCAGCAGGCCCGCCGGTCCCGGCGCCATCCGATGCGATCGTCCTCTTCGATGGCAGCTCACTCGACGCGTGGCAGCGCGATCGTCCGGAAGGCGGCGCGGTGCCGTGGCGCATTGTCGGCTCGGCGCTCGAGATCGTTCCCGGCAGTGGCGGCATTCGCACCAAGCGCGCGTTCGGCGATGTCCAGCTGCATGTGGAGTGGCGGTCGCCCAACCCGCCCGCGGGGAACGGGCAGGATCGCGGCAACAGTGGTGTCTATTTGATGGGCCACTACGAGGTCCAAGTCCTCGATTCCTGGGAGAACCCGGTCTACGCCGACGGTCAGGCCGCCGCGATCTATGGCCAGTACCCACCGCTGGTCAACGCGTCGCGCCCGCCTGGCGAGTGGCAGAGCCATGACATCATCTTTCGTCGCCCAATCTTCAGCGCCGATGGACGACTCGCGGTTCCCGCTCGGATGACGGTGTTGCACAACGGTGTGCTGGTGCAGGAGGACGTACTGCTCCTCGGCCCAACCTCGCACATGGTGCGCGAGCCCTACGTCGCGCACGAGGATGCCCTGCCGATCATGCTGCAGGAACATGGCTCCGCCGTCCAATACCGAAACATCTGGGTTCGTCCGCTCGCCACGCCGAGCCCCTCGATCCCCGAGTCTCCATGACCGTCTTTCACGCCTTCGCGATCCTTACCACCCTCGCTGCGCTCTTCGCGTGGGTCAACCATCGCTTCATCCGGCTGCCCGCCACCATCGGGCTGATGGTGATCGCCCTGGTGAGCTCGCTTGGGATGGTGGTCCTGGGGCGCGCAGGCTTGATCGATGTGAGCCACTTCACCCGCTTCCTTCAGGCCGTCGACTTCGACGCCACCTTGATGAATGGGATGCTCGGCGCGCTGCTCTTCGCGGGGGCGTTGCACGTCGATCTTGAGCGCCTGCTGGCCCAGAAATGGATCATCGCCTCCTTGGCCACCGCAGGCGTGCTGATTTCGACGGTCGTCGTCGGGCTGGGGAGCTGGTGGCTCTTCCACCTGGTCGGACTCGAGCTCCCGCTCGTCTGGGCGATGCTGTTTGGCGCCCTCATCTCACCGACCGACCCGATCGCGGTCGGGGCGATCCTCCGGAAGGCCGGCGTCCCGCAAGGGCTCGAGACGAAAATCACCGGAGAATCCCTCTTCAATGACGGGATTGGGGTCGTGGTGTTCGTGGTGATCGCCGAACTGGTCCGGGAGGGGGGGGCGCTTTCGGCAGGACATGTGGCGGAGCTCTTTCTGGTCGAGGCCGTGGGTGGGATCGTCTTTGGCGCGGTGGCGGGATATGTCGTCTTCCTGATGCTGCGCAGCGTCGACAACCATCAAGTGGAGATCCTGCTGACCCTCGCCCTGGTGACAGGGGGGTATGCCCTGGCCAACGCGATGCACCTCTCGGGCCCGCTGGCGATGGTCATTGCCGGCCTGATGATCGGCAACCAGGGGCGGCAACTCGCCATGTCCGCCACGACTCGTGAGCACTTGGACGCCTTCTGGTCGCTAGTCGATGAGTTCCTCAACGCCGGCTTGTTCGTCCTGATTGGACTCGAAATCATCATCCTCGAGGTCACCCCCCCGATCCTCCGGGCGGCCCTGATCGCCATCCCGCTGGTCCTGCTCGCCCGCTGGATCTCGGTGATCATCCCGGTCGCCATGGCGTCACGCTTTCGTCAATTTACCGACAACGCGGTGACGCTCCTGACCTGGTCGGGTCTCCGAGGAGGGATCTCCGTGGCGCTGGCGCTCTCCCTCCCCATGGGACCGGAACGTGATGCGCTGGTGACAGTTACCTATGTGGTGGTCTGCTTTTCGATCATCGTTCAAGGCCTCACCGTCGGGCCATTGTCGACCAAATTGATGGCGCGGAGCGCCTCCGCCGCAGGCTGAAGCCCCCGAACCTCCCCCCGCGAGCCTGCGTACGATCTGAGACAATGGGAACGATCCGGTCGGCAATTGGGAGACTGGGTCGTTAACTTGCTGGTTGCGAAACTACGTCTTTGACCCAGGACCTTGCGTGCCGTTTAGTAAGCTCGAGCTTCACCCCGATCTCCTCCGAGGCATCAAGGAGCTCGGTTTCACCCGCCCGACCGCCATCCAGGCAGACGCCATCCCGCCCGCCATGGCGGGCCGGGACGTGTTGGCCTGTGCCCAGACCGGCAGCGGCAAGACCGCGGCCTTTTTGCTCCCGATTCTCCACAAGCTGATCGACAAGCCGCGCCGCACCACGCGCGTTCTGGTGATCACCCCGACTCGCGAACTGGCAGCCCAGATCCTCGCCGACCTCAACGACCTCGCGGTGCACACCCCGGTGACGGGTGCCGCGGTATTTGGTGGCGTCAGCATGGGACCGCAAGAGCACGCCTTCCGGAGCGGTGTCGATGTGATCATCGCCACACCTGGGCGCCTGCTCGACCACTTCAAGCAGCCGTACGCCAAGTTGCCGGGCATTGAATATCTGGTGCTCGACGAAGCGGATCGGATGCTCGACATGGGCTTCCTCCCGGATATTCGTCGTGTCCTCAAGCACATTCCGGCGAAGCGGCAGACGCTGTTCTTCTCCGCCACGATGCCGCCACCGATCATGACGCTGGTGCGCGAGCTGCTTCATGATCCGGCGATGATCAATCTGGAGCGGCAGTCGAAGCCGGCCGTCGGCATCACGCAGGCGCTCTACCCGGTGCCGCAGGAGCTGAAGTCCTCCCTGCTGCTGACGCTGCTGCAACGCGGCGAGATGCAGGAAGTGCTGGTCTTCACGCGCACCAAGCATCGCGCCAACCGGCTGCACGCCTTCCTCACCAAGAACGGCATTCCGGCGGAACGGATTCACGGCAATCGGTCGCAGGCGCAACGGACCGACGCGCTCGCAGGCTTCAAGAAGGGGAAGTACCGCGTTCTCGTGGCGACGGACATCGTCGCACGCGGCATCGACATCGAAGAGCTCGGACATGTCGTGAACTTCGATGTTCCGCTGGTGCCGGAGGACTACATCCACCGGATCGGGCGGACAGCCCGCGCGGAAGCCACGGGCGACGCCTTTACTTTCGTCTCGAATGAGGAAGAGAGCGAGATCCGCTCGATCGAGCGCGTCCTCGGCAAGCGTTTGCCCCGTGTGACGATTCCGGACTTCGACTACAAGGCGAAGGCGGCCGTCGCGCTGGAAGTGCCAATCGCCGAACGGATCGCCGCGATTCGTGCCCGGAAATCTGACGAACGTGCCCGCGCCAAGGAGAAGGCCGCCCGACGTGCCGCGTCTCCATCGGCTCCTTCGGCCACCGCCTCGCGCGGTAGTGGCCCTCGCAAGCCCGCGCGCGGACGTACCCCGAAAGGAAGTCGCCCTTGACGGTTGATACTGCCACCACGACTCGACCCCTCCCCCAGATCATTCAGGGTGGGATGGGTGTTGCCGTTTCCGATTGGCGCCTGGCGCACGCCGTCGCAAGCGCCGGACAGCTCGGGGTGATCTCTGCCACGGGGATCGACACGGTGCTGGTCCGCCGCCTGCAAGACGGCGATCCCGGCGGTCATATGCGGCGCGCGCTTGCCGCCTTCCCGATTCGTCGGGCCGCCGACGGTTTCCTCGCGAAGTACTTCCTGCCGGAAGGCCGCGAACCGGGAAAGCCCTATGCGCTGCTGCCGATGTACAAGCAGGTCGTGCGCCGCGAGCGCGAGGAAGCCCAGATGCTCGGGGCGTTCGTCGAGGTCTGGCTCGCCAAGGAAGGGCACACCGGATTGGTCGGCGCCAACCTGCTGACCAAGATCCAGCGGCCCAACCTGGCCGCCCTCTATGGCTGCATGCTCGCCGACGTGGACTACATCCTGATGGGCGCGGGCATTCCGCGCGACATCCCGCCTGTCCTGGATGCCTTCGCCAAGCACGAGAAAGCCTCGCTCAAGATGGACGTGGTCGGTCTCGAGGAAGGGCGCGTCGAATACATCTCGCTCGACCCCGCAGACCACTGGGATGGCGCCACGCCGATTCCGGTGCGGCGTCCCGCGTTTCTTGCGATCGTGGCGTCCAATTCCCTCGCGACCATGCTGGCGCGCAAGAGCGGTGGTGGCGTGCAGGGGTTTGTGATCGAAGGCCCGACGGCGGGTGGCCACAACGCCCCGCCGCGTGGCGAAATGGTCCTGACCGAATCCGGTGAACCGATCTACGGCGAGCGCGACATCGTCGACCTCTCGCAGATCGCCGCCCTTGGACTTCCGTTCTGGCTGGCTGGCGGCGAGGGGTGGCCGACCCGCTACGCCACAGCGCGCGCGGCTGGTGCCGCCGGCATTCAGGTCGGGACGCTCTTTGCTTATTCGAATGAGTCGGGCTTCTCCGCTGAGCTCAAGCGCTCTGTGCTGGAGAGCGCGCTGCGTGGAGAAGTGTCCGTCCGCACCGACCCGCTCGCCTCACCGACCGGCTACCCGTTCAAGGTCGTGACGTGGAGTGGCGATGCACATGCCGGGATTCCGCGCAAGCGGATTTGCGACATGGGATACTTGCGGACCGCATACGTCCGCGACGACAAGAAGATCGGGTTCCGCTGCGCGTCCGAACCGATTGCCGATTACGTCAAGAAAGGTGGCTTGGAGGCGGAAACCACGGGCCGCCGCTGCCTCTGCAATTCGCTGATGGCAAACATCGGCATCGGGCAATTCCGTGAGGACGGCTATCAGGAAACGCAGCTCCTCACCAGTGGTGATGACCTGACGACAATCGCCGACTTCCTCAATGGTCGCACCAGCTACTCGGCACTCGACGTGCTGGACTTCCTGTTGGCGGGATCGGTCGCCGCGGCTGCCGGAGAGAAGTAGCTCCGGCGGCGTCACCCGATTTCCCGAGGAAGTATGCGCCACCCGGTAACTGTTGTGTGGCAACTTGCCGTCGCGGCGGTGCAGACCGCGCTCAGTTGGTGGTTCTTTCTCTATCTGGTGCCACGCGCCATCGTCCGCTGGCAGCAAGCGGAAGAGCTGCATCATCTGGGATTGGACCCCCTGCCCACGCTCGGGTTGGCCGTGCTCGCCATCGCCTCGTCGGCCAACCTCTGGAGCCGCCTCACCCTCTCGTGGTGGAGCGACGGACTGACCCTCTTCCTGACGCCTCCAGCGCGCCTCGTCGTGAGCGGGCCGTACGCGTGGCTCCGCAATCCGGTCATGGCCACGATGATGGCGCAGGGATTCGGCGTTTTCGTGTATGCCGGTTCCGCGTTCCTGGTGGGGTACTTCGGCCTCCTCGCTCTCCTCTGGCACGTGCTGATCCGACCGGTCGAAGAGCATGAACTGCAACGACGCTTCGGCCGAGAGTACGAGTTCTATCGCCGAAGCACCCGACTCTGGCTCCCCATGCGGAGTCGTTTCACGCCACGCGCCGCCTTCCCGCCGATCTCCCCCGAGGAAGCCGCCCTGCCCCGGTCCCGGCGCGGTCGCCGGCGACGCTGAGTTCGCGGACCGACTTGCCGCCAGCCACCCACTCCGGGTTGCTTCCATCCCATGTCCACACCCTTTGCACCCCGGCTCCTGGCACTCTGGCATCGGCTCCACCGCCTGCCCGGTGGACGCTGGCTCTTTTCCCGATTGCTCGGGCGCGCGGTGCCCTATACCGGCTCGATCGGTGCTCGGGTGGAGGTGCTGGAGCCAGGACACGTGATCATGTCGCTCCGCGATCGGCGCGCGGTACGGAATCATTTGCGCTCGGTCCATGCGATCGCGCTCGTCAATCTCGCCGAGGTCACCAGTGGTATCGCCATGTTGACGGCGGTTCCGGCCACCATTCGCGGCATCGTGACCGGCCTCCAGATCACTTATCTCAAGAAGGCCCGTGGTCGGCTCGTCGCCGAGAGTACGGCACACCCCCCGGAGGTCGAGTTGGAGCCTGTAGACGCTGACGTGACGGCGACGATTACCGATGCCGACGGGGACGTGGTCGCGATCGCCACGGTCACCTGGCGCTTGGGGCCTGCCTGATGGAAACCCCCTTCACCAGACAGATCGGGATCGAGGTCCCCCTCATTTGCGGCCCGATGTACCCCTGTTCCAATCCTGAATTGGTGGCGGCGGTCTCCGAGGCTGGCGCGATCGGCGTGGTGCAGCCGATCGCCATGACTTATGTCCACGGGCACGACTACCGGGCCGGACTCCGCCTGATCCGCTCCCTGACCTCAAAACCGATCGGGATGAACGCGCTGATCGAGCAGTCCTCCCAAGCCTATCGCACCCGCATGGAGCAGTGGATCACCATTTCGCTTGAGGAGGGCGTCCGCTTCTTCATCACCTCGCTGGGCAACCCCAGGTGGGTGGTGGAGCGGGTGCACGACGCGGGTGGGGTCGTGTACCACGACGTCACCGAGGCAAAATGGGCGGAGAAGGCGGTCGCGGGGGGAGTGGATGGACTGATCGCGGTCAACAAGCGCGCCGGCGGACATGCCGGAGGTCGTGACGCGGAGGAGCTACTGGCGGAACTTTCCCCGTTCGGCTTGCCAGTCATCGGGGCCGGCGGCGTCGGAGCGCCCGAGCAATTCCGTGCCATGCTCGACCTCGGCTACGCCGCGGTGCAGTGCGGAACGCGTTTCATCGCGACGACCGAATGCTTGGCGAGTGACGCATACAAGGCCGCCATCGTCGATGCCGGAGAAGATGCGATCGTCCATTCCGAACGGATCACTGGCGTGCCGGTCGCCATTATCCGGACACCACAGGTCGAGCGGATGGGCCTCAGGGCTGGCCCTGTAGCACGGTGGATGCTCCGTGGACGACGTACCAAACATTGGATGCGCACGATCTACGCGCTGCGCTCCCTCTGGCAATTGAAACGCGCCTCACTCGACACGACCGGCACGATAGAGTACTGGCAAGCCGGCAAATCGGTGGGGCGGATCGATGCGATCGAGCCGGCCGGCGAGGTCGTCCGCCGCTTCGCCGCTGTCCTCCCCGACTAGGTCAGTTGGGGGGGGGACTCTTCCGCAAACTTGCACTCGTTACGATCTTTCGGTTGGGCTCGTGAACCCCCGGGTAAGCCCCCCCCAAAAATCTACTTTAGCAAAGGATTCCTGCATGTCCTTGAGCCACGTCCGATTCGGCGTTGCTTGCGCCCTCCTGCTTGGAGCGGCGCTCCCGCTTTCCGCACAGCAGATGGGAGCGATCCGTGGGACTGTCATTCGCGCGGAAGACAGTCAGGCCGTTCCGGGGGTCATGATCTCGTTGCGAGGCACCCCCATCGCGACCACGACCAATGTGAATGGCAAGTACGTCTTCCTGCGGGTTTCACCGGGCACCTACACCTTGGTCTTCCGCTGGCTTGGCTATGCGCCGGTCGAGAAGACCGTCATGGTCAATGGCGACCAGACCGTCGACGTCACCATGGAAGCGGCCGCCGTCTCCCTCGCGGACCTGACGGTGACCACCGCCTCCCGTGAACCGGAGCGCCAAGTCGAGGCGCCTGCGGCCCTGACCTCGGTCGAACCGCGCGTCCTGCAGGCGGCCGGATCCACTGGGCAGGCCCCATTGGCCCTGGCGCAGGCCCCTGGCGTCGACGTCTCGCAGAGCGGCGTCAACGACTTCAACATCAACGCCCGCGGCTTCAACTCCTCGTTGAACCGTCGCGTGCTGACGTTGCTGGATGGTCGTGACTTGGCAATCGCCTTCCTCGGGTCGCAGGAGTGGAATTCGCTCCCCGTCTCGACTGAAGACATGCGCAGCATGGAACTGGTCCGCGGCCCGGGCTCGGCGCTCTACGGCGCCAATGCGTTTGCGGGCGTCATCAACATGGCGACCCTCTCGCCGCGGGAAGCGATCGGTGGCCGGATCTCGGTCGTGGGTGGCGGATTGGCGTCCAAGAAGATCGATGGCCGCGTCGCCGGTCTCTTCTTCGGGGGCCGCTACGGCTACCGCGTCACCGCCGGGTACGGCACCAACGACACCTGGACCCGCTCGCGGACCAGCATCGACTCGGCCGCCGTCTCGCTCTCGCTGCGGACCGAGTACAAGGAAGCCATTGCCGGCGCCAGCGGCACCGTCATCAAGGCAACCTCCCCGGAAGTCCGGGCACTCTCCGGGCAGACCTGCGGCAATGACAAGTCGCCACTCTGCGCCGGCACGACGCGCCGCCCGAAGGGGGATCGTGACCCGGTCATCGCCAAGTACGGCTCGCTCCGGATTGACCGCTACTTCGGCAACAATGTCGTCTCGGTGGAAGCCGGCGCGTCGGAAGTCGAAAATGAAGTCTTGGTGACTGGCATCGGCCGGGTCCAGGTCGAGAAGGGTCGCAAGCCTTATGCGCGTGCCTCCTTTGACAGCAGGCACCTGAACGTCTTCGCCTACGCCAACCGGCGCGAGTCGGTGGACTCACAGTTCTCGCTCGCGAGCGGCCTGGGCCTGCTGGAAACGTCGACCATCTCCCACATCGAAGCGCAAGGCAACACGGACTTCGCCAATGGGAAGGGCCACGGAATCTTCGGTGCGTCGTTCCGGAACTATGACGTGACCACCAATGGCACGTTGATGGCACCGGAAAACGATCAGCGCAGCGACAACGTCAAGTCGGTGTATTCGCAGATGGAGTACCGTCTCGGCAGCAAGGTGCGTCTGGTTGGCGCTGCGCGCTACGACGAGGGTGACCTGTTCGAGGGACAGTTCTCGCCAAAGGCAGCGATTGTCTTTTCGCCGGACCAGAACAACTCGTTCCGCTTCACCTACAACAAGGCGTTCCAGACGCCGAACTACTCGGAGTTCTTCCTCCGCGCCAACGCTGGCGCCCCGGCGAACTTCTCGGCGCTCGAGGCCGGTCTGCGAGCCAATCCGCAGCTCGGACCGGCGTTGGCTGGCGTGCCGCAGGGCACCCTCTTCACCAACTCTTCGGCGGTGCCGGTGCAAGCCCGCGGCAACGCCAACCTGACCCCCGAAAAGACGGTCGGCTATGAGTTCGGCTACAAGGGCGCCGTCAGCGAAAAGGTCTACGTCACCGTCGACATCTACCAGAACAACATCACCGACTTCGTGACCGACCTCCTTCCGGCTGTGAATCCAACGTTTGGCTACTGGACGCCGCCTGCTGCAGTTCCGGCGGCAGCGCAGGCCGCCTTGGTCGGCGCCATTCGCGGTGCCCTGCTTGCCAATCCGGCGACGGCCGCGGCCGGGCTGGGGCTGAGCCGCAACGAGGACGGCAACACGGCCGTCATCGTCAGCTACACCAACGAAGGTGACGTGGACCAGAAGGGGATCGATGTCGGCGTGGGCTATCAGCTCTCACCATCGATCCGGGTGGATGGCACCTTCTCCTGGTTCGACTTCGTGGTGAACAGCCAGCAGGCGGGGGACCAGTTGCTCCCCAACACGCCAGACCGGAAGGCCACCCTCGGCGCCCACTACGAGGGCGGCGCCAATGGCTGGAATGCTTCGCTCACTGGACGCTTTGTGGCGTCGTATGATTGGGCCGCAGGCGTCTTCGTGGGCCGAGTCCCGGCCTCCCAGACGATCAACGCATCGGTCGGCTACCAGGCCGATCCGCGCTACCGGATCTTCACCAACATCACCAACCTCGCCAACCAGCAGCGCTACCACATCTTCGGTGGCTCGGTGGTCGGGCGTCGCGCGCTCTTCGGCGTGACGACGATGTTCTAGAACACTACGCTCCACGCATCACGAAGAGGCCGGCCCCAGAAATGGGGTCGGCCTTTTTCGCGAACGGCGAACGGCGAACGGAGGAGAGAGGAGAGAGGAGACCGAGCAGCGGCGCGTACCCTCGGCGAGGAGCGACCGTGTGTCTGAGCCGCGAAGCGGCGAGTTGAGGTCGCGACGAGGCGATGGGTACGGGGTGCTGCGTTCTCCGCGAGAAGGGGCCGACGAGGCGATGGGTACGGGGTGTTGCGCTCCGCGAGAAGCGGCCGCGGTCGGCGGCGGATACCGTCGGGAAGGAGCGACCGTGTGTCTGAGCCGCGCAGCGGCGAGTTGAGGTCGCGACGAGCCGATGGTATCCGCTGCCGACTCCACACCAACACCTGACCGACTATTTTATCACCCCCGTGACTCTCCCTGAGCTCCTCCCCCTTCCGGTGACCATCGCCGACGACTTGGACCCGCCATCGCTCTGGCGGTTCCCGCTTGTCTCCGGCCCAGGTGACGCCGAACGAGAAGTCCTCGTGGCGCTTCCCCCGGGCTACGACACCAACGTGCGAGAGCGGTATCGTGTCGTCTATCTCCAGGACGGCCAGAATTGCTTTGATCCCGCCACCTCGTACGCGGGGCACTGGTCGCTGCTCGAGACACTGGCGGCCCACCCCGCGGAGCCGATGATTCTCGTCGGGGTGCCCAATCTCGGGCCCGGGAGGCTGCGGGAATACTCTCCCTTTGATGACGTCATCCGGGGTCCCGGGGAGGGTGCCGCCTACCTCCGCTATCTCGTGCGCACCGTCAAGCCGCTGGTCGACGCCAACTTCCGAACCCGACCAGAACGGAACGCGACGGCGATCGCCGGTTCCTCGATGGGAGGACTGCTCGCCCTGCACGCACTCATCGCAGAGGCCCGCACGTTCAGCGTCGCCTGGGTCCTCTCGCCGGCGCTCTGGTATGCCGGCGAGGCGATCTACGACTGGATTGCCTCACAACCCGGCCCGGTCGGACGTGTCTGGCTGGACGTCGGCGTCAAGGAAGGTGAGGACCAAGTCGCTGAGGTCGAACAGATGCGGGACCTGCTCATCCGCCGCGGCTGGCGCCTCGATCAATCGATGCACTACCTCGAGGATCCCGACGGTGACCATGATGAGGCGACGTGGGGCCGTCGCGTGCAGGACAACTGGCGCACCCTGTCCGGCATGTTCCGATAACGCAGATGGGGCGGCCACTTGGCCGCCCCATCGCGTGTGACGCCTTCCGGCCACACTACTCCGCGGCGCTCGGCACCGGCGCTCGCCCGAAGAACCGCCGCATCGTGCCGAGAAACGCTGTCCGCGTGTCGTGGAGGATCTCGTAGAAGGTCGGGATCACCAGCAGCGTCAGGACCGTCGACGTGATGACACCCCCGATCACGGCACGACCGACCGGCGCATAGAAGTCCGCGCCCTCCCCGCCACCGATCGACACGGGCAGCATCCCCGCAATCAACGCGAAGGTGGTCATCAAGATCGGGCGGAGTCGAATGCGCCCCGCTTCAATCAGCGCCTCGCGGATTGGGGTCCCGCGTTCCTCGTGCGACCACTTGGCAAAGTCGATCAGCAGGATCGAATTCTTCGCGACGATCCCCATCAAGAGCATCACGCCCATCATGCTCATGATGTTCAGCGTGTCGCCGGTCACGATCAATGCAATCACCACACCGATCAACGACAGCGGCAACGAGATGAGAATGGCAATCGGATCCAGAAAGGAGCCGAACTGCACCACGAAGATCAGGTACATCAACAGAATCGCGATTCCCAACGCCGTGAAGATGCTGGTAAACGTCTCGTTCTGGTTCTGGTTCCAGCCGCCCTCTGTCATGGCGTAACCCGGGGGGAACGGGATCTTCCCGATCGCATCCTTCATTCCCTGCGTCACCTCACCCAACGGCTTCCCTTGGAGGTTGGCCTCGAGCGTGATCACCCGCGACCGATCCAGGTGGTCGATCTGTGCCGGTGCGCGTTCGAGCGCGATCTTGGCCACCTGACCGAGCGGGACCGTCCGCGCGCGTCCATCCGCCCCCATGATCGTGAGCGGAAGGCGCTCAAGGTCCGCAGGGCGCGTCCGCGATTCCGGGGAGAGTCGCACCCGGACATCCCGCGTCTTCCCGGAGGGGTCGACCCAGTCACCGGCATCAATGCCGGCGAAGGCAACGCGCATCGCCTGTCCCACCTGACCGACCGTGAGTCCGAGCGCACCGGCCAGCGCCCGATCGACTTCCACGGTCAGCTCATCCCGCGGGCCACGCGCGGAGACCGCCACGTCCACCGCACCAGGCACCGTCTTGGCTGCAGCCAACACCTGCTCGCCGAGGATGGCTAGCGTGGTGGCGTCCGGGCCGCGGATCTGCAACTGCAACTCCTTGAAGGCGCCGCCGAAGCCGCCGGCAAACACCGCCACATTGACGCCGCCGACCTCCTTGAACTCGCGGCGCAGTTGTGCCCCAAGCTCGGCCGCCGAGATGGCGCGCTCCTTGGCCGGCGACAGCTTCATGTAGATGTGCGCCTGATCGACACCAGGGGTTCGCATCGGGAGTGGCGTCCCCGCCGTCACGAACGTGTAGAGCACCTCGGGGTGCCGACGCGCAATCGCCGCAACCGCTTCGGTCCGTTCCATCGTGTACTCGAGGTTGGCACTCGGCGGGGCCTCCACCACGACTTCAATTTCTGCCCGATCCGAGAGCGGGACGAAGCCCGAACCACCGGCGAAATACTGGAGCACTCCCGCGCCCACGAAGCTGATCAGCGCCAAGCTCACCATCGACCAGCGGTGATCCAGCGCCCAGGCGATCACTCGGCCATACCGATCCGTCATCCGGCCAAACCACCGGTCGAAGCCGTCCAGCTTCTTGGTGATCCACCACTTCTCGTGCTCTTCCTGATGCGGATCGGCCCAATAGGCCGAGAGCATCGGGTCGAGTGAGAACGACACGAAGAGTGAGGCGATCACGGCCCCGGCAATCGACAGCGCGAATGGTTTGAGCCACTGCCCGGATTGCCCGGTGATAAATGCGATCGGGACGAACACCGCCACGATGGAGAACGTGGTGGCGGCCACGGCCAAGCCGATCTCGGCCGTCCCTTCGCGCGCCGCCGTGAAGTGATCCTTCCCCATCTCCAAATGGCGCACAATGTTTTCTCGGACCACGATCGCGTCATCGATCAGCACACCGATCGACAGCGACAACCCGAGCAGCGACATCGTGTTCAACGTGAAGCCAAACATCCAGACGCCGATGAATCCAGCCAGCACCGAGACCGGCAACGCGAGACCGGTGATGACGGTGGACCGCCACGAATTCAGGAAGAGGAAGACCACCAGCACGGTAAGGATGGCGCCCTCGATCAGCGTCTCCTTCACGTTGTTGACCGATCCGGTCACGCGCACGCCGGCATCCTTGACGATCTCGAGCTTGGCATCGTCGGGGAAGCTTGCCTGCAACGCGGTGATCTGATCGCGCAGCTTGTAGATCACTTCGTTGGTGGAGTACCCCTTCGCCTTCAGGATGTTGATCCCGACCGCCCGCGTGCCGTTGTATCCCGCGGCCGTGCGCGGCTCCTCGAGACCGTCGAAGACATCCGCGACATCGCCGAGACGAATGATCGTCCCACCGCGCTGCGCGACCACCAGCTCCCGGAACTCGGCGGGGCCCTCGAGCCGACCCTTCAGGCGGATCGAGCGCTCCTCCAGGCCACTGCTGAGGCGACCAACCGGCGCAGCGAGATTCTGGCTCCCCACGGCGGCGACGATCTCACTGACGCCGACGCCCGCGGCCTGCATGGCCTCCTGGCGCAACTGCACGGTCATCTCGGGATAGCTGCCGCCGACCACCGAGGCCTGCGCCACACCCGGAATCGAGCGCAACTGACTGACGATCGTGGGGTCCGTGAGCATGGTCAGGGACCGCGCGTCCAGCGTGGTCGAGCTCACCGTCAAGGCCATGATCGGCTGCGCCCCGTAGTCGAAGCGCGTGATCAGCGGCTCTTCAATCTCGGCTGGCAGGTTGCTGCGAATCGTCGAGATGGCATCGCGGACATCCTGCGACGCTTCGGCGACCGGCTTGGTATAGATGAAGGTGATGGTCAGCTGGGCAAAGCCATCGACCGAGTTGGACATCGACTTGCCGCGGTCGACCCCGGAGAGGCCGAAGACTGCCTCCTCGATCGGTTCGATGACCTCGCGCTCCACCGCCTCGGGGGACGCGCCGGGGTAGGCGACCTGCACGACCACGACCGGCTGTTCGAGATCGGGGAACTCGTCCACCTGCAGGTTCAACAACGCGGCAATGCCGAACGCCACCAACGCAAGCATCGCGGTGATGGTGATGATCGGTCGCCGAATGGCAAAATCAGAAATCCACATCGCAGACGCCTCGTGCCTTAGCGGTCAGCGTGCGCGATGCGCACAAGGGAACCTGCCGGCGTGCCGAGCGCGGCACCCACCAGGAGCGTGTCGCCACGCGCGACGCCACTCAGAATCTGGACTCGCTCGGTGACATCATCGCGAACGCCCAGCGTCACCTCGACCAATTCGACCTTGCCACCCGCCAGGCGACGGACGGATGGGGTCGTGGCCGTGGGATCAATCGCCGAGAGTGGGATCGCCAAGGCACGTACCTGCTCGACCGCCACACGTCCCTCCGCGAAGAGCCCGCTCGCCAGCGCACGATCCGCATTCGGCACACTGACATAGGTCCGTACCTGACGCGTGGCCGGATCGACCACCGGATTCACCCGGGCGATCGTCCCGACGAAACTGCGACCGGGGTACCCTGTCACCGAGAATTCGACCTTCGCGCCACGACGAATCGTGTTGAGCGCGGCGGCCGGCACCGACGCGGCCAACTCCAATCGTGTCGGATCGACCATGGTGAGAATCGGGGTGCCCATCGCGAGGACATCTCCGGCACTCGCCCGCCGCTCACTCACGACACCCGCAAAGGGCGCCCGCACTGTGGCATGCGCCAACTGTTGCCGCGCTGACGCCAGACGCGCCCTCGCATCTGCCGCCATCGCGGTGGCCGCGGCGGCTTGGCTGCGCGCGGCTTCCAAGTCACGCTCGGCCATCGCTCCCGCGCCGTGCAACCGGACCGCACGCTCGGCGTTTCGTGTGGCGAGTTCCGCATTCGCCTCGGCACTCTGCAGCATGGAGGCGGCCGATCGGACCTGATCCTCCAGCACGGTGGCCTCGATCCGCGCGAGTGGCTGTCCAGCCGTGACGGCCGTGCCTTCACGCACCAGGACGTCGAGCAGCGTCCCGGCGACCTGCGCACGCAACTCCGCGGTGCGCTCCGCCGCGAGATTCCCCGAAAGCAGTGGGCCACTCTCGATGATGCCGCTGTCCACGACCACCGCGTTGTCCGCGGCCACATTGATCACCGGGGTTTCGACCACGGCGTCTGCCGCGGGCGCCCCACCGCAAGCGCCCACCAGCAGAAGCAGGGGAAGAAGTCCCAATCCGATACGACGAGAGCAAGCGACGGTCATCATGAACTCAGGGCACAAGGACGAAGAAGAGAAACGGGGCGTCATCAGAATCCACCAGCGGTCGGTGCCATGCTGAATGGCAGGTCACGGAGCAGTGCGGCTCGCACACGGGCCACCTGGAGATCGCGCGCCGCCTGCGCACGGTTGGCCTCGGCTTGCTGCAGGAGGAGCCGCGCGTCACTCAACTCGGTCTGCGTCGAAATTCCCTCGCGATAGCGCACCTCGGCAATCGCGAAGGCCCGCCGGGCCTGCTCGGTCGTGCCCTGGCTGGCGCTCCACGAGGCCTCAGCGGCCTCAAGCATGGTTCGCACATCGATCACGTCGCGTGCGGCCTGCTCACGCGCCTGACGCAGCCGCAGTTCCGACTCGTCCCTGAGTGCCTCAGCAGAGAGCAGGTCGGCGCGCAACCGTCCTCCGGTGAAGAGCGGCACATCCATGCGCAGCGACACGCTGGCGTCATTCACGAACGACCCGAAGCCGAACACGCGCTTCGGGAAGGCGATTTGCGCATACGTCCCGGAGAGCGTCAGCGACGGCAGGCGGCCACCGCGCGCCGAAGCCAACAACGCCTCGCTCGCGGCGAGTTGCGAGACCGCCTGACGCACCGGCGCTCGCCCTTCCACCGACAGATCCTGTGCGGCGATCACCGCAGCGGCGAACGGTGGGACCGGAACCGTGCTCGTGTCGCCGAGTTCCGTGCTGAGCAGCAACGGCTGGTTGGACGGGAGATCGAGCAATTGACTGAGCCGCAGGAACGCCTGCGTGCGCTGGGCGCGCCGCTGAATCACGACCGGGCGCTGGTTGTCGCGGGCCACACCGGCACGCAGAAGATCGAACTCGGCGGCCGTACCGACCTCACGCGCCAATTCGGTGTCACGGTAGGCACGCTCCGCCTGCACCAACGCCGAGTCCGCGATTTGTGCCAAGCGATCCGCCAGCTGCGCGTCGAAGTACGCTTGGGTTGCCTCGAGCACCGCCTGCGTCCGGGCCGCATCCAAGGCCACTTCCGCCTGGGCGGCGCCTGCCGAGGCGGCACGACGCTGACCCCCCAGTCGGGGATTGAAGACCGCCTGACTTCCGCTCAAGGCAAAGTTGTAGGTGTTCGCTTGTCCGAACGGCAGCTCCGAAAAGTCGATGCCGCCCTTCCCGTTTGCACTGCAATCGAGACCACGCTCCAGCGCATCGAGCCGTTCGCTGAGGGGGAGCGCCGGATTGGGCGTGTAGCGCGTGCAGTTGACCGGACCGGGCGTGGTGTCCGCGCTGTCGCTGGACGCGAAGCCGGCGAACTGGCTGGCCAGGGTGCGCGTGTAGGTTGCGGCCCCGTTGATCTGCGGGAGGAGGCCACTCCGTGCACGCAGCAGATCGGCCTTCGCACGCAGCACTCCGGCACGGGCCAGCCCAACCTGTTCGCTTGCGGAATCAACGCGCATCAGCGCGTCGGCCAGGGAGAGTCGGAGGCCGCCCGGCGCTTGGCCCGCCACGGGGGAAAAAGCCACGAGGCACAGCATTGTCCCAACGACGAGCCGCTTCACACTGCCTCCTGCGCGCTGAGCGCACGAAGTATCAAGTCCACAAAGACTTCGACGGCGTTCTCCGCCGACATCGCATTACATGTTGGCACCACGTCTCGCGTGATCGCGTCGAGGAAGACGGCGTTCATCAACATCACTGTCGCACCCTCCAGCGACGCCGAAGTGCCGATCATTCCCAACTCTCGGGCCCGGGTGAGGTAGCGCACCATCTCCTGCATCGCCCGCATCGGTCCATCACAACTCACCGGCGCGAGTTCGGGGTGTTCCTCGAACTCCGCCAGGCAACCGCGGATCATCGGACCCTGCTGCACGACATGGGCGTGGATCACCCGGGCCCAGATCGAGATCTCCTCCCTGAGGCGACCGGGCTCCGTCGGGAGGGCCGTGGCCGGGGCGATCGCGGTCGAGTGCTCAATGGCGGCGCGGAGGAGTACTTCTTTCGATCCGAAATGCCGGAACAAGGTGACCTCGTTGACGCCTGCCGCCTCGGCGATGCGTCGCGTGGTCGCGCCACGCCAACCATGCTCTGAAAAGAGCTTGGCCGTCACTTCCAGCAGTGCGTGCTTGGTTCCCATGCCGGAGAGGATAGGCGCCAACCCAACCGCTTGCAAGTAGGTACTTGCATTTGTTACAAAACGTTTCACGAGTGGAACGGTAGGCCGGGATTTCCGTGCGGGGCAAACCCCGCGTACCTTCCCTCATACGCCTTCACGCCCTCCCACGCGAGACAGATCTGATGTGGCAACGCACGACCCACTCCTGGGAGAGCCCGAATCTCCACGGCCGCCCCATGGAGCTCGTTGTCCACGGTCACGCCGGAGCACGGGTGTTGGTCTTTCCGACGTCGATGGGCGCCAATCATGAGTGGGAAGACCGGGGCATGTGTCACGCCCTCGCCGACCAACTGACGCAGGGCCAGCTCCAGTTGATTTGCGTCGCGAGTGTGGATCAATTGAGCTGGTACGATGATGCCGCGCACCCTCGGCAACGGGCCGAATGGCATGCCCGGTACGATGCGTACCTGCACGACGAAGTGCTCCCGTTCACGCTCTCCACCAATCCGAATCCGTTCCTGATCACTACGGGCGCTTCGTTCGGCGCGTATCACGCGATCGCCTTCGGCTGTCGCTATCCGCATCTCGTTGGCCGCGTGCTTGCGATGAGCGGGTTGATCGACATCAAGCGGTTCACGAACGGCTATTCCGACGATCTGGTCTACGCGTACAACCCCGCGGACTTCATGCGGCACGAACACGCGCCGGACCGGATGGCGGCGTTCCGTCAGATGGACATCATTCTGGCCGTCGGGCGCGACGACACACTGTGCCCAAGCAACCAGGCATTTTCCCGCACCCTGCTCGATCGCGGCATCGGCAATGCGCTCCGCCTGTGGGATGGGTGGGCACACGACTGGCCCTGGTGGCAGCAGATGGTACAGCTCTACATCGGTGGACACGACTGAGGACTCTATGAGCAAACAGAAGCAGACCCCAAAGCGCATCGGCCTTCTGGTGGGCCGTGAATGGTCTTGGCCCCCGGCGTTCATCGAGGAGGTCAATCGGCGCAACGCCGGCGTGGTTGCCGAGTTCGTCCACCTTGGGGCCCCAACCCTGAACGATGACATCCCCTGGGATGTGGTCGTCGACCGCATTTCCCATGAAGTCCCGTTCTATCGGACGTGGCTGAAGCATGCGGCCGTGCGCGGCGTGAAGGTGATCAACAACCCGTTCATGTGGACCGCCGACGACAAGTTCTTCGGTGCCACCCTCGCCGAGGCGAACGGGATCGCTTCGCCGAAGACGATCGTGCTCCCCAACAAGGATTACATCCCCGGGATCAAGCACGACGAATCGCTCCGCAACCTCGAGTATCCGCTGGACTGGCAGGCCGTGATCCAGCACATCGGGTTGCCGTGCATCCTGAAGGACGCGCATGGAGGCGGCTGGCGGGACGTCTATGTCTGCCATACGCTGGACGAGCTGTTGCACCACTACGATCGTTGCGGGTTGCTGACGATGATCGTGCAGGAGTTCATTGAGTGGGATGAGTTCGTGCGCTGCATTTGCATCGGCCGCGAGCATGTCATGCCGATCAAGTACGACCCCAAGGAACGGAAGTATCACGAGGGAGAGTTCCTCGATCCGGAAATGAAGGAGTTGATCGTGACGCAGGCGCGCAAGCTCTGTCGCGCGCTCAGCTACGACATGAACTCACTCGAATTCGCGATTCGGGACGGCGTTCCATACGCGATCGACTTCATGAACCCTGCCCCGGACTTCGACATCAACTCGCTGGGACCGACGTTCTTTGAGTGGGCCGTCCAGACGATGGCCGACGTCACCATCGCGCTGGCGCTCGAGGAGCGGACGCCGCCCAAGCCGAAGTCGAAGCATCTCTTTGCCGGGCATGGGCGCAGCGCATGAGCCATCGGGCGGTCGCGGCATGGATTGATGGTCTCGACGATGCCCTCGCCCGCGAATCCGGCGAGTGGCTCGGCGCCCGTCAGCAGGAGTGCGGCATCACGTTCGGGGACCGCCCGCTCTGTTCGGTGATTCGCCCCCGCTTCTTTTCGCCAGCAGAATACGACGGGCTCCGTCGCGCGACGGAAGGCCTGCTCGGCGCCTTCCGTACTGCGGGCGAGGCCGCCCGCCGGGACCGAACCTTCCGGGAACAATTCCGGCTCGCGCCATGGGAAGAGACGCTGCTGGACACGGCCCCGGCGCTCCACGTGGACTCCCCCTTGTCACGGCTCGATGCCTTCATCGACCCCACCGATGGCGTGGCGCGCATCACCGAATACAATGGTGAGACTCCGGCTGGCACCGGCTACACCGATGCACTCACGGAACTCTTCCTCGCGCTTCCGGCCATGCGTCCGTTCAGTGAGGACTGGGTCGTCCGCCCACTCCCCGGCCTCGGGCACCTGCACAACATCTTGCTCGAGAGTTGGCATCGCTTCCGCGGTGTCCGCACGACGCCGAGCATTGCGATTGTTGATTGGGCCGACGTCCCCACACAATCGGAATTCGTGCTCTGTCAGCACTATCTCAAGGGCATGGGCGTGCCGTGCCGCATCACGACACCGGACGCCCTGCGCTATGAAGGTGGCGTGCTGCGGGACCACGATGGCACGGTGATCGACCTGATCTACAAGCGCGTGCTCCTCCACGAGCTCGTCGCAGCGGGCGGGCTCGAGCACCCGATGCTGCGAGCGGTCGCGGATGGAGCCGTCTGCATGGTGAATCCTGCGGCCTGCAAGCCGCTCCACAAGAAGGCCTCGCTCGCTGTGCTCTCGGATGAACGGAATGCAGATCGGTTCAGCCCGGCAGAACAGCTGGCCATCGCCACCCACGTCCCCTGGACGCGGGTGGTCGAGGAGCGCCGCACCTTGGCAGATGGGATCGAACGGGACCTGATCCCGTGGATCCTGACGGAGCGCGAGACCCTCGTCCTCAAGCCGAACGATGACTACGGCGGTGCGGGGATCGTGCTTGGGTGGGAAGTGGATGACGCGACCTGGGAAGTCGGTGTGGCACGCGCCCTTGCCGAGCCCTACATCGTGCAGCGCCGCATCGCGTTGCCGAAGGAACCGTTCCCGGTGCTGCACCAGGGCGGCCTGCTCGTGGACGATCGCATTGTGGATACGGCGCCCTTCTGTTGGCACGGTGCCTGGATGGATGGCTGTCTCACACGGATTTCGACCTCCGCCCTCGTGAATGTCACCGCCGGCAGTGGATCAACCATTCCGACCTTTGTGGTGGAGCCCCGATGAAGCAGCCTTCCTTTACGATCGGCGTCGAAGAAGAGTATCAGATCATTGATCCGGTCACGCGGGAGTTGAAGAGCTACATCACCGAGATGCTCAAGGCGGACTCGAAGATCCTGCGCGAGATCAAACCTGAACTGCATCAGTCGATGGTCGAAGTCGGCACCGCCGTCTGCCACACCCCTGCTGAGGCCCGGTCCGAGATTGTCCGGCTCCGCGGACTGGTCATGGATCTGGCGGCCGAGAACGGCCTCAAGATCGTGGCGGCGGGGACGCATCCGTTCTCCAAATGGATGGATCAGGAAATCACGCCGCTCGATCGCTACATCGGTGTACGGGAGGACCTGCAGGACTTGGCCCAGCGCCTGCTGATCTTCGGCACGCACGTCCACATCGGCATCGAAGATCGCGAGCTGCTCATCGACACGATGAATGTGTGTCGATACTTCCTGCCCCACGTCCTGGCGCTCTCCACCTCCTCGCCCTTCTGGTTCGGGCGGCACACCGGACTCAAGAGCTACCGCAGCGTGGTCTTCCGCAACTTCCCCCGCACCGGGATTCCGCGGCACCTCGACTCGTGGACCGACTTCGAGACGTTGGTGAATGTGTTGGTCAAGACCAACTCAATTCCGAACGCGTCCAAGATCTGGTGGGACGTGCGGCCGAGCTGGAGCTACCCCACCCTCGAATTCCGGATTTGCGACATCTGCACCAAGGTCGACGAAGCCGTCTGCATTGCCGCCATTTTCCAGGCCATCTGCTTCAAGGTCTACAAGTTGCGCCGCGACAACCTGACCTTCCGTCACTATTCGCTGCACTACCTCGAGGAGAACAAGTGGCGCGCCATCCGCTATGGCCTCGAGGGGAAATTGATCGACATGGGCAAGCAGGAAGAGTTCCCTGCCCGGGACATGATCCGGGAATTGATCGAGTGGTTCCTGGACGACGTCCTGGATGAACTGGGGACCCGCACCGAGGTCGAGTACGCCTACAAGATCCTCAACGAGGGAACTTCGGCCGATCGTCAACTGGCAACCTGGCGCGAAACCGGCGATCTTCGCGCAGTGGTGGATCAGTTGATCGTGGAAACAGCGGAAGGAGTGCGGTAATGTCCCATGGCCGGCCCCTGATCGGGGTGACGACACAAACACTGCAGGCGATTGACGGAATTCCCCAGGAACTCCCGATGTCCTGGGTCATGAACCAGCGCTACGTCCATGCCGTGATGACGGCGGGCGGCGTTCCCGTGCTGATCCCCCTGCTGGCCGAAGACCCCGCCACGCTGCGGGCCATCTACGATCGGATTGACGGCCTGCTGGTTCCCGGCGGCGTCGACATCGATCCCGCCTACTACCGCACGCCACGCCACGAGAAGCTCGGTCGCCTCGACCCCGCCCGCGACACCTCCGAAGTCGTGATGACCCGGTGGGCCGTCAAGGAAGGGAAGCCGATGCTCGGGCTCTGTCGCGGCCTGCAAATCTTGAACGTGGCGTTTGGTGGCTCCCTCTGGCAGGACCTCACCGACGAGCGGCCGGGGTCCCTCAAGCATGACTACTTCCCGACCGCCGGCTGGGCGCGTGATCACAAGGCGCACCATGTCGAGGTCAAACACGACAGCCGCCTCGGTGAGGCCCTCGTGGATGTGGACGTCCCCGTCAACTCCATGCACCATCAAGGGATCCGGGACCTCGGCTACGGGTTGATCCCGACGGCATGGGCACCGGACGGCCTGATCGAGGCGGCGGAGGCAACGGACGGCTTCGCGGTGGGCGTCCAATGGCACCCCGAAATGTTCGACGGCGGGGAGTCGGCCGTGGGACACCTGTTCGAGGCGTTCGTGGATGCCAGCCGAGGGACGGCGAGACTGGCCTAACGCCCCTGCATCCTCCACAAGTACGACACCTTCATGAACAGCCCGTCATTGGTCCGCTGCAGCGAGCGATCGGTGAAATCGCGCTCGGTGTGGGACGCGCCGTAGCCGACGTACACGATTGTACCCGGCGTGGGGAGATACGAGACCAGCACATCATTGCGCAGATTCGCGCTCCGCCGTGCCCCCG